>NZ_JBXAHA010000026.1:0-120334 GCF_058794615.1 Cupriavidus sp. GW823-FHT07A04
CGTTTGCTGCAGCGAAGGAACGAGACTATAAAGAATTATCTGCGTTTCATCAATACTTTTTTAATCTTTTCTTGCTCGGGCAAGTTTCGCTCTGCCTATTACTCACCTTCCCCACTAGCAGCCCCGCGAACTCTACCGCCCTGCCCTGAAGCTGAGCCTCCTGCCGCGAAGGGAGCGAATACTAGGTCGTTCGCGCAACGCTGGCAAGTTTTTTCCAAGATTTTTTGCCCCAAGCTTTGTCGCCGCGGGATGAAGGTCACCGCACAGCACTTGTGCAATGACGATGGGGGGCAATGACGATGGGGGCACCGACCGCCTGCGCGACGGGCTCCGGCCAGAGCCGAACGGCGCGGATCCCCGAGCCGAACATATTGTATGCAATAATAGAATGCAATTGCATGGTTTGACGCCCGCCATTCAGGCCACCGCCAGGCGGATTCATAGATCTGGAGACAACATGACATTCAGCACCCCCGGCATGACATCACAACACGTAGCCGCTCTTGAGCCGATCGAGAACTACCTGCAAGCCCACATCACCGGCAATGCGGAATACATGCGCAAGGCGTTCCACCCGGATGCCAGGATCATCTCGTTTCGCGAGGGAAAGTTGCACGCCTTGACCCTCGATGAGTTTTCCGCGCGCTTCCAGGGCCAGCCCGCGGCAGATGAAGCACAACGCAAGCGCTACATCACGCATTTCGACGTCACCGGCAACGCCGGCACTGCCAAGGTCGTGCTGGAGTATCCGGAAGTGACCTTCACGGACTACATGACGCTCCTGGAAATCGACGGCGTCTGGAAGATCGCCAACAAGACGTTCAGCGCAGCGCCGCCGAAAAAATAATCCGCCATCCGCCTTCACGCGGCGCTCCGCAGGCTTTACCCGCCGGCAACTCGCGCTAGCTGGCCAAGTAGCTCGAAACCAAACGCGTCGATCGCAGCGGGCTCTCAAGCCGGCCCGGGCTTGAACTTGGTGCGCGTCACCGGCGCCAGGCGCCTGGCCGTCATCAGGCGGCGCGTCGCGGTGGCCTCGGCTTGCGCACGCTCGGCCCGCCGCAGCGCCACCTCGATTTCGGCCCGTAAGCGCTCCCGCGCCACTTCCCCCTCCGCTAGCGCCTGCTGCGCCTCCACCCACCGCCGGCTGAGCGTGTCGCGCTCGGCCTGCAAGCGCACCCGCTCCTCCGCGCCCGCGACGGCCGCGTCTTGCGCCCTCACCTGCGCCGCGGCCATCCCGGAGCGCAACTCCCCCACCACCTGCTCTGCCTTCTGCCGCAGCGTGCGCTCCTGATCAATCTCGCGCAGCGCGCGGCGCTCGGTGGCGCTGGCCCGTTCCTGCGCCACCGCGACCTGCTCGTGGGTGCGCTCCAGGTCCGTCGAGAACTGTGCATGCATTTCGCCCAAGTGGCGCTCGAGCGCCTCGATCTGGCGCTTGCCCTCCTCTTGGCGCGCCCGCGCGGCTGCGTGGGCCTGGCGCTCGGCTTCCAGTTCCCCTTGTAGCGCCACACGCGCTTGCCGGGCGGCGCCGAGTTCAGCTTGCACGACGGCTTTCTCCTGCTCGGCCACCACCAGAGCGGCCCGCGCCTGGTCGCGTTGCGCTTCGGCCTCGCTCGCCTGGTGTCGGGCCTCCACGCGCAGCGATGCCAGTTCGCCGGCGGCAGCCTCGTTGGCGGCTTGCCAGATCGACTGCACGGCATCGGCGGCGATCTGCTTGAGTGCGTCCGGCAACTCGGGGTGGGCGATGGTCACGCGCATCTTGTCGCGCATGTCTTGCCAGAACTGCGCCAGCACCTCGGTCGGTGTGCCCATGCTGCCCTTGCGCACCAGCCCGTAGAGCTTGTTGGCGGTGGGCGTGATGCCGTAGCGGAAGAACAGCAATCCACACACCTCTCGATAGAGAGCACGTGTTTCCGGGAAGCGTTCGCGCAGTTTGACGATGTCAGCCTGCAGGATTTGCTCGTTTGCCGTGGTTTCTGGGCTAGTGGTCATGAGTTTTGGAGAGGTTCCGGCAATTTATAAATATTACTACGTAATACGTAATATTTCATGAATAAACAGGCAATCTTTAGACATAACTGTTGTTCTGTCTATAATTACGCCTAATTTGAGAACGAGACTCACGCCTCACCCATGGAATCCAGCCAACTGCCCCTCGCCACCCTGCCGGCCACCCCGATCGAGCGCTTGCGCGTGCCCGCCGAGCTATCCGGCGCCGCCGGCACCAACAGGGCGCGCGGCGGCACCCCGCAGATCTCGGCCGCGGAGGATTTGGCCGCGGTGACTGCCTGGCTGGCGCGCTATGCCGACACGCCCACTACCCTGCAAACCTATCGGCGCGAGGTAGAGCGGCTACTGCTATGGGCCGTGATGCAGCATGGCAAGCCGCTGTCGTCGCTGACCCATGAGGATTTACTGGTGTACGAACGCTTCCTGGCCGACCCGCAGCCAGCCTGGCGCTGGGTGATGGCGTCGCGCAAGAAACTAGCGCGTGGTGCGCCCGAGTGGCGGCCGTTTGCCGGGCCGCTCTCCCCAGTCAGTGCGCGGCACACCATGGTGATCCTCAATGGCTTGTTCGCCTGGCTGGTCGACGCGGGCTACCTGGCCGGCAACCCACTGTCGCTGGCGCGCAGCCGGCGCAGCCTGCCCAAGCCGCGTATTACCCGCTACCTGAGCCACGACATGTGGCAAGCGGTCAAGGACGCCACCGCTGCCATGCCGGTCGAGACCGAGCGCGACCGCCTGCACGCGGCGCGTTGCCGTTGGCTGCTGACCGTGCTGTATCTCGGTGGCTTGCGTGCAGCGGAAGTGGCCAGCACGCGCATGGGGGCGTTTTTCTGTCGGCGCGACAGCCAGGGCCTGGAGCGGTGGTGGATGGAGGTGACAGGCAAGGGCAACAAGACGCGGCTAGTGCCGGCCACCGATGAGCTAATGGCGGAGCTGGCGCGTTACCGCAACGCCCACGGTCTGCCGTCTGCGCCAAGCCCCGGCGAGGATCGCCCCATTGTGCTGCCCGTGATCGGGCGCGAGCGCGCCCTGTCGCGTGGCGCGCTGCATTTGGTGCTCAAGGAGATCTTCGGGCTGGCGGCAGAGCAGTTGCGCGCGCGCGGCCCCGAATGGGCAAGCCGTGCCGAGGTGCTGGCCGGCGCCTCGGCACACTGGCTGCGCCACACAGCCGGGTCGCATATGACGGATCGGCAGGTCGACCTGCGCTTCGTGCGGGACAATTTCGGGCACGCGTCCATCGCCACAACCAGCGCATACCTGCATGCGGAAGACGATGCGCGGCACCAGGCCACGCAGGAGCGCCACCGGCTGGGCTGGGGCACAAAGCAGGATCAATGACCATGCACATCAAGGGGTAGCTAGAATGCGCATCGCCGATGGACAAGCAAAAATGAAAAAAGCGGGCCGCGTCAAATCCTGGCATGCCGACAAGGGCTACGGCTTCATCGATATCCATGCGGACTTGAAAGACATCTTCTTTCACATCACCGCGTTGCAGCACCGTGCCGTCCAGCCCAAGGCTGGCGACCGCGTGACGTTTGAACTAGGCAAGGACAAGGACGGCCGCATGCGAGCCACCAGCGTCTCGATACTGGGCGCGCCGAAGGGGCGAAGCCAGGTGAGCCGGCCAAACCTGTTGCCTGCCTTCCTGGCGGCAGCGGCGCTGATGGCCATTGCGGGCGGCGCCCTTAGCGGATACCTGCCACGATATGCAGGCCTCGTCAGCCTTGTGATGAGTGCCGTTGCGTTCCTTGCCTACGTGCTCGACAAGAACAGCGCCAAACACGATGCTTGGCGCACGCCCGAGGCCAGGCTGCACTTCCTGGCGCTGTGCGGAGGCTGGCCGGGCGCGCTTGCCGCGCAGCACCTGCTGCGCCACAAGAATCGGAAGCAAGAGTTCCAGCTGGTTTTCTGGGGCACCGTTGCCTTGAACCTTGGCGCCCTCGTCATGTGGAAGACGTACTTGCCTGGCTGAAATAGCAAAGGGGGCTACGGCTTTTAACTTTGCCGTAACCCCCTTCGACCAGCCTTCGCCCGGCACGCGCCGGGGCAGAACCCTGATTAGCCTTCCTTCAGGAACGCCTTCAGATGGTCCGCGCGGCTGGGATGGCGCATCTTCTTCATCGCCTTGCTTTCGATCTGGCGAATCCGTTCGCGCGTCACATCGAACTGCTTGCCGACTTCTTCCAGCGTGTAGTCGGTCGACATGTCGATGCCAAAACGCATGCGCAGCACCTTGGCCTCGCGCGGCGTCAGGTCGTCGAGCATCTCGCGCACAGTGGCGCGCAGGCTAGCGTGCAACGCGGCTTCGGCGGGGGACGCGGTGTCGGAGTCGGCAATCATGTCGCCCAGGCTCGTGTCACCGTCTTCGCCAACCGGCGTTTCCATCGAAACCGGTTCCTTCGCGATCTTCATGATCGAGCGGACCTTCTCTTCGGGCATCTCCATGCGCTCGGCCAGAGCAGCGGGATCCGCAGCCTTGCCGGTGCGCTGCATGATTTCGCGCGAGATCCGGTTGAGCTTGTTGATCGTCTCGATCATGTGCACCGGCACCCGGATGGTCCGGGCCTGGTCGGCGATCGCGCGCGTCACGGCCTGGCGAACCCACCAGGTTGCATAGGTGGAGAATTTCCAGCCGCGGCGGTACTCGAACTTGTCGACCGCCTTCATCAAGCCAATGTTGCCTTCCTGGATCAGGTCCAGGAACTGCATGCCGCGGTTCACGTACTTCTTGGCGATCGAGATGACCAGGCGCAGGTTGGCCTGCGTCATCTCGTGCTTGGCCTGGCGCATCTGCCGCTCGGCTGCCAGCATCTGGCGATTCACCAGCTTCAGTTCCGACAGCGGCAGCACCACGCGGGCGTGGATGTCGATCAGCTTTTGCTGATGCGCTTCGAGGTCCGGCAAGCTGCGGGAAACGGAGTCACTGTACGAACGCGACTCGCCGGCGATCGCACGGCCCCAGGCGAGATTGGTCTCGTTGCCCGGAAAGCGTTCGATGAACTCCTCACGGGGCATGCCGCAACGCTCGACCATCAGTTGCAGGATCTGGCGCTCGACCACGCGTACTTCTTCCACCACCGTCTGCACATCGGCGCACAGGCGCTCGATGGTCTTTGCGGTAAAGCGGATCGACTTGAGCTCCTCCCGAACCGCGAGCTGTGCCACGAGGAAGCCTTCGGACTCCACGCCGTGGGCGGTGTAGGCCTTGCGCATGGCTTCGAAATGATTGGCCACGCGAGCGAAGCGGGTCAGGCAATCGTCACGCAGCTTGGCCAGGCTGGCGGTTTCGTTGGCTTGCGCGGCCGCACCTTCGTCGACGGGCTCGTCCGAGGCGCTCTCATCCTCGGCGACGACTTCGTCGCGGCTGGTGTCTTCCTCGGCTTCGGCGACTTCGCCTTCCCCTTCGATCAGGCCGTCGACGAGCTCATCGATACGCGTTTCGTCGCGGGCGACCCGCTCCGACAGCTCAAGAATCGTCGCAATGGTGGACGGGCAGGCAGCGATGGCATGCACCATGCGGTTCAGGCCGTCCTCGATGCGCTTGGCGATCTCGACTTCCTGCTTGCGGGTCAGCAGCGTTGCCGAGCTCATTTCCCGCATGTACATCCGCACCGGATCGGTGGTGCGGCCAAATTCCGAGTCAACCGTCGAGAGCGCAACTTCCGCCTCTTCATCGGCCTGGTCGTCAGATGCGGCGACCGCGCTGTCGCGCAGCAGCAGCGCTTCAGCGTCCGGCGTCTGCTCATAGATCGTCACGCCCATTTCGGCGAACGTGCTGACGATGCTCTCCATCGCCGCGGTGTCCGTGAAATTGCCCTGCAAATGGTCGCTGATGTCCGCGTGCGTCAGGTAGCCTCGCTCCCTGCCCAGCTGGATCAGCGCGCGCAGCTGCTGGCTGCGTTCCGTTGCTTCGGTTGCGGGATCAGCTTGAGTCGTGGACGCCGCACCCCTGCCGACAGGCTTTTTGCCGGTCAATGCTGTCTTTGTTTCTGCCACCGTCCGTTGTGCGCCACTCGCCATTAACTGCTGCTCCCTTGCTGAATTACTTCTTAACTGTTGCTGTTGCCCGTACGAGGGTACACCCAACGCACCTCTGGCTGTCAAAGCCGTCACAGGATGGGTACCTGTCGAGAGATGCATGGCTGACGCCACCACTACCGGGTTCTTCCAGTATGGTGGTCCGCGCTCGTTTAGGCCAAAGGGCGATATTCTACATTCGTTGGTGCGACGCAGCACGTGCTAAAAGTTTTTTACCGCATCGCCGAGGCCCTTCAACCCCTCTTAAATTTGCGTTGCCATGTCACTCCATGCTAGGCAATAGCCCTATTTTCACGCACAAACCGGGAGAATTACCCGCAATATGTGACGCAAAGATTCCATATGACCTCATCGGGCCTTGTGACCGAAAGCACCGTCAGGATTTACATACAGATTTGTTTTTTTCTTGCCAGCCAGGCTACCGGGCCCGGAAAGGCCGGCTTCTTCCCTTAATGGGGCGGGTGCCGATTTCCCCGGCCGTGCATCCGGCTTGATGTCCTCCAGCCCTTGCGCCCATGCCGCCAGCATCCGCTTGGCGATTTCCCGGAACTCCGGGTACCGGCCAGCGCACTCAGCTACCATCGGCAGCACTTTTCGAACCGCCTCGGTCACCTGCGCCGCGCACGCCGCCATGTCGGTCCGGGACAGCGACAACCGGGCCCCCCCGTATTGGGTCAACCACTGCCCGGATGCCCAGGTCCGCTTGCCGGCCAACGGCAGCCCCGGAATATCTGCCTGGTACTCGGGGTAGGCCGTCACCGTGACGATGTCGTAAACCGGCGCCAGCCGCACGTCCTCTACGGAGGTATAGACCACTGCGAAGTTTTTCAAGTGCGCGTCTGCATTGCGCAGCGCATAGTTCACGAGCAGCAGCGTAAACAGCCGCCTCGCGCTGTCCTTGCGATGCGGGGCACTGATGTAAATCGACGACAGTTTGGCCAGGTCCTCAAGGCTGCCTTTGTACTTATTGACGGGATCCAGCCCCTTGAGTGCGCAGAAATCCTCGACCGCCAGGCGGCCCCCGTTGGCCAGCCGGTCGAAACGCCGGATGGCCAGCACCTCCCCGTCCTCCGAGAGTTGTGTCTCGGGGACCTCCAGGCCCGCATGCCGCGCGACCTCCAGGCACAGGAATTCATTGACAGACAGGCCGGGCAAGTCGGCCGGACCGGTTTTCAGGATGAACTCATCGGTCCAGACCGTGGCCTTGTCCTCTGGCCTGGCAAGCAGCTTCGGCATGACGCCAGAGACCCCATCGGTAATACCGGCTTCCAGCTGCCGCAACAGGTTGTCCCGTGAGCCTGTTGCGGCAAGCAGGCTCGCCATGTCCAGGTTGGAGGCGGGGGCGTCCACCGATACGCCACGGGGCACCACCCTGACCCTGCCGATTCCGTTCGCGCCGGTCAGTGCCAACAGGCCCTGGTCGCTCACGTCGGCATGGGCGCCAAGTTTTCGGCGCACCAGGTCTTTTTTGTACCCTTCAGGCAGGTTCATCTGAAAAAAAGGCAGCAATCCGGCAGCCCATTTATATGACTCTGCCCGCGCTGGGAGCAGGAGTGAGACGAGGTTGTGCGCCTGTACGTCTGGCAGGTAGGTGAAAACGCTCGCGCGCGCCTCTTCGACCAGGGTGCCCACTGGCGTTGCATTCACGTAGACGTCCAGTACCTTAGCGCTCATCCGCCCTCCCCGTGGCTGCCTGGGGCTTGCTATGGGCATGCCTGACCCGCCGGCGGAGGTCTCCCGCAGCGGCATTGCCTGTTTCGGACTCTGCCAGCACGTCGTCAAGGGTCCTTCGGTGGCCGGCGGGCCGTGCGAGCAGCTCAAGCCCGACGGCTTCAAACAGGCTCAGCAGCTTCACGGCGCCCAGCTCCGGCAAGCCGCCGGTCTCGAACCGGCTGATCCGCGCACGCGGCACCCCGCTGGCGTCCGCGACTTCCTGTTGGGTTTTGTTGGCAAGAAGCCTGGCGTGCTTAAAGGCCTCCCCCAGTTCGGCGAGATTCATATGCCACCTATAAAACATTAAGCCTTGAAATGCATTTAATGTACTGTATATGAAACAGAAGAATGGATCAAGATAATGTTCCGCATATAGAACAATAACTGCCAATTCCCTATTAATGTTCTATATATGGAACATTAATAGGGCTGCACAGGCACGGTATTTAAGCGGTTAGACTGCATACCTGTCGAACCACCAGCCACCCCATCCCTTAGCCAGAGACATGCACCTGATCGACATTGGCGTGAACTTTCACTCGTCTCAGATTGCCCCGCACACCGCCGTGATCCTGGAGCGCGCTACAGCAGCGGGCGTGGTCGGCATCCTTGCCACCGGCACCTCGCTGGAATCAAGCCGAAAGGCACGCGACCTGGCCAGCCGGCATCCCCATTTCCTCTTTGCCACGGCCGGCATCCACCCGCACACCGCCAAGGACTGGTCGCCAGCGGTCCTGCAGTCCCTCCAGGCGCTTTGGGAGAGCCCTGATGTGGTGGCAATCGGGGAATGCGGGCTGGACTACAACCGCAACTTCTCTACGCCAGCCGACCAGCGCCACGCCTTCGAGGCACAACTCGAAGCGGCGGTGCGCTGGAAGAAGCCGCTGTTCCTTCATTGCCGGGACGCCTTCGACGATTTCTACGCCATGGTCGCACCCGCCGTGCGCGCGGGCGCCCACGGCGTGGTGCACTGCTTCACCGGCGCAACCGATGAGGCAGCCGCTTTCGTAGCGCTAGGCCTGGACATCGGCATCACCGGCTGGGTCACGGATATCAAGCGCGGCCAGGCCCTGCGGGAGGCCGTGCAAGCCATCCCGCTCGAGCACCTGCACCTGGAGACGGACGCGCCCTATCTCGGCCCGAAAAACCACAAGAACCGGCGGCCTTACAACGAGCCCGCCAATCTTCCCTGGATCGCGCAAGCGGTCGCCGAGCTGAAGGGGCTGAGCATGCGCGAAGTGGCGGATCAGTGCACCCGCAACAGCCGCCGCTTGTTTGGCATTCCGGCCTGATGCGCTCCGCCCCACACCAGTCACTTCAAGCTTTGCGCCTGAACGTGCCCGCATTACACTGGAACCCGCCCATAGCCGGGCGAGTCCAAAAGACCTTCGCCCGGCCAGTCTTGTGTCTCCAACCGATCCATGATGGCTTGGGCCGACCCATCAATCGAAGAACAATCAAGAAAGGCCCACCGATGGTGACCGAAACCGGCCAGAACCTGCTCCTGCGCCCGCTGGAGCGCAGCCATCTGCATTTCGTCCACAGCCTCAACAACGACGCCAAGATCATGCGTTACTGGTTCGAGGAGCCGTACGAGACCTTCACCGAGCTGTCGCAGCTATATGACCGCCACGTGCACGACCAGCGCGAGCGCCGCTTTATCTGCGAGAACCTGGAAGGCGAGGCCGTCGGCCTGGTCGAGCTGATGGAGTTGAACCATATCCACCGGCGCGGCGAGTTCCAGATCATCGTGGCACCCGCCAGCCAGGGCCGCGGCTATGCCAGCACGGCCACGCGGCTTGCCATGGACTACGCCTTCATGGTGCTGAACCTCCACAAGCTGTTCCTGATCGTGGACGTGCAGAACGAAAAGGCGATCCACATCTACGAGAAATGCGGCTTCCAGCGTGAGGGCGAGCTGCGGGAAGAATTCTTCAGCTATGGCGCGTATCACAACGCACTGCGCATGTGCGCCTTCCAGCGCGACTACCTCGCGTCGCGACCACGGCAGCGCTGAACAACCGCTGCCGCCTCCACATCAGCCAGCCAACTCGCCCACCGCCCTCCACGCCTGATCAATGGCGGACGTCAACGACGGGCTGCCCGCGCTATCGCTATTGGCGATCACCACATTGCCAGCGCGGGCGCGCGAGCGATCCAGCACGGCCTGCGCCGCCGCTTCTTCCTCGAACAAGCTGTTGGGCATATAGCTGTAACCGTGTGCCCAACGGTTGACGGTGATGCCCCGGATGACGTCCTTGCCGGCAAAGCCGCCTGGCGCCAGCATGCGATCGAGCTGGCTGCGCACGCCCTTCTCCAGTTCGCTGAACGGCGTACCCAGCAAGAAGGCGCGCCCCGCGCGAAAGCGCTCGCGCGCCTGCATGCCGCTGTCCGGCACGGTGGGCACATAGAGCATATGCAGCACCACCGGATCTGCCGGACGCGCGCCGGCTGGCTTCTCCAGCCACAGGTCGGTGTAGGCCATGGCCGGCGCGTGGATGCGGCTGGTCTTGAGCGCCTCGAAGGCACGCCAGTTGTCCAGCGCCACCTTGGTGTAGACCACGGGCGCCTTCACGTCGGCGCGCAAAGCTTGCTTTTGCGCGTCCGGCAGGCCGGGCATGATGAACGGGATCATCATGTTGTAGCCTGCCAGCACTACATGCGCGGCTTCGACCCGGTGCAGGTTCCCATTCCAGCCGTAGGTCACGCGCGTGATGCGCTGGTCGGGCTCGATGGCGATGGCTGTGCTGTTCAGCCGCACCCTCACCCTTGCATCTTCGGCATCGAGCCGGCTGTAGTCGAAGCTGGCCGCGCCGATGGCATCGGGGCTGGCGATGCTTGCCACGCCCGGGACCAGGTTCTGCACCAGCAGCCGCGCCAGCGTGGCGTTGCCGTCGGCAAACCAGAGCTTTGACGCGGGCGACTTGCCAAGGCGCGGATTCAGGCTGGGCGGTGGCATGTTCTTGCCCGCCGGCAGGCCAATGGCCAGCGCGTCGAACACGGATACGCCGTCGGCGTCGAGCGCATAGGCATCGTTGCTGCGGCTGCGGAAAAAGCGCTGTCCATCCAGCCCCAGGCCGGCCTTCTCGCGCAGGAACGCCGCGTAGCTGGTGCGCTTCAGGTAGGCCAGCCGCTCGCTTTCGCTCATGCCGGCCAGGTAATCCGTGCCGCCGTCGGCCAGCCGCGCCAGCGCAGCGCGGTCTTGCTGGGGCAACGGCGCCTTGTCGAGGAAGGCTTTGAAGGCGGCGGCATCCACAGGCTGCGTGCCTATCCCCTGTGCGGCTATCCCCTGCGCAGCTATCCCATTACGGCCATCGATCAGCCCCGCAAACGGATCGCCGGCAAGCAACTGGTCCCGGCCGAAATGCTCCTGGTCGAAGAACACCGAGCGGCCCATGCCCAGCTCGCGGTATGGGTCGCGTTCGGCGGCTTGATGGCGCTTTGCGTCTACACCGAGGCCGGCCAGCAGCGTGGCCACCGCGCGGCTGTCCAGCGCGGTCGATGGCATCTCGGCGCTGCCGCCGTACGTCACCAGTTTCTGCCCGCGCACGGTGAACTCGTTGCGCTTGGCGTGCCCGCCGAAATCGTCGTGGTTGTCCAGGATCAGGATGCGCTTGCCGGCGCCAAAGCGGCGCTGGTAGAACCACGCTGCTGCCAGCCCGCTGAGTCCGCCACCCACCACCACCAGGTCGTAGACTTCGCGCGCCATGACGGCGGGATACTTGGCGCCCTCACGCGCCAGGCTGTGCGCGAGCGTATAGGTGCCCGCATGGTTGCCGCGCAGCCCGGTCAGCGCGGGCGGGTAGCCGGCACCGCGTTCGGCGGCCTGCAAAAGCTGGGACGGCGCCAGCCCCGCGGCAATGGTGAGCGCGGCGCCGTTAAGGAAATCTCTGCGCGTGATGGTCATGGCAATAGGATTCGCTTGAAGTAGGTGGCGCGCGGGCTCAACGGGATTCGGCGGTGTCGCGCTGGCGCCCGAGCGCGGCGCGGCGGGCGGCGACAGCCGCTTCCTTGACCGGGCTGGCCTGGTTGCCCCAGCCTGTGCGGATAAAGGTCAGCACATTCGCCAGTTCCTGGTTGTCCAGCGTCCAGCCATAGCCGGGCATGTGGTAATCGGTGGCCGCGGTGCCCACGTGCGCTGTCACGGCGCCATCGAGCAGCAGGTTGGCCAGCGAGGACGGATCGGGATCCACCACGGTGGGATTGCCCGCCAGCGGTGGGAAAACGCGGGCAAAGCCCTTGCCGTTGGCACCGTGGCAAGGCATGCAGAACTCGGCGTACTGGCGCGCGCCGGTAGCATCGAAACGGCCCTGCGCAAGCGTGTCGGTGGTATTGGCGTCATAGGCATACGGCGTTTCATCGCTGCGCGCGCCGGGCACGGACTTGAGGTACACCGCAACGGCGTCCAGGTCCGGGCGCGTCATGAACTGCGTGGACGACGCAATCACCTCGGACATCGGCCCGAAGGAAGTCGCATGCGCATTGCGGCCGGTATGCAGGTATTCGGCAATGTCCTCGCGCGACCAGCTGCCCAGCCCGGTGCGCGGATCGCCGCGCAGGTTGGTGGAGGCCCAGCCTTCCACACTGGCGCCGGCCAGGAAGTGCCGGCTGCGCTCGTCCAGTCCCTTCTCGGCCATCAGCATGCCGCGCGGCGTGTGGCATGCGCCGCAGTGGGCCACCGCCTGGACCAGATAAGCCCCGCGATTCCACGCGACGCTCTGACCCGCATTGGCAGGAACCGGGCCAGACTCCAGGAACAGCCAGTTCCAGACGCGCAGCAGCCAGCGCATGCCAAACGGCCAGCGCATCTCGGGCTCGGCGGTTTGTTGCCGCACGGCTTTCACTTCGGTGCGCAGATAAGCGTATAGCGCCTGCACATCCGGCTCGGCGAGCTTGGCGTAGGACGGGTAAGGCATGGCTGGATACAGCCGCTTGCCATGCCTGGCCACGCCCTCGCGCAGCGCGCGGTCGAATTCCTCGAACGAGTAAGCGCCAATGCCACTGTCCACGTCCGGCGTGATGTTGGTCGAGTAGACGGTGCCAACGCCGGTCTTCAACGGCAAGCCGCCGGCAAACGGCGCGCCACCGGCGCTGGTGTGGCAGGCCGCGCAATTGGCAACCTTGGCCAGGTAGCGGCCGCGCTCGATCTGCGCGGCACCGGGGGCGTCAGCTGCCGCCGCGAAGCATGGCGCCAGCAATAGGACAGCAAAGGCAACGGTAGCGGAAAACCGCCTTGTGGCAAGGCTCATGGGGCTGATTATCGTTTTAAGCGCCGCGATGGCATTCAGTACGGCGAGCGTGCACAGCCCGCACGCGGCGGGCTGTACTTCGTGGTTGCGGGCCTGGATGGCCCCTTGGGCATGGGAGGAATTGGCGGGCTCGCGGCTCAGGCGTGGGTCACCGCCCAGTGCGCCAGCGACACGAGCAGCAGCACCAGCCCCGCCGCCAGCGCCACCCCCGTCAGGATCAACGGCACTGGCCGCACGGCCTGCAGGTCGCGCATATGTTCCTGGCCCTTGCGCAGGCCAAAGAATCCCCACAACACCGTCAGCACCAATCTCAAGGGGTTCATTTCGCTCTTCCTTACATGCTTGCCAACCGCCGCGTGACCTTGCGGCGCTTTGGCTTTTGGTAGTTACGGGGGATTATGGCGTCGGCTGGCAAGGAATAACAGAATCAGATCTGCGATAATTTTGCGTATCAGTTTGAGCGCCTGAGACTGCGCTCATCGCTACGCCACGGCAACGCCCCCTGCCCCCATGAAGCGCTATGAAGAACTGGCGGAAACGCTGGCCAAGGACATCCGCAACGGTAACCTGCCGCCCGGCACCAAGATGCCGTCGATCCGCAAGACCGTGACCCAGTTCGGCGTGAGCCCCGCCACCGCGTTCCAGGCTTACTACCGGCTGGAGGAGCGTGGCTTGGTGCGGGCACGCGAGCGCTCCGGCTACTACGTGACCGGCCAGGTCGGCCGGCCGCTGCCGCAACCGGCTGTGCGGCCCTCGCACCAGGTCTCGACCGACGTTGATATTTCCAAGCTGGTTTTCTCTGTGCTGGACGCGGCGCGCGATCCCCAGCTCATCCAGCTTGGTTCGGCCTTCCCTTCGCCCGAGCTGTACCCCTGGGAGCGGCTGGGCAAATCGCTGGCCCGGGCTGGGCGCGAGCTCGATCCCTGGTATTCCGTCAACGACATGCCCGCCGGGCACCTCGCCCTGCGCCAGCAGATCGGCCTGCGCTACCTCGGCGCGGGCGCGCCGCAGCCCACCGACGAGATCATCGTCACCAACGGTGCGCTGGAAGCGCTGAACCTGTGCCTGATGGCGGTGACCCAGCCCGGCGACGTGGTGGCGATCGAGTCCCCCGGCTTCTATGCCGCGCTGCAGGCGCTGGAGCGGCTGCGCCTGCGGGCAGTGGAGATCCCGGTGGATCCGCGCGAAGGCATCGACCTGGACGCACTGGATGCCGCGCTCCAGCGCCATCCGATCAAGGCCTGCTGGTTCATGACGCAGTTCCAGAATCCAATGGGCGCGAGCATGTCCGAAGCCAGGAAGCAGGCGCTGGTAGCCTTGCTGGCGCGCCACCACGTACCGCTGATCGAGGATGACGTCTATGGCGAGCTGTATTTCGGCAATCGCTGCCCCCTGCCCGCCAAGGCCTTCGACCAGGAAGGGCTGGTCATGCACTGCAGCTCGTTTTCCAAGACGCTGGCGCCCGGATTCCGGGTGGGCTGGGTGGCCCCCGGGCGGTATGGCGAGGCAATCAAGCGGCTGCGGCTGATGACCACGCTGTCGGCGGGCGTGCCCACGCAGGTGGCGCTGGCCGAGTACCTGCAGAACGGCGGCTACGACAAGCACCTGCGGCGCCTGCGCCATCTGCTGGAGATGCAGCAGGGCCAGCTGATCGCGGCCATCGGCCGGCACTTCCCGGAGAACGTGCGGGTCTCGCAGCCCGCCGGCGGGTACTTCCTGTGGGTGGAGTTTGCGGCCGGATTCGATGCGCTGGCGCTGCATCGCGCGGCGCTGGAACATGGCATCGGCATTGCGCCTGGCCCGATCTTTTCAGCGCGCCAAGGCTATCGCAACTGCATCCGGCTGAACTATGGCCACCTGTGGAGCGATGCCGTGGAAGCCGCCGTGGCCAAGCTGGGCGAGCTGGCGAAGGCGCAATTGCAATAGGGCGCGTCAGGCTACCGTCCCGCCCCGGGCATGCCTGCCCAGATACCATTCGCCCAGCTCGAAGCCGGCCTGCACCAGCAGCGCAAGCACCGCGGCCGGGATGGCGCCAGCCATCAGCAGCACATGGTCGTTCAGCGCCAGCCCGGTGGCGATGCGCTCGCCATAGCCGCCGGCACCGACAAAGGCGGCAATGGTGGCGGTGCCCACGCTGATGATGGCGGCGGTCTTGATGCCGGCCAGCAGCACCGGCATCGACAGCGGCAGCTCCACATAGCGCAGCACCTGGCCGGGCGTGAAGCCCAGGGCGCGCGCTGCCTCGCGCATGCCGGCTGGCACCTGCTGCAAGCCGGTCAGCGTGTTGCGCACGATGGGCAGCAGTGCATAGAGGAACAGCGCCACCATCGCCGGCCAGACGCCGATGCGCCCCAGCAGCGGGATCAGCATCGCCAGCAGGGCCAGCGACGGCACGGTCTGCAGCACGCTCACCGTGGCCATCAGCACTTGCCCCAGCCGCTGCCGGCGCGCGGCGACGATGCCAAGCGGCACGCCCAGCAAGCTGGCCGCGCCAACCGCGCCCAGCACCAGGGCCAGGTGGCGGCAGGTCAGCCGCAAGGTATCGCGCCCGAACAAGGTGCCAGCAAGGCCCGCCCGCGCGCTTGCCGTTGCATCCGCCACGCTGGCGTTGCCATGCGCCAGGAAGGCCCGCGCCACGGCGGCAAAGGATTGCCCATCCAGTTCCGCTGCGGCATTCATGGCGATCATGTCCGCCGCGCTCACCTTGCCGGCCAGCCCCGTCAATGCCCGCCACGCGGCCGGGAAGCGCTGTGGCAGGTCCAGGCGGTACAGCACCACGGCGTCATAGCGGGGAAAGTAGTGGCGGTCGTCCGTCAGCACGCGCAGGCCGTATTTGCGGATCTTCGCATCGGTGGAGTAGATATCGATGGCGTCGACCTGCCCGTTGGCCAGGGCTTCGTAGGCCACGCCGTGGTCCAGCCCCAGGGGCCGCTGGGGCAAGCCGTAGCGCTGCGCCAGCCCGGGCCAGCCGTCCGCCCGGCCCAGGAATTCATGCGACAGCCCGAGGCGCAGTTGCGGTTGCGCGGCCAGGTCGCCGAGCGCCGCCAGCCCGAGTTGCCGGGCCTTGTGCTCCTCCATGGCAAGCGCATAGGTGTTCTCGAAGCCAAGCGGAATCCCTGCCGCCAGGCCCAGCGGCGCCAGCGCCTGGTTGATCTGCGCCAGGCTGGCGCCGGCGGGCAACTTGAGGATTTCACTGGAAACGGTGCCGGTGTAATCGGGATAGAGGTCGATGCTGCCGGCCTTGAGTGCCTCGAACACGATCGCCGTATTACCAAGGCCGGGCGTGTGCTGCGCACTGGCTTGGGCCGCGGCGGTCTGGGTGAGCACCTCCCCGAGGATGTAGGACTCGGTAAAGCGCTTGGAGCCGACCCGCAGGGTATCGGCGCAGGCCGTGCCGGCTGTGGCCAGCAGCGACAAACCGGCCAACGCCCAGCACAGGAGCAAGGCCAGCCAAGGCTCGGTACGGCGGGGGATTCCGGGTTGCAAGGTCAAATGAAGCGTTCTCCTGAGCATGGTGCGTGGCACGCGGACTGCTGGGCCGGTTCATCACATGATACGTGCATGGCCGCGACGGCGACGCCGGCGCGCACCCACTTTGTGCCGCATGAGCACATACGAAAATAGTATTTGCAATCCGAATGCTAGCGGGGCGAGAATCCACAAAACACATACATAGCATCAGCAACTCGGGCCCCCATGGAAATCCGGCAACTGGAAGCCTTCGCGGCAGTCATGACCAGCGGCAGCGTGACCGCCGCCGGGCGCCTGCTGGGGCGCTCCCAGCCGGCCATCACGCGCCTGATCCAGGAGCTGGAAAGCGAGATCGGCTTTGCCCTGTTCGCCCGCAGCGGGCCGCGCGTCAGCCCGACCGAGCGCGGCTTCCTGCTGTACGAGGACGTGGAGCACGCGCTGGTTGGCCTGCAGCAGATCCGCGCCCGCGCCGCCGAAATCGCCCGCGAGGAAAACCGCTCGCTGCAGATCGCGGCCACGCCGGCCCTGGCGGCTGGGTTATTGCCCCTGGCCCTGGCCGGCCACCAGCCGGACCATGCGACGGCCGGGGCAGCCCACGCCAGCCACATCCACATCAATAGCGCCTCCCCCGAAAAAGTCGTGCATTCGGTGCTGACCGGCGCGGCCGAGATCGGCCTGACCAGCCTGCCGCTGGAGCATCGCGGCGTCACCGTGCACTGGATCGGACAAGCTGCCTGCGTGGCTGCGGTGCGTGCCGACGATCCCCTGGCGGCGCTGGCTACGATTCCGCTGTCCGCCTGCAGCGGCCGGCGCATCGTCACCATGCAGAATCCCTACCGGCTGCGCCGCCGCCTGGACGAGGCGTTTGCCCGCGCCGGGGTGGAGCCGGCCGCGCTGATCGACACCAACTCCTCGCTCAATGCGCTCACCGCCGTGCGCGCCGGGCTGGGCATTGCCGTGCTGGAGCCAGTGACCGCGCGCGGCGTGCCGCTGGCCGATATCGTGGTGCGCCCGATCGATGCCGACATTCCCTTTTACTTTGGCGTGATCACCCCGCAGGCCAGGCCGGCCAGCGTGGCGGTGCTGGCGCTGATCGACACGCTGGCCGACGCGGCCCGCGCACTGCTGCCGGATTTCGCCCAACGCGGCCCGGAACAGCACGGCGCGCTGCTGCAAGCGCTGTATGGCGACGCCACCGCCACCGAGCCGGCCGCCGGCACGCCCTACGACACGGAACACACCGACCTATGAACTCGCCCGCTGACACCTTCCCGGCCGCCGCCGCCAACGCCGCCGGCCTTGCCGCCCTGGAAGCGCGCCTGCGCCAGGACCTGTCCTGGCTGGAACTCCCGGCCAAAAGCTGGACCGTGGCGCGCACGCATGACGGCGAGCCAGTGCTGGACGTTGCCGTGATCGGCGGCGGCATGGCCGGCATGGCCGCGGCGGCTACGCTCAAGCACCTGGGCATCAACGCGCGCATCTTCGATCGTTCGCCGGAAGGCTTCGAAGGCCCTTGGGCCACCACCGCGCGCATGGAAACGCTGCGCTCGCCCAAGCAACTCACCGGCCCCGCGCTCGGCCTGCCCGCCCTGACCTTCCGCGCCTGGTTCGAGGCGCAGTTCAGCACCAACGCCTGGGAAGCGCTGGACAAGATCCCGCGCCTGCAATGGATGGATTACCTGCGCTGGTACCGCCGGGTGCTGGACCTGGATGTGCGCAACGAACATGTGGTCGAGCGTGTGGTGCCCCGCCCCGATGGCCTGGTGGCACTGGAAATCCGCTCGCCCGCCGGCGCGCTCAGCGTGCTGGCACGCCGCGTGGTGCTGGCCACCGGCCGCGACGGCCTGGGCGGCGCGCATGTGCCGCCCTTCGCGCAAGACCTGCCGCGCTCGCGCTGGGCGCACTCGAGCGATGTGTTCGACTACAACACCTTGCGTGGCAAGCGCGTGGGCGTGATCGGCGCCGGCGCGTCGGCCATGGACAGTGCCGCCACCGCGCTGGAAGCGGGCGCGGCCAGCGTGGACCTGCTGATCCGGCGCGCCGACATCCCGCGCGTCAACAAGGGCAAGGGCGCGGGCAACCCCGGCCTCACGCACGGCCACCCGAGCCTGCCGGATGACTGGAAATGGCGCATCCGCCACTACATCAACGCGCAGCAGGTGCCACCGCCGCGCGGCAGCACGCTGCGCGTCTCCCGGCACGAGAACGCGCGCTTCAACCTCGCCTGCCCCATCGAGCGCATCGAACAGGCCGGCGACGCGCTGCTGGTGCATACGCCCAAGGGCGCGTTCGAGCTGGATTTCCTGATCTTCTCCACGGGCTTTCGCATCGCGCTGGAAACGCGCGAGGAGTTCGGTGCCTTCGCCCGCCATATCCGCTATTGGCGTGACCGCTACACGCCGGCCGCGGGCCAGGAAGACCAGGAACTGTCGGACTCGCCGGACCTTGGCCCGGCCTTCGAATTCCTGGAGAAGACGACGCACGCATGCCCCGGCCTGTCGCGCATCCACTGCTTCTGCTATCCGGCGGCGCTGACGCACGGCACGGTATCGGGCGACATCCCCGCCATCAGCGACGGCGCCAGGCGCCTCGGCCAAGGCATCGCCGCACTGCTTTACCAGGAAGACGTGGCGCTGCACTACGCCAATATGGAAGCCTTCGACGAGCCCGAGGTGTTCGGCGATGAGTGGGTCCCCGCCGGGCCACCCCCGGCGCTGCCCAGCGACGCGGCGAACGCATCATGAGCCGCTGGCCGATCCGATGGCTGGCCAGGCGGCTGGCGCAATCGCTGCTGGTAGTGCTAGCGATGACCGTGATCGTGTTCGCCGGCCTGCACGCGATCGGCAACCCGGTCGATATCCTGATCGGCCAGGACGTGGACCAGGTCGAGCGCGCGCGCATCATTGCCAGGCTAGGGCTGGACCAGCCACTCTGGCGCCAGTATCTCGCCTTCCTGCAAGGCGCCCTGCACGGCAACCTGGGCAACAGCTTTGTCTATAACGTGCCCGCCATCGCGCTGATCCTGCAGCGGCTGCCCGCCACGCTGGAGCTCGCCGTGGCGGCGCTGTTGCTGGCGGTGCTGGTGGGCGTGCCCTGCGGCCTCTTTGCCGGGCTGTATCCGGAGCATCCGGTCTCGCGCTTGCTGATGACCGGCAGCATCGTCGGCTTCTCGCTGCCAACCTTCTGGGTCGGGCTGATGCTGATCATGGCCTTCAGCGTGCGGCTGGGCTGGCTGCCCTCGGGCGGGCGCGGCGCCACCGCCGAGTGGCTGGGCGTGCCGTGGTCGTGGCTGACCACCGACGGCCTGCGCCACCTGATCCTGCCGGCCATCAACCTGTCGCTGTTCAAGGTGTCGCTGGTGCTGCGGCTGACCCGCGCCGGCGTGCGCGAGGTGCTGCCGCAGGACTGGGTCAAGTTCGCGCGCGCCAAGGGCTTGTCGCCGATCCGCGTGGTGCTGGGCCATGTGCTGCGCAACACGATGATTCCGCTGGTCACCGTGCTGGGGCTGGAATTCGGCTCGACGATTGCGTTTGCGGTGGTGACCGAGAGCATCTTCGCCTGGCCCGGCGCCGGCAAACTGATCCTCGACAGCATCAACGCGCTCGACCGCCCGGTGATCGTTTCCTACCTGATCGTGGTGGTGTGCCTGTTTGTCACGCTGAACCTGATCGTGGACATTCTCTACAAGCTGCTCGACCCGCGCGTGCGGCTGGAGGCCGCCACATGAGCGCCATCGACAACCCCGCCACAGCCGCCTCAGCCGCTCCGGCGGCGCCCCAGGCGCTGCGCCGCGAATCGCCGTGGCGCCGCATGGCGGCGGATTTCTTCGTCTCGCGCACCGCCGTGTTTGGCCTGGTGCTGTTGGGGACCCTGGTGCTGGCCGCGGTCTTCGCCCCGCTGGTCACCCCGCAGAATCCGTATGACCTGCTCCAGCTCGACGTCATGGACGCGCGCCTCGCGCCCGGCACGCCGAGCGGCACCGGCACCTACAGCTACTGGCTCGGCACCGACGGCCAGGGGCGCGACATCTTCTCGGGCATCCTCTACGGCCTGCGCATCAGCCTGAGCGTGGGCGTGGGGTCCGCGCTGATCGCCGGCGTCATTGGCACCCTGCTCGGCCTGCTGGCCGCCTATGCCGGCGGCCGCGTGGACAGCATGATCATGCGCACCGTGGACCTGCTGCTGTCGTTCCCGTCGATCCTGGTCGCGATGATGATCCTGGCCTTCCTCGGCAAGGGCGTGACCAATGTGGTGCTCACGCTCGTGATCCTGGAGTGGGCCTACTACGCCCGCGCCGCGCGCGGCCAGGCGCTGGTGGAAAGCCGGCGCGAGTACGTGGAGGCGGCGCGCGGCCAGGGCATTTCCAACTGGCGCATCGTGGTGGGCCATATCTTGCCGAACTGCCTGCCGCCGCTGATCGTGATTGCCTCGCTGCAGGTGGCACGTGCCATCACGCTGGAGGCCACGCTGTCGTTCCTTGGCCTGGGCGTGCCGGTGACCGAGCCCTCGCTGGGCCTGCTGATTGCCAACGGCTACCAGTTCATGCTGTCCGACGAGTACTGGATCAGCTTCTTCCCCGGCATCGCGCTGCTGGTCACGGTGGTGGCCACCAACCTGGTGGGCGACCGCCTGCGCGACGTGCTCAACCCGAGGTTGCAGAAATGACGGCGCCGGACATCAACAACGCCGTGCCGACGCTGGAGGTCCGCCACCTGCGCACGCACTTCGAAACCCGCGCCGGCGTGCTGCCGGCAGTCGACGACGTCTCCTTCACGGTGCCGCGCGGGCGCATTCTCGGGCTGGTGGGCGAATCCGGCTCCGGCAAATCGGTCACGGGGTTTTCCATCATGGGCCTGGTGGATCCGCCGGGACGCGTTATCGGCGGCGAGATCCTGTTCCAGGGACGCGAGCTGACCGGCATGCGGCCTGCGCAGCTGCGCCAGTTGCAGGGCAACCGCATCGCGATGATCTTCCAGGATCCGATGATGACACTCAACCCGGTGATGCGGGTGGACGCCCAGATGATCGAGGCGGTGCGCGCGCATAGCCCGGCGAGCCACAAGCAGGCGCGCGAACTGGCGCGCGACACGCTGGGCATGATGGGCATCCCCAGCCCGGAGGAGCGCCTGCGCGCCTATCCGCACCAGCTCTCCGGCGGCATGCGCCAGCGCGTGGCGATTGCCATCGCCATGCTGCACCGGCCCGACCTGATCATTGCCGACGAGCCCACCACCGCGCTGGACGTCACCATCCAGGCGCAGATCCTGTCCGAGGTGCAGAAGCTGGCGCGCCAGCATGGCACCGCGCTGATCTGGATCACGCACGACCTGTCCGTGGTGGCCGGGCTGGCCGATGAGGTCGCCGTGATGTACGCCGGGCGCATCGTCGAGCAAGGGCCGGTCGATGCCGTGCTGGACCATCCACTGCACCCCTACACCGCCGGCCTGATCGGCAGCTTGCCCAGCCTGAACAAGCGCGGCCAGCGGCTGCGCCAGATTCCCGGCATGACGCCCAACCTGCTGGCGATGCCGCCCGGCTGCGCCTTCGCGGCGCGCTGCCCGCGCGTCTCCGAGGCGTGCGCGCAGGCGCCTGCCATTACCTCGCCGCAAGGCATGCGCCAGGTGCGCTGCTTCCATCCGGGCCAACCGGCCATTGCCGCGGAGTTCGCATGAAGCCGACTGAACACGCTGCCGGCGAGCAGCCGCAATTGCCCGCCCTGATCGATGCCCGCGATCTCGCCAAGCGCTTTGGCGAGCAGCATCCCGGCCGCATTGGCCGCGCGCTGCAGCGCATGGGCTGGTCGGTACCCGCGCCGGTCACGCACGCCGTGGACGGCGTAGACCTGCAGATCCGCCGTGGCGAAGTGGTCGGCCTGGTCGGCGAATCCGGCTGCGGCAAGTCCACGCTTGGCCGCATGGTGGCCGGCCTGCTGCAACCCTCGGCGGGGGAAATCCGGGTGGACGGCCAGAGCATCGAGGGCCTGGACGCCAGCGCCCGCCGCGCACTGCGGCTTAAGATCCAGATGGTGTTCCAGGATCCGTACGCCAGCCTCAACCCGCGCCTGCGCGTGGACCGCATCGTCGGAGAAGGCGCGCGCCTGCACGGCCTGGTGGATGCGGCCGGCTTCGACGACTATGTCAGTGCCCAACTGGAGCGCGCCGGGCTGGACCCGGCCCTGCGCCAGCGCTACCCGCATCAGTTCAGCGGCGGGCAGCGCCAGCGCATCGGCATTGCACGCGCGCTGGCGGTGCAGCCGGAACTGCTGGTGTGCGACGAAGCGGTGGCCGCGCTGGACGTGTCGATCCAGGCGCAGGTGCTCAACCTGTTCATGGACCTGCGCGAACAGCTTGGCCTGACCTATCTCTTTATCAGCCATGACCTTGGCGTGGTCGAGCATGTATCGGACCGCGTGGTCATCATGTACCTGGGCCGCGTGGTGGAGAGCGCGCCGACGGAAGAAATCTTCCGGCAGCCCAACCACCCGTACACACAGGCGCTGCTGGCGGAAATCCCGCGCCTGGACTCGCGCCACAAGACCTTCACCGCCATCAAAGGCGAGATCCCCAGCCCGCTGGCGCCGCCACCGGGCTGCCACTTCCATCCGCGCTGCCCGCATGCCATGGCGCGCTGCCGGACCGAGGTGCCGCGCCTGCGCGGCATCGCCGTGAACCATCTCAGCGCCTGCCACCTGAACGAGGCTGGCTAACGGTTGGCCATCCGTTGGCTAACTGTTGGCCAATGTGCGCCACACCTATCAACCCTTCTCACGCCCCGAGGAAACCTGCTCATGAAACGCCTGCTGTCCCTCTCGATCAGCGCCACCGTTGCCGCCATGCTCTGCGCCGGCGCGGCCTCCGCGCAGTCCCTGTCGATCGCTTTTGCCGATCCGCTTTCGTCGCTGGACCCGCAGCTCAACAACCATGCCGGCGACCGCTCCGTCGACCTGCATTTCTGGGACCTGCTGATCGAGAACAAGGACAACAAGCTGCAGCCGGGGCTGGCCCTGTCGTGGAAAGCGCTGGACGACAAGACCTGGGAGTTCAAGCTGCGCCGCGATGTGAAGTGGCAGGACGGCAAGCCCTTCGGCGCGGAGGACGTGATCTTCTCCTACCAGCGCGCGCGCAATGTGCCGGGCAGCGTGGCGTCGTACGCGGGCTACCTGCGCACCATCGAGTCGATGAATGCCAAGGATCCGTACACCCTGGTCATCAAGACCAATATCCCGAACCCGGATCTGCCCCTGAACCTGGCCTCGATCCACATCGTCAGCAAGCACGTCGGCGAAAAGTCCAGCACCGAGGACTACAACAGCGGCCGCGCCGTGGTCGGCACCGGCCCGTACAAGTTCATCTCCTATACGCCGGGCGATCGCGTGATGATGGCGCGCAATGATGGCTACTGGGGCGGCAAGCCGGCCTGGCAGCAGGTCAGCTACCGCTACATCAACAACGGGCCGGCGCGCACCGCCGCGCTGTTGTCCGGCGACGTCGATGTGATCGACAAAGTCTCGGTGTCGGACCTGGCCAAGCTCAAGCAATCGCCCAACATCAGCGTGTTTCCCTATGCCGGCCTGCGCGTGATGCTGCTGCAGCCGAGCTTCAAGCCCGGCCCCAATCCGTACATCACTGACAACGCCGGCAAGCCGCTGGACAAGAACCCGCTGCTGGATGTACGTGTGCGCCGCGCCCTATCGCTCGCCATCAACCGGCAGGCGGTGGTGGGCCGCATCCTGCAGAACACCGCCAGCGTGGCCAACCAGTGGATGCCGAAAAACACCTTCGGCTACAACCCGGAGGTCAAGGACATCCCCTTTGATCCGGAGCAGGCCAAGAAGCTGCTGGCCGAGGCCGGGTTCAAGGATGGTTTCAAGCTGACCATCCACGCGCCCAACGACCGCTACCCGCAAGGCCCGGAGACCGCGCAGGCGGTTGCCCAGTTCTGGACTCGCATCGGCGTCAAGACCCAGGTGGAAGTGGTGCCCTGGTCGGTCTACTCCGGCCGCGCCAACAAGAACGAGTACGCGCTCAGCATGCTGGCCTGGGGCAACGGCACCGGCGAGGCCAGCTATGCGCTGGTCAACGTGCTGGCCACCGTGGATGCCAAGAAGGGCCTGGGCGCCTCCAACTGGGGCCACTACAGCAACCCGGCCGTGGACAAGGCCCTGGATGAATCCACCGCCGAGTTCGATGTGCCCAAGCGCGAGGCCATCCTGCGCCGCTCGGTCAAGCTGGTGTCGGACGATGTGGGCGTACTGCCGCTCTACCACTACCAGAACATCTGGGCCGCCAGGAAGGGCCTGAAGGTGGCGCCGATGACCAGCGACCGCACCGCGGCGATGATGGTCACGCGCGACGGCAAGTAAGGCGGGCGAACATGGCACAGCTTCATATCACCCCAGCCGACGACCTGATCGACGTCGCGCGGCGGATTTCCGTGTCGGGACTGCGTCCCGGTGAAACCATTGCCATCGCCACGCGCACGCTGCGCGGCCGGGAGCTTGCCTGGGCCAGCGAAGCCACGTTCGCGGCGGACGCCGCCGGCACCGTGGACCTGGAGCGCGACGCGCCGCTGTCGGGCAGCTACTCGGGCGTGAGCCCCATGGGCTTGCTGTGGTCCCAGCGCCCGGTCGATAGCGACAGCCGCGAGCAGTTCCATGCTGACGCCACCCGGCCGCTCGTGACCGAGATCACGGTGCGGGCCGATGGCGCGCAAGCACACGGCGAACTGGTGCAGCGCCTGGCGGCTGCCGGCGTGACCCGCCGGGAAGTGCGCGAGGACGGGCTGGTCGGCACGCTTTACCTGCCCGCGGGCCCCGGCCCGCATCCGGCGGTGATGGTGCTCAACGGCTCTGGCGGCGGCATCAACGAACCGCGCGCCGCGCTCTACGCCTCGCGCGGGTATGCCGCGCTGGCATTGGCATACTTCAAGGCGCCGGGGCTATCGGACTACATCTCCAACACGACGCTGGAATACTTCGAGCGCGGCCTGCACTGGATCCGCGAGCACGTCCGGCCTGCGCGCGACTTCATCGCGCTGTCGGGCCAGTCGCGCGGCGGTGAGCTTGTGCTGCTGCTGGGCGCAACCTTCCCCGAGCTGGTCTCGGCTGTGATCGGCTACGTGCCCGGCGCGGTGGTGCACAGCGCGCAGAACGCCGCCGATCCCGCCATCGGCCGCGAAGGTCCCGCCTGGCTGCACCACGGCAAGCCGCTGCCGCATGTGTGGGAGAACAACCGCACGGCAAGCTGGGCGCCCTTTGACGAAGGCCCGGCGCCTCATCGGCATGAACGCGCCATCCTGACCGCGCTGCAAGACCCCGAAGCGGTGGCGCGCGCCCGCATCCGCGTGGAGGCGATCCGCGGGCCGGTGATGCTGCTGTCGGGCACCGACGATGGCTCCTGGCCTTCCAGCCTGTATGCGCGCATGGTGGCGGACAAGCTGGCCGAGGTCGGGCATGCGCACGACGTCAAGCACCTTGATTTCGAGCAAGCCGGCCACGCCATCCTCTTCCCGTATGTGCCGACCACGCAGATGGTCTATGCACATCCGGTATCCAGACGCATCAGCACCACGGGCGGCACAGCGGCGGCCAATGCCGTGGCGGACGAGCAATCGTGGATCGGCGTGCGCGATTTCCTGGCGCGCGCCGTGGCGCGCCACGCTGGCCAAGCCTGATTTGCCGAACAACAAAATCACTGAGTCAAGACCGAGAACCCCATCATGACCCAAGCCAATCCTGCCACCGCCGACGTGGTGGACAACGTTGCCGGCCTCGCCGCCGGCTCGGCCACCCACGCATTGCGCCATCAGCGTGAGAAGGTCGCCGCCGCCACGCAAGGCAGCTATGACGCACTGTTCGATCCCGCCCTTCCCGGCCTGCCGCTGTCCGAGCGTCTGCTGGTGGCGCTGTACGCCGCGCGCCTTACGCCCGCGCCGGAACTGGTTGCGCATTACAGCGCGCGCCTGGCGCAAGCCGGCGCCGATGCCGACCTGGTCACCGCGGCCGGGCAAGGCAATCCGGATTCGCTGGCCGATCCGCGCCTGCGTGCCATGCTCGCCTTCACCCGCACGCTGATCGAGAACCCGGTAGCGGGCGACGAAGCCGCCCTCAAGGCCCTGCCCGCCGCCGGGCTGGCCACGCCCGAGGTGGTGACGCTGGCGCAGCTGATCGCCTTCCTGTCCTACCAGGTGCGCCTGGTAGCCGGCCTGAAGGCCCTGAACACCCTGCAATCCCAGGAGGCTGCAGCATGAGCGCACCCATCAAGGCAAACGGCTTCACCAACGAGGTGCTCGACTGGAAAGCCTGGCTGGACGTGGTCCAGGTGGACCAGGCCACGCCAGAGCAGATCGCGGTGCTGGAAGAAAGCCATCCCAAGGCCAAGGTATCCGACTACTACCTGTTCCTGGTGCATCAGCCCGAAATCCTGCGCCAGCGCTCCACCGCCTTCAACGCCATCATGTACGCCCCCGGCGGCATGGCGCGCGCCGAGCGCGAGCTGGCCAGCACGGTGGTGTCGCGCATCAACGGCTGCGTGTACTGCGCGTCGGTGCATGCCCAGCGCTTCGAGCAACTGGCCAAGCGCAACGATGTGATCACGCAGGTGTTCGAGGACCCGCATACGGCGGGCACCACCGCGCGCGAGCAGGCGATCTCGAAATTCTCGATCGCGCTGACCGAGCAGCCGGATGCGGTGAATGCCGACACCTTGCGCGCGCTGCGCGAGGTGGGCGTGAGCGATGCCGAGATCCTCGACCTGATCCACTCGATCGCCATCTTTGCGTGGGCGAACCGGTTGATGCTGAACCTTGGGGAGCCGGTGTTTCCGGTTGAAGGGGGCTGAGGTAGTGTTAAGCGCTGCCGGCTTCGGCTCGCTTGACGTTAGCCTTCAATCTGGCTTGGCGCACTGCAATGCACCGCCAGCCAGACCGTAGGCTGTTGCGCATCCGTCCACGCCACGCGATGCCGGCAATGCGCCGGCAGATGCAGGTAGTCGCCGGGCGCGAGCGTGCGCGGCTCGGCCTCGCCATCCAGGTGCAGGCCTGCGCTGCCGCTCACAAGCAGCACCCACTCGTCCTGCGCGCTGTCGTACCAGAAGCCCTTTGGGCTGGCCTGGCCGTTCGAGACGATGCGCTCGATCTTCAGGCCGGGCCGCTCCAGCAGGGCTTCGAAGCGCTCGGCAGTCCGGTCGACCGGCACCTGCGCCAGCAGGTTGCCCTGTGGCACGGGCGGCGGGTTGCCCTTGGCATCCATCATCGTCTCCGGTTGGGCGGCACGCCTGCCGCCAACGTCAATCGCCCGGGCCCGGGGCAAGCACGTCGCGCGCGCCGTTGCGGCCCATCGGCGAGACCAGTCCCGCCACTTCCATCTGCTCGATCAGGCGCGCCGCACGGTTGTAGCCAATGCGCAACTGGCGCTGCACGGCGGAAATCGAGGCCCGCCGGCTGGTGAGCACGAAGGAGGCCGCTTCGTCGTATAGCGGGTCGGCCTCCACATCGCCACCACCTTCACCGAACAGGTCCGACGCCGCGGCCTCGGCAGGATCGCCCGCGAGGATAGCCTCGTCGTAGTCGGGCTCGCCGAACTGCTTCCAGTGCTCCACCACGCGGTGGACTTCGTCATCGGCCACAAAGGCGCCGTGCACGCGTTGCGGATAGCCGGTGCCCGGTGGCAGGAACAGCATGTCGCCCTGTCCCAGCAGGCTCTCGGCGCCCATCTGGTCAAGGATGGTGCGCGAGTCGATCTTGGACGAGACCTGGAAAGCCACCCGGGTCGGGATGTTGGCCTTGATCAGGCCGGTGATCACATCCACCGACGGGCGCTGCGTGGCCAGGATCAGGTGGATGCCGGCGGCGCGGGCCTTCTGCGCCAGCCGCGCGATCAGTTCTTCGATCTTCTTGCCGGCCACCATCATCAGGTCGGCCAGCTCATCGATCACCACCACGATGAACGGCAGCGTGCGCAGCGGCTCGGGCGCATCGGGCGTCAGCGAGAACGGATTGGGCACGTGCTCGCCCGCGGCCTCGGCGGCGCGGATCTTCTGGTTGAAGCCGGCCAGGTTGCGCACGCCCAGCGCCGACATCAGGCGGTAGCGCTTTTCCATTTCGCCCACGCACCAGTTGAGCGCGTGCGCGGCCTGCTTCATGTCGGTCACCACCGGCGACAGCAGGTGCGGGATGCCTTCGTAGACCGACAGCTCCAGCATCTTGGGGTCGATCATGATCAGGCGCACATCGTCCGGCGTGGCCTTGTACAGCAAGGACAGGATCATGGCGTTGACCGCCACGGACTTGCCCGAGCCGGTGGTGCCGGCCACCAGCAGGTGCGGCGCGCGCGCGAGATCGGTCACCACCGGGTTGCCGGTGATGTCCTTGCCCATGGCCAGCACCAGATGCGAGTTATGCGCGAGGAACGATGAGGCCGCCACGATCTCGGACAGGCGGATCATCTGGCGCCGCGCGTTCGGCAGCTCCAGCCCCATGCAGGTCTTGCCGGGAATGGTCTCGACCACGCGGATCGAGGTCACGCCCAGCGCCCGCGCCAGGTCCTTCATCAGGCCGACCACCTGCGCACCGCGCACGCCCATGGCGGGATCCACCTCGAAGCGCGTGATGACCGGGCCGGCCGAGGCGCCAACCACCGACACCGGCACCTTGAACTCCGCCAGGCGCTGCGCGATCAGGTTGCCGGTTTCCTGCAACTGCTCTTCGGTCACCTGCTGGATGTCCGCCGTGGCGGTTTCCAGCAGGCCCAGGTCCGGCAAACGGTAGTCCGAAATACGGGACGGCGGCGGCGTGACGGCAATGACTTGCGACGCCGGCACGGCGCTGGCTGCGGGTGCCGCGGATACGGTGGGTGCGGCGGGTGCGGCGGCGGCTACCGGCGCATCGAGCGCTACCACCTTGCCGACCACGGCCGGAAGCACGATGCGCGGCTTGGGCGCCGGCGGCGTGGCCGGCAGCGCTTCGGGCAGCGGAGCCGGTGCTTCTTCTATCTCAGGCGCGCGGCTGGCAGCGCTAGCCTCGCTGCGGTGCTCGACCAGCAGGTTGGCATCGAGAACGCCTTCGGCGATCTCTTCCTTGGCGTCTTCAGGTTCGGCTTCAGGTTCGGGGCCGCCTGCGGGCCTCAGGTCAGCTTCGGCATCCTGAACGAACAGGATATTTGCGGCTTGTGCTTCTACTTCTGGCTCCGCTTCCGGCTCTGCCTGGGCCCGCGCAGCCGGCTCGGCGGCGCCTTCCGGCTCCTGAAGCATCGCCCGTTCGTCCACCTCAGGCGCCAGGACAACCTCTGGCAAGGCAACCGCCTCGGGCTCGGCCAGGACAGCCACTTCGGTATCCATGGCGGACGGTTCGGCAACGACTTCGTCGCTGGCTTCGGCTGCTGCTTCGGCTGCTGCTTCGGCTGCTGCTTCGGCTGCTGCTTCGGCTGTTGCTTCGGCTGTTGCTTCGGCCGGGATTTCGATCGAGGCTTCAGCCACGACCGGCGCTGCTACCTCGCTTACGGCACCGGTGACAAGATCGGAGCCTGCCTCGGCGACAACAGCGGCGACCGCAGGAGCGGCTTCCGGCTCCGGCTGCGCGTCGGCCGCCGGAGCCGCAGGCCGCGTCGACTTCCAGGCGCTGGCCAGTGCGCTCAGCTCCGCCATCAGCGCCTCGGCTTCCAGGCGGAGCGCATCCAGCGTCACGGAGGGTGTCGCGCCTTCGCCGGCGGATTCCGCACGCGGCTGCGCAATCTGCGGGGCGTCAACGGATGCAGCGGCGGGAATGGCCATGTCCTCGGTGGACAGCACCGCCATAGGCTGCGGCTCGGCGGGCGCCACAGCGGGGACGGCCTCGGCCTCCAGCACTTCCGTTTCCTGCGCCTGGCCGGACAGCGCTTCAGGCTCTGCCGGCCCCGCTGGCACAGTGGCAACCTGTTCGCTTCGGTGCTTGCGCGCATCGTCGTCCTGCCCGACCGGCACGACAACCGGCCGCACCGCGGCAGCTGTCGTCCCACTCTTTGCAGCAGCGGGCTGGGCGGGTTGCGCATCGGGTCGCACATTGGCTTGCGGCAGTGTCGTGATGGCCGAGCGTGCGCTCATCTGCGGCTGGCGCACTGGGCTGCTGGGCACGGTCGCGCGTGCAGCCGCAGCCGGGGCAGGGCTGGCTGCGCGGGCCTGCACTGCCGCCGCGGCACTAGCAGCAGCAGCCGCCGCCGCGACAGATGCCGCGCGCGCGGTTGCCGGGCTAGTGGCTTGCGGCTGGCTGGGGGTGCGCAGCGGCGCCGGCCTGGCGGGCGCCTTGGCTATAGGCAGTGGCGATGCGGGTGCAGGGGCCTCCGGCTTGGCGGCGCCCGGCGGCCCGGCCTGCTGCCGCCAGATCTCGCCCGGCTGCGGCGGCGAGTTGCGGGTGCGCGCCGGCGGCTGCCAGACTGGCTGGCGCCGCGCCGATACGGCTTCGATGCCCTTGTGGCGCGGCACATAGTCGGTCGAGCCCGGCACCGCGGTGTGCGTGGCGCCGAGGTGAGTGGTCTCCCAACTGTCCGGCTCGCGCGCGGCGCGGGCGGGCGGGCGCTGGGGCGCCAGTTCGGCCTCGTCCGGCTCCGGCAAGCTGGGCTTGCGCAGGAACAGGCTGCGCCAGGTTTCGCCGAACACCATCGGCGCGGCCAGGGCCAGCACGCCCAGCATCAGCAGCAGGCTGACGCTCCAGCCGAGCATGCCGGAAACCAGGGTGCCCAGCGCGCGCCCGGCGCTGCCACCCGACGTGCTGCCTGCCATGCCGCCCTCGCCCGCCGCGCCTGTCAGCGCTTCGAGCGAAGCGCTTGCGCACAGCACGATCAACGTGCCAAGCCATACGCGCAGCGTGCCGCGCCCACTGAAAAACCGGCGCTCGCCGGCGAGCAGGCGCGCCACCTGGCGCCACACCAGCGGCACAAGCCACAAGGTCGAAAATCCGAACCAGCCAAAACCCATTATCGAAACGCCATCATCAAATACCTCGGGCGACGATTGTAGCGGGTCTGGGCGCGGCGTTTCCGCCCAAGATGGCACTCGCAACGGAATATCGCCTGCTTTCCGGCGTCTGGCCCCCTCCCCCGCCGCGCGAACCCTGTACGCCGACGTCGGCATCCACCGGCGCAAAGGCGCGCCCACCGTGCGGCATGTGCGCTACTATGGACGAAGCCTGCCTCGAATCCACTGCCCGTTCTCACCGGCCGATTTCCATCGACCTAATCCCGAGCCAACCATGCAGACGCGCTACGCCGGACTGTCCGCCCTGGTGGTCGATGACCACCCGTTCCAGTTGCTGGCGGCGGAACAGCTGCTGACCCAGCTGGGTGTCAGCGACGTGCATTGCGCCGCGGACGGCCGCATTGCACTGGACCTGCTTGCCGCGCGCAAGGTCGACCTCGTGCTCTGCGATATCGAGATGCCAGGACTCAACGGGCCCGGCATGATGGACGAGCTGACCCGGCGCAAGGACCACGCCTTCGCCGGCGCCCAGCCCCTGTGGGTATGGGTGTCCGCGCTGCAGGACGACATCATTGATTCCCATGTGAGCTTGGCCGATTCGGTTGGGCTCGCCCACGTGCGCGCGGTGCGCAAACCGATCTCGGCGGTGGTGCTGGAAGAAATCCTGCAGGATGCGCTGGAGCGCGACCTCACCGCCGAAGCCCCGGCGGCGACCCCAAGCCAGCCGGATGACCGCGAGCTGCTGGCCGCGGTGCGCACGCCCGGCGCCATCTTCATCATGCTGCAACCGCAGTTCAGGATCAGCACCGGCGCGCTGGCCGGCGCGGAAGCGCTTTGCCGCTGGCGCCATCCGGCCATGGGCCTGATCCGGCCCGACCTCTTCATCCCAAGGCTCGAGGCGCTGGGCGAGGCCGATGCCATCTTCCAGCTGGCGGGACAGCAATGCCTGTCGGTGCAGCGCCAGTTGCTGGCGCGCGGCGTGCGCATCCCGCTGAGCATCAATGCATCCGCGCAGACGCTGTGCCGGCCCGGCGTGCTCGACGCCTTCGACGCCATGGTGGAAGCCAGCGGCATGCCGCGCCAGTTGCTGAACATCGAATTGACCGAGGGCTACCCGGTCTGCGACACCCGTGCCCTGTCGATCGCGCTGAACCGCCTGCGCTTGCTAGGCTACGGCGTGGCCATCGACGATTTCGGGATCGGCATTGCCACCCTCAAGCTGCTGGCGGACCTGCCCTTCACCCAGATCAAGCTCGACCGCTCGTTCGTGGTGGCGGTGCCCGGCAACAGCCAGCGCGCGGCGATCTGCCGCAACGTCATCAACCTCGCGCGCGACCTCAAGCTGGAATGCGTGGCCGAGGGCATCGAGACCCCCGCGCAGCGCGACGCGCTGCAAGCCCTGGGCTGCGACCTTGGCCAGGGCTACCTGTGGTCCCCCGCGCTGCCGCCCGACATGTTCGTGGCCGAAACGCTGGGCCGCTGGACACCCTGAGGACGCCCTCAGGACGCCCCCGAGCGGCAGCTACGCTAGTTCCACTTGCCGTTGACGCCGCCCACGCTCAGGCGCCCCGCGCCCAGCAGCGCGACCGCAATGGCGCTACCCAGGAACATCGCCTGCAATTCCAGTGCCCAGCCACCGGTGTCGGCCAGCATGCCTAGCTGCTTCATATGGACGAGGCTCACTGCCACCAGCATGTTCACGACGACGATCAGCGCGGCGACCCGGGCCCACAATCCAAGGATCAGCAGCACCGGCGCCACCACTTCCCCGATATAGACACCGTAGGCCAGCACCACGGGCAGGCCGGCCTGCGTCACCACCTGCGTCACGAACCCCGGCCCGGCAATAAGCTTGGAGATCCCGTGCAGCAGGACCAGCACGCCGAGCACAATGCGCAGTACCGCCTTGCCCAGGTCCTGCGATGGCTGAGAACCACTCATGGTCGTCACTCCTTGTCCGGATCAGAAAATGAAAGCACGAATGCGCCGCCCGCAGCCGAAGCGCCTTTGGCTCCACGCGCGGCACGCATATTCACCTTAGTGCGCCGCGCGGTGAAGGTAAAGGCACAAGTTGCGCGGACGCGTCTCAGATCTGGCCGACGGGCCGGTGCATGCCAGGCTGGCGCGGCGGCTGCATGCCCGCCTTGCAGGCCGTCTCGGGCAGGATGTCGGCAAGGAAATCCAGGAAGCGCCGCAGCGCCGGCGGCATGCCCTTGCGCGAGGGGAAGACCGCGTGCAACGTCCCGACCGGCATGATCCACTGCGGCAGCAGCACCTCCAGTTCCCCGCTCTCGATGGCATCGCGGCAGAACATGCGCGGCAGCATCGCCACGCCGATGCCCGCGATGGCGGCCGCGCGCAGCAGGGCGAATTCGTCGGTGACAAGGCGCGGATCGTACGGCACGTGGATCGACTGCCCGGTATTGCAGGTCAGCGTCCAGACATGCTTGCCGTCGTGCGGCTTCTGGTTGACGCCCGGCATGCCGTCCAGCGCCTCGGGCGTGCGCGGGCGGCCAATGCTGTCCAGCAGCGCCGGGCTGGCTACCAGCATGAGCGGGCTCTCGCCATAGGTGCGCACCACCAGCGACGAGTCGTCCATCACCTCGCGCACCCGCAGCGCCAGGTCGAAGCCTTCGGCAATCACGTCCACGCGGCGATTGGTGGCTTCCAGTTCGATGCGCACGCCGGGATTGGCCTGCATGAAATGCCCGATGGCGGGCGCCAGCAGGCTCTGGGCAATTGCCACGGGGCAGCTCACGCGCAAGGTGCCGCCGGGCTGGTCGCGAGCCTGCTCGATCACTTCGCGCGCCGCTTCGGCCTCGGCCAGCATGGCGCGGCAGCGCTCGTAGTAGGCCTCGCCGATGGGCGTCACGCGCACTTGCCGGGTGGTCCGGCGCAACAATTGCACCCCCAGGTCGCGCTCCAGCTGGGCAATACGCCGGCTGAGCCGGGACTTCGGCACGCCGCTGGCACGGCTCGCGGCCGAAAAACTGCCGTGCTGGACCACCTGGGCAAACAGGGAAAGATCATTCAGGTCTTGCATGGATCATCCTTGGCGGTAGGAGCGAGCCAGGGTAGCAGCCCGCCTGCGTTCTGCGCCTGGAACAATAAGTTCTATTTTGCCCCACTACCGGCATCAATAGCAGACCGCTATCTTTCATTCATCCAACCCGAACCCCAGTGGAGATGAACATGAAGATCTTGCAAATCGACTCGAGCGTACTTGGCGGCCATTCCGCTTCCCGCAGCCTGACCGCCAAGGTGGTCGCCGACCTGCGCGCCAAGCACCCCGAAGCCACCCTGACCGTGCGCGACCTGGACCAGGACGCGCCGGCGCACCTGTCCGGCGCGCTGCTGCCCGTGCTGGGCGGCCCGAAGGACGGCCTCAACGCCGTGCAGGAAAGCGAGCTGCAACGCACCGAAGCCTTCCTCAAGGAATTCCTCGAAGCCGACGTGCTGGTCGTCGGTGTGCCGCAATATAACTTCGGCATCCCCAGCCAGCTCAAGTCCTGGATCGACCGCATCGCCCAGGCTGGCCGCACCTTCAAGTACACCGAGACCGGCCCGGTCGGCCTGGCCGGCGGCAAGCGCGTGATCGTGGTGTCGTCGCGCGGCGGCGTGCGCCAGGACGCCAACGCCCTGGACCTGCATGAGCAGACCGTGGACGTGGTGTTCCGCTTCCTGGGCCTCACCGACATCACGTACGTGCGCGCCCACGGCCTGGCAATGGGCCCCGAAGCCCGCGAAGCCAGCCTGGTCGCCGCCAACGGCGCCGTGGCAGCCCTGGCAGCCTGATCCCGGCACGGCGGCCTCGCGCCGCCCAGTCCAGCGTCGAGCGCAAAACGCCCGCCCGCAGTCATGCCGGCGGGCGTTTTGCATTCCTGCGTTTCAGCCCGCGCACCTTGCAGCGCCGCGCCCAGCCACGGATTTTCGCAGGCGCGAGCCGGCTATGCCCATTGCGCGATCGGGTCTATGATGGTTCCGAACGCCTGAGCGGTTTCGGTGCATGTCCATCCAGGGGGAAGCCCGCGCGGCCTTGTTGTGCAGGCCTGGGTCGGAACCTGTCCGCAATCCACACGCCACGGCCAGCCGCCGCCCAAAGCGGCATCCGCGGCAGATGCATAGTCCGATCCGGGAGCCCGCATGTCCTCTGCCCTGCTGCCTGCCAGCGCCGTGCATCCTCCGCACGAGCCAGCCCTGCTGTCCCAGTACCGCCACGTGCGCGCGGCTACCGAAGCCATGGTCGCCGACCTGACCGACGCCGACGCCACGGTACAGTCCATGGACGACGCCAGCCCCGCCAAATGGCACCTGGCGCATACCACCTGGTTCTTCGAGGAATTCGTGCTGACGGCGCGTATCCCGGACTACGAGCCGGTCGATCCGCAGTATCGCTACCTGTTCAACTCCTATTACGAATCCGTCGGCGCCCGCCACCCGAGGCCACGCCGCGGCCTGCTGTCGCGGCCGTCGCTCGACGAGATCCTGGCTTACCGCGAGGCGGTCGACGAAACCATGCTCGGGCTGCTGACCAGCGCGCAAACCGATGCCGAGGCGGCGCTGATCGAGCTTGGCCTGAACCACGAGCAACAGCACCAGGAACTGCTGCTGACCGACATCCTGCATCTGTTCGCGCAAAACCCACTGAAGCCGGCCTTCGCGCCGGAGCTGCTGGCGCCCGTGATCGCCGATCCGCGCCCGGCGGCGGAATGGATCCGCTTTGCCGGTGGCGTGGTCGCCATCGGCCATGACCGCGACGGCTTTGCCTTCGATTGCGAAGGCCCGCGGCACAACGTGCTCCTGCAGCCTTACCAGTTGTGCTCGCACCCAGTCAGCAACCACCAGTGGTTTGAATTTATCGAGGATGGCGCCTACCGGACTGCCGGACTGTGGCTGTCGGATGGATGGCGCTGGGTGTGCGAACACGGCATCGAGGCACCGCTGTACTGGGAGGAGCGCGAAGGCACCTGGTGGCAAATGAGCCTGCGCGGCATGCAGCCGGTGGATCCGGATAGCCCGGTCACGCATATCAGCTTCTACGAGGCCGATGCCTTTGCCCGCTGGGCCGAGCGCCGCCTGCCGACCGAGGCGGAATGGGAGCACGCCGTGCGCAACCTGCCGGCTACCGGGAATTTTGTCGAGGGACGCGTGCTGCGGCCGCTGCCCGATCGCCAGAATACCTCCGGCGTGCTGCGGCAGATGTTCGGCGACGTGTGGGAATGGACTGCCAGCCCCTTCCAGCCCTACCCGGGCTTCCGGCCTAGCGCCGGCGCGGTGGGGGAATACAACGGCAAATTCATGTGCAGCCAGATGGTGCTGCGCGGCGGTTCCTGCGTCACGCCGGAGTCGCATATCCGCGCCAGCTACCGCAACTTCTTCTACCCGCACCAGCGCTGGCAGTTCACCGGCGTGCGCCTGGCCGACGACGCCTGAACACCTGAACGCTCGATCGCCTGAGCAGTAACCAGGCAAAAACGCGCCGGGTTTTGGCCCGGCGCGTTTTCACTAAGTCAGTTCCAGCCCTTTTGCGGAGGCTGCGCGCTTAATGGCGTCTGCGGATACAGCTTCTGCCAGCGCGACTTCAGCCCCTGCGCGATCTCCTTCTGGTGATAGCGCTCGGCAAAATCGATCACGGTCATGCCCTGCTGGTTCTTCAGGCGCATGTCGGCACCTTCGTCCAGCAGCAACTTGACCGTCTCGATATGCCCGCCGCGCGCCGCCATCATCAGCGGCGTGCTGCCATTGGGGCTCTCCGCGTCGATATAGGCGGCGTGGTCGACCAGGAACTTGACGATCTCGTTGTTGCCGTTGGTCGCGGCGTAATGCAGCGGCGTCCACCCGGTCTTGTTGATCTCGACCTCCATCTGGTCGACCATCAGCTTGACCAGGTCCAGTTCGTTCTGCAGGCTGGCCATCATCAGCGGTGTCTCACCGGCCGCATTGGTCTTGTCGAAATCGATGTCCTTGGCGCGGATCAGCGCCTCCGCCACCTTCAGCGACTTCTCGCGCAATGCCACCACCAGCATGGGATTGCCCTTGGCATCCACCAGGTTGGGGTCGACTCCGCGCGCCAGCATCTTCTGGGCGGCCTTGACGTCATCGAACTCCACCGCATGGCGCATATCGTCCACAGGCGCGGCCCAGGCCACGGCGCCCACCAGCATGGCCGCAACGGCGGCGAGGCGTCGGACAGTATTCATGTTAAGCATGAGATTTCCTATCTATATGCTTGAAAAGACGGAAGAAATTATCCGACGTATGTTCCGCGAGCGCCTCAACCGGCATGCCACGCAGGTTGGCGATGAACTCACCCACATGGCGCACCCATGCGGGCTGGTTGGTCTTGCCGCGGTACGGCACGGGTGCCAGGTACGGCGAATCGGTCTCGATCAGCATGCGGTCCAGCGGGATCTTGCGCGCCGTTTCCTGCAACTCCACCGCATTCTTGAAGGTGACGATGCCGGAGAACGAGATGTGGAAGCCCTCGTCCAGCGATTGCCGGGCGACCTCCCAGTTCTCGGTGAAGCAATGCATCACCCCGCCGGCTTCGCCCGCGCTTTCCTCGCGCATCACGCGCAAGGTGTCTTCGGCGGACGAACGGGTATGGATGATCAGGGGCTTGCCGGTTTGCCGCGCGGCGCGGATATGGGTGCGGAAACGCTCGCGCTGCCATTCCATGTCCGCGATGCTGCGGCCTTCCAGCCGGTAGTAATCGAGCCCGGTCTCGCCGGTACCGACCACCCGCGGATGCGCCGACAGCGTCAGCAGGCGCTCCAGCGTGGGCTCCTCGCCCTCCTCATAGTCGGGATGCACCCCGATGGTGGCGTACAGGTGCGGATGCTGCTCGGCGAGCGCCAGCACGCGCGGAAAATCTTCCAGCGTGACCGAAATGCACAGGGCATGCGATACCTGGTTGGCGCGCATGTTCTCCAGCAATTCGGGCAGGCGCGCGGCCAGGTCGGGGAAATCTAGATGACAGTGGGAATCGACAAACATTGGGGCGGTTTCCGGATAGAGACGCCGCCGCGGGCGGCGCCACCCGCCATTGTATCCGGTCGTGCCAGCGAGCCAGCGTGCCCGGTGCCTGGCGGCGCTTGGCTGGCGAGCTCCTACTCGGCCGGCTTGGTCAGATGCCGGCCGAGGATGATCAGGTCGCGCTCGACCCCATCGAGCACAGCCACGCGCGGCAGGTTGCCCCAGCGCTCGAAGCCCAGCGAGGCGAACAGGGCCAGGCTGGGCGCGTTATGGCCAAAGATGAAGCCCAGCAGCGTATTGACCCCGATCAGCGGCGCATGCGCGATAGCCTGCTGCAGCAGGTAGCGCCCCAGGCCCTGCCCGCGGCGGGTGGCATCCAGGTAGATCGAGACTTCGGCGGTGGCGCCGTAGGCCGGGCGTCCATAAAAGTCGGAAAAACTGAGCCACCCGGCCATGCGCCCTTCACCGTCCTCGGCCACCCACAGCGGACGCCGCTCCGGCTGATGCTCATCGAACCAGGCCTGGCGCGATTCCACCGCCACGGGCTCGGTGTCCGCCGTGACCATGCGTGAAGCGACGGTGGTGTTGTAGATGGCGACGATGCTGGCCAGGTCGCGCTGCAGCGCGGGCCGCACGGTAAAGGCGGAATCACTCATTGTTGAATTTCTTCTCGGACGGGCCAGAAAATTTGGCAAAAATCAACCATATCAAATACTTAAACCACAAATCTGAAGTCAGTTATAACGTCTGACTGGGCCGACCGGACTCAATGGTCTTGCCCAGGATCTCTTCCACCGCGCGGCGCAGGTTGCGGCCGTTGTCGTCATCCGGCAGGTGAATCCCGATGCCAGGCGTCTTGTTGGGCGTGCCGACCGGGGTAATCCATGCCACGTGGCCGGCAATCTGGTACTTCTGCGGCCGGTCCACCAGCGAAAGCACCAGGAAGACCTGCTCGCCCAGCCGGAAGGGCCGGTTGCTCGGGACAAAGATGCCGCCGCGGTGCAGGAACGGCATGTAGGCCGCATAGAGGCCCGCCTGGTCCTTGATCGACAGCGAAAGCACGTTGGGCCGGGAAGCGGCACCCGGGACGGTCGGCGCCCCGATACCGCCGGCGGCGGCCAAGCCTGCGGCTCCGGGAACGCTGGCGCCCCGTGCCCCTGTCACCTCTGTATTCATGACTGACCCCTTGTTACTGACTGTTGGCCTTCAGGCCATATTGGATTTGTTCAACGTCTTGGGCTTACTGAAACAACTGCCGGTATTCCAGAAACACGGCCTCCATCACCAGCCGAGCCGCCAGCGGATGGTTCTCGCTGCGGCGATGGCCCACCAGCCGCGTGGAGAACGCCTGCAACCGGTGCGCATCGGTTGCCTGTGCGCAACGCGCCAGGGCTGCCTGCTCGCGCGGAAAATAACGCGGCCCTGGCGTTGCGGCCAAGCGGGCCGACAGCAGATCGTACGTCCACCGCTGCAGGATGCCAAGCACCGACGGCACCGGCAGCTTCTGCACCTGCTCGGCCGCCGCCAGCGCATCGAAGCCAGCGCCTGCGCCAAGCTGGCTCACCAGCCAGCGCTGCATCGGCTGCTCCTCGGCCTCGGCGGCATGCAGTGCGGTCAGCGGGGAGCCACCGGCCAGCGCCAGCTGCGCCTCGGCGTCTCCCACGCCCTGGCTGCTCAGCCAGCTCATGGCCGCATCGGCCGTGGGCCGTTGCACGGAAAACTGGCGGCAGCGCGACAGGATGGTGGGCAGCACACGATCCAGCCGGTCGGTCACCAGCAGGAACACGGTGGACGGCGGCGGCTCCTCCAGCGTCTTGAGCAAGGCGTTGGCACCCTCATGCTGCAAGGCGTCGAGCGGATACACCACCACCAGGCGCAAGCCGGCGCGGTGCGTGCCAATGCCGACCGTTTCGATCAGGGCCCGCACCTGCTCCATGCGGATGACCTTGCTGGGCGCCTTCTTCTTGCCGCTTTCATCCGTCTGCGCGTCGTCCGTCGCCTCCATGGCCTCCGGGCGCACCACGCTGAAGTCCGGGTGGTTGCCCTGGCTGAACCAGTGGCAGGCCGAGCATGTGCCGCAAGGCTGCCCGTCGGGGCGCGGCGTCTCGCACAGCAGTCCCTGGGCAAAATGCAGCGCTAGGTCGCGCTTGCCGATGCCTTGCTGGCCGTGAATGAGCAAGGCATGCGGGAGCCGCTCGCGCAGCGCGTTCAGCCGTTGCCAGTCTTCTTTCTGCCAGGGATAAAGCATGCGGATCAGTGAGTTAGGGTTGAAACTTCGTGTAACTACGCACGTGGGGCGAGCAATAGGCGATGGCAGGCTCGGCCAACCCCATCACTATCAATATTCCCGAATCACGCTGCCAATTCAAAGCGTTGCGAGGATTTTCTCAAGCTCCACCTGAATCTCGGGAATGCTCTGGGTCGCGTCGATGACCCGGAAACGCTGCGCAGACTCCGCCGCGCGGCGCAGGTATTCCTGCCGCGTGCGCTCGAAGAAGGCACGCGACTCAGCCTCGAACTTGTCGGGCTCGCGTGCGCCGGCCAGGCGCGCGCTGGCGGTTTCCAGCGGCACATCGAACAACAGCGTCAGATCGGGCTGCAGGCCATCCTGCACCCAGGTCTCCAGCACTTCGAGCCGTGCGCGCGGCAGGCCCCGGCCACCGCCCTGGTAGGCAAAGGTGGCATCGGTGAAGCGGTCGGAAACCACCCAGTCACCGCGCGTCAGCGCGGGTTCGATGACTTCGGCAATATGTTCGCGGCGGGCGGCGAACATCAGCAAGGCCTCGGTTTCGAGATGCATCTTGCGGTGCAGCAGCAACTGCCGCAGATCCTCGCCAAGCGGAGTGCCGCCGGGCTCGCGGGTGGTAACGACCGATGCATTACCTGCCAGGCGGGCGCGCAGGCGCTGCGCCACCCACTCCACGTGGGTGCTCTTGCCGGCACCGTCGATGCCTTCGAATGTGATGAATTTTCCGCGCATGGGGAGACTTATTTGCCGCGCTGGTATTTATCTACCGCGCGGTTGTGTTCGGGAAGCGAGTTGGAGAAATGGCTGCTGCCGTCGCCGCGCGCCACGAAATACAGTGCATCGGACGGGGCCGGCGCGGTGGCGGCAGCCAGCGAGGCCAGCCCGGGCAACGCGATCGGGGTGGGCGGCAGGCCGTTGCGCGTGTAGGTATTGTAAGGGGTGTCGGACTGCAGGTCGCGCTTGCGGATATTGCCCTCGAACGCCTCGCCCATGCCGTAGATCACCGTGGGATCGGTCTGCAGCATCATGCCCTTCTTGAGCCGGTTGACGAACACGGCCGCGATCAGCGCGCGCTCGGCCTGCTGGCCGGTTTCCTTCTCCACGATCGAGGCCATGATCAGCGCCTCATAGGGCGACTTGTACGGCAGGTCAGGCGCCCTGGCGTTCCAGGCGTCGGTCAGGCGCCGCTGCATGGCGCGATAGGCATGCTTGTACAGTTCGAGATCGCTGCTGCCGCGGGCAAACAGGTAGGTGTCGGGGAAAAACAGGCCCTCTGGCGCCGGCTCCGGCGCGCCGATGGCCTTCATCAGTTCCGCGTCCGACAAGCCGCGGCTATCGTGCTTGAGCGCCGGATGCGCATCCACGGCGGCGCGCATCTTGTGGAATTCCCAGCCTTCGATGACGGTCAGCACATAGTGGTTGACCTCGCCCCGGGCGATCTTGCCGATCACCGACAGCGGCGTGGCGCTGCTGTCGAACTCATAGCCCCCGGCCTTGAGGTCGGCGCCATGGCCGGTAAGCCGCACCAGCAGCGCGAACAGGCGGGGGTCCATCTGCACCCCGCCACGCTGGATCTGGCGGCCAACGCTGGCCACGCTGGAATTAGGCTTGATCACCACCTCAATGGGCGAGGCTGTCAGCGCGAGCGGGCGATTGGCCCACCAGGCAAAGGCGCCGGCGGCGGCAATCGTGAAAATCACGGCGACCAGCAGCAGCCGCAGGAAAAGACGTTTCATGTAAAAGAGAAAGTAGCGGCGCACAATGCACCGCGGCAAAGCCGGGCTCACCCAGTGTCGACCAAGGGCATCCCGGCTGAAATGGCGACAGCCTCATATAATACCGGGAGCCTTGCACCTTTAGCCGCTTGTAGCTCCTTGTACCTTCCATCCGGCGCGCCCGTGCGCGCCTTGCCTGCGATACCTGCCATGAATGCCCCTGCCCCAGACCGTGCCACCCAGTTCGAAGCCGTGCGTCAAAGCGGAGTCGTCTGCCGACCCGCGCACCTGGGCCTGATCCGGGTTGCCGGCGAAGACGCCGGCAGTTTCCTGCATACCCAACTGACCAATGCCGTGGATGACCTGGACGCCGGCACCGCCCGCCTGGCCGGCTACTGCTCGCCCAAGGGACGGCTGCTGGCCAGCTTCCTGATGTGGCGTGACGAGGAAGGCATCGTCCTCCAGTTGTCCGCCGACCTGCAGCCCGCTATCCAGAAGCGCTTGTCGATGTTCGTGCTGCGCGCCAAGGCCAAGCTGTCCGATCTCACTCCGGCCCGCGCCGTGCTGGGCGTGGCAGGTGCCAGTGGCGCCGCCGCCCTGCAGGCGGCCGGCCTGCCCGCCCCGGCCGAGCCCTGGGCCAGCGCCGCGGCCGCCAGCGCCACCGTGATCCGTCTGCCCGACGGCGCCGGGCTGCCGCGCTGGCAGGTGGTGCTGCCGGCCGAACAGGCCGACGAAGTCCAGGCTGCGCTGTCGGCGCAGCTGGTGCCGGTGGATGCCGTGGTGTGGGACTGGCTGGAAGTGCAGGCCGGCGTGCCGCGCATCGCCGCAGCCACGCAGGAGCAATTCGTGCCTCAGATGATCAACCTGGAACTGGTCGGCGGCGTGAGCTTTCGCAAAGGCTGCTATCCGGGCCAGGAAATCGTTGCGCGCAGTCAGTACCGCGGCACGCTCAAACGACGCATGTGGCTGATCCACGGCGAAGGCGAAGTGCCGGGCGCGGCCACGGAGATCTTCCGCCCCGAGGATCCTGAGCAGCCCTGCGGCATGGTGGTCAATGCCGCCGCCGCGCCACAAGGCGGCTGGGACGGCCTGGCCGAACTGAAGATCGATGCGGCGGGTGGCGCCCTGCACCTGGGCAGCGCTGCCGGCAGCCCGGTGCGCGTGGGCGAACTGCCCTATGCGGTCCCCTTCGGCGACGCCGCCTGAACCCCTGGCAACACTGGGAATAGCCATGAGCGACCACCTGTACGTCTATTTCCGAGTACCGGAAGCCCGTGCCGATGAGGCCATCGCGCACTGGCACCGCTGGATGGAGACCGTTGCCGAAGCGAGCGGAATTGGTGGTACGCTCTTACGCAGGCCCGAGGCGCGCGACGGCATGCAGACCTGGATGGAAGCCTACGCCGATGTGCCGCCAGCCTTCGACCAGCTGCTCGACGGGCTGTGGCGGCAAAGCGGGCTGCAGCAGTGGATCAGCGGCGAGCGGCAGGTGGAGCGCTTTGTCGATATCGACCAGCTCTGAGCGTTGCCGTGGAACGGCCCCGCCGCGCTGGTCCCTGAATGACGAAGCCGATGATTGAATCGCAGTCAATGCAGTGAATGTGGCAACCGCAGTGAATGCAGCAAAGGAAGCGCTATGTGCTTGATTCTGGTGGCCTGGCAATCGCACCCGGACTATGCCCTGGTGGTGGCCGGCAACCGCGACGAGTTCTATGCCCGCCCGGCGGCGCCCGTGCATTGGTGGGAAGACGCCCCCCAGGTGCTGGCCGGACGCGACATGGCGGAAGTGATCGGCGAGCCAGGCACCTGGATGGGCCTGGCCGGCGACGGCCGCTTTGCCGCCCTGACCAACTACCGCGCCCCGTCCGAAAAACGCACCGATGCGCGCTCGCGCGGTGAGCTGGTTGCCGGATTCCTGCGTGGCGACAGCGATCCGCAATCCTATCTGTCCGGGCTAGTGCCCCGCACCGGCGCCTACAACGGCTTCAATTTGCTGGCGTGCAACCTGCGCGAGCTATGGTGGTACAGCAACCGCGGCGCCTCGCCCTATCCGCAGCGCCTCAAGCCCGGCATCTATGGCCTGTCCAACGCCTTGCTGGATACGCCGTGGCCCAAGGTGCGCAGCCGCGTCGGCGCGCTCGCCGAAACACTCGCCGCCGACACCGGCCTGGCCGGCGCCAGCATCGAACCCTATCTCGACCTGCTGGCCAACGATCGCCAGGCCTTGGATTTCGAGCTTCCGCGCACGGGGGTGACCCCGGAGTGGGAAAAACTGCTGTCCTCCGCCTTCATCCGCTCGCCCAGCTATGGCACCCGCGCCAGCACCGTGCTGCGCGTGCGCCATGACGGCCGCTTCGAGCTTAGCGAGCGCAGCTTCGACGCCAACGGCCGCACCGGCGAGGTGTCCTACCGCGGGCACCTGCGCGTTGCCCGCGACGCCGGCTCGGTGCAAGCGCCGCGCTAAGGCTAAGGCGGGCGCGCTCAGTACTGCTGGGCCGCCAAGCCGGTTGGGCGCAATGCCACGTTCAGCGCCCGGATCGCGGCGGGGTCATTGCGCACCGCAAGCAGCCATGCATCCTCGAAATGCCCGATCTCCAGCAATTGCATGCCGTGCGGCGCCAGTTCGCGGTTGACGTGCGCCAGGTAGAGCGCGGCGGGCTCCATATCGAAATCAAAGTCGTCGCCACCTAGCGGAATGCCGTCTTCGTCGTAGAGGTCGTCGACATCGATGGCCGAGACCCCCGCCGCGCGCAGCGTGGCGAGGCGCGCCACGGCCTGCACGCCCAACGTGCTGAAATCCTGCCAGTCCACCTTGACCAGGCAATGCTCCGCCAGCCAGGGCTGCAACCATACCGAGAGCAGGCCTTCGCCGGCGGGCGGCTCGCCCGGCGGCGCACGGTCGAGGTCTAGGGCGGGCGTGGCATCGGCCAGGGCCTGGAGCAGGCGGGAACGGATTTCAGACATAGACAAGATCAACGCGAAAGCGACGGCAAAAACAAAGACCGCGATGGTACAGCGTAGGCGGCTGGCTGCAAGCCCCGCAAGTGATCGCTCCATTCAGGCCACAGCCGCCAGCCTGGCCGGCAATGCAGCCCGAACCGCCTCGCTCACGATGCCTGCCAGCCGGGTGGCGGGTGCCTCCAGCTCGGCATCCTTGCGGTAAAGCGCCAGTGCCAGCGAGGGCAACGCAGGCAGCCCGCCCTCGCCCGGCTCCCAGGCCCGCACGGACGGCGGCAAGCCCATGCCGGTGCGGATGGTCAGCCCCAGCCCAGCCCCCGCCCCTGCCCACAACCCGCCCAGGCTCGCGCTGCTGAAAGCCACCCGCCAGGCAATGCCGGCGCGGTCCAGGGCGGCCGTGCCCGCCGAGCGGAAACGGCATGGCGGCTCGAATGCCACCAAGGGCAGCGGTCCGTCGCCCTGCCACGGCGCACGCGCGGCGGCGGGCCCGATCCAGCGCATCGGCAACATCGCCACCTGCTCCACATGCGGCATGCGCACGCCATCGTCCCACGCCAGCGCCAGGTCCAGGCGGCCGGCGGCCACGCTGTCCAGCAGCTCGGTGTTGCGCGCCACGCGTGCCTCGATCTTCACCTTGGGGTGCGCGCGGGCGAACCGGCCGAGCACCTCGGGCAGCAGCACCTCGCCAAAGTCCTGCTGCAGGCCGAACCGCACCCAGCCCTCCAGTGCCACGCCGTGCACGGCGGCCGCGGCCTCGTCGTTGAGTTCCAGCAGCCTGCGGGCATAGGCCAGCATGGTCTCGCCCGCCTCCGTCAGCGCCAGTCCCCGCCCGGCCTTGCGAAAGATCGCCGTGCCCGACTGCTCCTCCAGCTTCTTGAGCTGGGCGCTAACCGCCGAGGTAGAGCGGCTCAGCCGGTCGGCGGCCCGGGCATAGCTGCCGAGCTCCATGCCCACGACGAAGCTGCGCAGTACATCAAGGTCGAAGTTCACCGCTGCCATGTCAAACCATCCTGTTATTTGGGATGTTTAATCAATAATTATCTGATATTCAGGATCATTCTGCGGCGGCAGAATCAGGGCGTCAAGGCTTGCCTATGCCGTTTTCCCAAGGATGATCCCGTGTCCCGCGCTCCCGCCCCGCTCCCGTTTGCCGCTGTGCCTGCCCCTGCCGGCGCAGCCCTCGCCCCACGCCATGGCCCGGGCCATCGCTGGAAAGTGCTGGCCCTCGGCTTCGCGGCCAATGCCAGTTTTGCCGCAGCGTTCTCGGGCATTCCCACCACCGCGGTGCTGATGCGCGCCGGCTACCGGATCAGCGATGGCGAGCTGGGTTTTTGCCTGGGCATGATGGGACTTGGCATTGCGGCGAGCGAAGTGCCGTGGGGCTTGCTGACCGACCGCTGGGGCGACCGCCGCGTGCTGCTGACCGGCTTGATGGCCACCGCGCTGTGGCTGGCACTGATGGCGGTGTTCGTGGCGCCGCTGCCCGGCCATATCCCGGGCAATGCCATGCTGGCGCTAGGCCTGTTGGGTCTGGGCCTGCTGGGTGGCAGCGTCAACGGCTCCAGCGGCCGCGCCGTGATGGCATGGTTCCGCGAAGGCGAACGGGGCCTTGCCATGAGCATCCGCCAGACCGCGGTGCCCGCCGGCGGCGGGATTGGCGCGCTGATGCTGCCGCTGCTGGCGCAGTCCTTTGGCTTTGCCGCCGTCTACGGCGCGCTGGCGGTGTTCTGCGGCGTCACCGCGGCCTTTGCCTGGCACTGGATGCACGAGCCGCCGGCCGAGCCGGCGCGCGCTACGTTGCCCACAGGCAGCGTGGCCGGCAAGGCAGGGCCCGGCCCGCTGAGAAGCGCGCAGGTCTGGCGGCTGGTGAGCGGCATGGGCCTGATGTGCGTGCCACAAGTGGCTGTGCTGACGTTCGCAACGATCTTCCTGCACGATTTCAGCCACATCGGCATTGCCGCGGCGGGCATGGCCGTGGCGGCGGTTCAGGCAGGCGCTGCCGTCATGCGGGTGTGGAGCGGCCGCTGGACCGACCGCCATGGCAACCGCCGCGCCTATATGCGCGCCTGCAGCTTGCTGACCTTGCTTGTGTTCGCCACGCTGGCGGGGCTGACCTGGCTGTGTGCCGCCACACCGGGCTGGCACGCCTTGCTGACGCCGGTGCTGATTGCATGCCTGGTGCTGGGCGGCATCTGCACTTCGGCCTGGCATGGTGTGGCCTTCACCGAGCTGGCGACGATCGCGGGCGCCAGCCGCGCAGGCACCGCGCTCGGGCTGGGCAATACCTTTGCATTTTCGGGCTTTTTCCTGGTGCCGCTGGCGATCCCGGCGATAGCCGCCGGCTATGGCTGGGCGGCCGTGTGGCTGGCGGCCAGCGCGAGCGCCCTATTGGCGCGGCCCTTGTTTGCTCGGCAGGCCCGCGCCTGACGACAAGCCGCCCGTCGCGTTCAGCGCAGCAATTTGCGCATTTCCACGTGAGCAATGCCGGCCTCTTCAAATTCCTCGCCGACCTGCTCGAAGCCCACACGCGCGTAAAACGGTGCCGCATAGCGCTGCGCATTGAGCACCAGCTCAGGGTAGCCAAGCTCCGCGGCCTTGGCCATCAGCGCATCCAGCACCCTGGCGCCGACGCCGCTGCCGCGCGCGGGCTTGAGCACCGCCATGCGGCCGATGTGGCCATCCGGCAGCAGGCGGCCTGTGGCCAGCGCACTGCCGTCCTCGGCCAGCGCCAGGGCGTGCCAGCTCGGCTCATCCCATTCGTCCCATTCCAGCTCCACCGGCACGCCCTGCTCTTCGACGAAGACGGCATAGCGGATGGCGCGCGCGGTATCGCGGGCTTCGGACCAGGGGGCGAGGCGGATGGTGATCGTCATAGTTGTTCGGTGCACAAAGCGCAAAGCGGTGAAAAAACTGCCAGAGGGGCGGACGCCATGATACTCCGGCCACGGCGGGGGCAAGCGACGCCGACCATTGCTGCAATGCCGCATGGAGAAAGGGATAGGGGTAATTCCCGATCCGCACTCTTCATCGAAAATTTGTATGATGACCATATTACCTAATCACCTGAGGCCTCCCGTGTTCCAGAAAGTCCCGGCCCGAGCCCTGACAGACACCGTTGCTGAACAACTGCTGGAGAAGATCGAAAGCGGTGCCTTCGGCCGTGGCGACAAGCTGCCCACGGAGGCGGTACTGTCCGAGGAATTCGGCGTCAGCCGCACTGTGATCCGCGAAGCCATCGCCCGGCTGCGCCACGAAGGCGTGGTGGAATCGCGCCAGGGCAGCGGCGTGTTCGTCACCGAGCAGGCCGGCATCCGGCCGCTACGGATCGACTACACCGATGTGGCCACGCTCGAATCGGTATTGCAGATCGTGGAACTGCGCCGGGCCATCGAGGCTGAGGTGGCCGCACAGGCGGCGCGCGACCGCACCGATGCCAGCATGACGGCCATCGACGCCGCACTGGCGCGCATCGATGCCGAGGAGGCCGCCGGCGGCGACGGCGTGGCGGCCGACGTGGCCTTTCACCGGACCATCGCCGAAGCCACCGGCAACCCGTTCTTTCTCAAGACGCTGGCATTCCTGAGCCAGTACCTGGAAACCGCCACCCGCGTGACCCGTACCAACGAGGCACGCCGGGCGGATTTCTCGCGCCAGGTGCGCGAGGAACACCAGGCCATCGTGGCCGCCATCCGCGCCGGCGACGCGCTGGCCGCGCGCAACGCGGCCGAGACCCATATGTACAACGCGGCGCGGCGCCTGTCCCATGGCGGACAGCCCGAGACCGCTACCGACCTTGCCGACGCGCCCGCGCGCGGCCTTTCCCACTGATCGACTGATCCGCTGATCCGCTGATCACCGCCCCCTGGCAGGAGTCTTCATGAGCAAATCAATTGGCGTCATCGGCCTCGGCGCGATGGGCAACGGCGTTGCGCACAGCCTGCTGCGCGCCGGCTTCAAGGTACATGCCTGCGACCTGCGGCCCGACGTGCTGCAGCGCTTTGCCGATGCGGGGGGCATCCCCTGCGCCAGCCCGGCCGAGCTCGGCGGCAAATGCGATGTGGTGGTCACGCTGGTGGTCAACGCCGCGCAGACCGAGGCTGTGCTGTTTGGCGAACAAGGCGCGGCAAGCAGCCTGCGCCCCGGCACGCTGGTGATCGCCAGCGCGACCGTGCCGCCGGGCTTCGCCGAGGCACTGGGCAAGCGGCTGGGCGAGCGCGGCATCCTGCTGCTGGACGCACCGGTCTCCGGTGGCGCCGCCCGCGCCGCCAGCGGCGAAATGACCATGATGACTTCAGGCCCGGCCGAGGCCTATGCACTGGCCGAGGACGTGCTGGCTGCCATGGCCGGCAAGGTCTACCGGCTGGGCGACGCGCATGGCGCCGGCTCCAAGGTGAAGATCATCAACCAGTTGCTGGCGGGCGTGCATATCGCCGCGGCGGCAGAAGCCATGGCGCTGGGCCTGCGTGAAGGCGTGGATGCCGATGCCCTGTATGAGGTCATCACCCACAGCGCGGGCAATTCGTGGATGTTCGAGAACCGCGTGCCGCATATCCTGTCGGGCGACTACACGCCGCTGTCCGCGGTCGATATCTTCGTCAAGGACCTCGGCCTGGTGCTCGATACCGCGCGCACCAGCAAGTTCCCGCTGCCGCTGTCGGCCGCGGCGCACCAGATGTTCATGATGGCGTCCAGCGCGGGACACGGCGGCGAGGACGATTCCGCCGTGATCAAGATATTTCCCGGCATCGAGTTGCCGGCGAAGAAGGCTGAGTGAGGCAAGCCAGCATGACTGCACAGAACCCTTCCTCGCGCGCCGTGCTTGGCTGCATCGCCGACGACTTCACCGGTGCCACCGACCTGGCCAACACGCTGGTGCGCAACGGCATGCGCACCGTGCAGACCATCGGCGTGCCGGCGGGCGGCGCGGCGCTGCCCGGCGTGGAGCAGGCCGATGCGCTGGTGGTCGCGCTCAAGTCGCGCACCATCCCGGCGGCCGATGCCATCGGGCAATCGCTGGCCGCGCTGCGCTGGTTGCAAGCCCAGGGCTGCCGCCAGTTCTTTTTCAAGTACTGCTCCACCTTTGACTCCACCGACGCCGGCAATATCGGCCCGGTGACCGAGGCCCTGCTGGCGGCGCTTGGCAGCGACTTCACCATCGCCTGCCCGGCATTCCCGGAGAACGGCCGCACCATCTTCCGCGGCCACCTGTTCGTGGGCGATGTCCTGCTCAATGAGTCGGGCATGGAGAACCACCCGCTCACGCCGATGCATGACGCCAACCTGGTCCGCGTGCTGCAGCGCCAGAGCCAGGCCAAGGTGGGCCTGCTGCGCTACGACGCCGTGGCGCGCGGCAGCGACGCGGCCCGCCAGGCCATGGCCACCTTGCGCGGCGATGGCGTGAAACTGGCGATTGCCGACGCCGTAGGCGATGCCGACCTGCATACGCTAGGCGAGGCGTGCGCTGACCTGCCGTTGCTCACCGGCGGCTCGGGCCTGGCGCTCGGCCTGCCCGCCAACTTCCGCCGCGCCGGCTCGCTGCCGCAACGCGCGGATGCCGACAAAGTGGCGCCGGTGGCCGGGCCGGCCGTGGTGCTGGCCGGCAGCGCGTCCAAGGCGACCAATGCGCAGGTGGCGCAATGGCTTGTGGCCAAGCGCCCCGCCCTGCGCATCGACCCGCTCGCGCTGGCGCAAGGCGCACCCGTGGTTGAGGAGGCGCTGGCCCTGGCGGGCGCCCATGCGGAGCCGGTACTGTTCTACGCCACCACCACGCCGCAGGAGGTCAAATCGGTGCAGGCCGCCCTCGGCGTGGAGCGCGCCGGCCATCTGGTCGAGCAGGCACTGGCGGACATCGCCGCCGCGCTGAAAGCACGCGGCACGCGCCGCTTCGTGGTAGCCGGCGGCGAAACCTCGGGCGCGGTGGTGCAGGCACTGGGCGTGCAAGCCCTGCGCATCGGCACGCAGATCGCGCCGGGCGTGCCCGCCACCGTCACGCTGGAAGCGCAGCCGCTGGCGCTGGTGCTCAAATCCGGCAATTTCGGCGGTGTGGACTTCTTTGACGAAGCGCTGCGCCAGCTTGGAGGGCAAGCATGAGCACCGAAGCCAGCCTGCGTGAAGAAATCTGCCGCATCGGCGCCAGCCTCTACCAGCGTGGCTACACCGTCGGCAGCGCCGGCAATATCAGCGCGCGCATGGAAGACGGCTGGCTGATCACGCCGACCGATGCCTGCCTGGGCATGCTGGACCCGGCCGCCATCGCGAAGGTGGACAGCGGCGGCAACTGGGTGGCCGGCGACAAGCCGTCCAAGACGCTGACCCTGCACCGCGCCATCTACGACAACAACCCCCAGGCCCATGGCGTGGTGCATACGCACTCCACCCACCTGGTGGCGCTGAGCCTGGCGGGCGCCTGGCAACCGGACGATGTGCTGCCGCCGATCACGCCTTACTACGTGATGAAGGTCGGGCATATCCCGCTGATTCCCTACCATCGCCCGGGCGACCCGGCGGTGGCGGCGCGCGTTGCCCAGCTTGCCGCCGAAGTGCGCGGCGTGCTGCTCGCGCGCCTCGGCCCGGTGGTGTGGGAGGCCACCGTCTCGCGCGCCGCCTTCGCGCTCGAGGAACTTGAAGAAACCGCCAAGCTCTGGCTGATGCTCAAGGACAAGCCTGACCCGCTCGACGAGCAAGCGCTGGCCGAACTGCGCGATACGTTCAAGGCGCGCTGGTAGGGACCACGCGCGCAGGTACGACAAAGCCCTAACAACAAAAACACAAGCAAAGCAGAACCGCCCGCCGCCCGCCCTCGCTAACGCCTGGGCCGCGGCAAGGGCAGCGTTCGCCCCCGGTTTGCCGCTAACAACGGAAATCAATCCGGAACCAAGCTGGAACCAAGCCGGGACCAAACCGATATACGGAGACAACCATGCATGCATCCACCCAGGCCGCGCTAACCGGCGCCGGCCAAGACATCGACCGCGACATCGAGAAACGCGCTTACAGCAAGGTGTTCTGGCGCATCATGCCGTTCCTGATGCTGTGCTACGTCATCGCTTACCTGGACCGCGTCAACGTGGGCTTCGCCAAGCTGCAGATGGCGCAGGACCTGGCGTTTTCCGAAACCGTGTTCGGCCTTGGCGCCGGGCTGTTCTTCATCGGCTACTTCCTGTTCGAAGTCCCCAGCAACCTGCTGATGCACAAGCTCGGCGCGCGCGTCTGGATCGCACGGATCATGATCACGTGGGGCATCATCTCGGCGCTGTTCGTCTTCGTGAAGACGCCCACCACCTTCTACATCATGCGCTTCCTGCTCGGCCTGGCCGAGGCGGGTTTCTATCCCGGTGTGATCCTCTACCTGACCTACTGGTATCCGGCCAACCGGCGCGCCAAGATGATCGCGCTGTTCATGTCGGGCATCCCGGTGGCTGGCATGCTCGGCAACCCGCTGTCGGGCTGGATCATGGATGCCTTCCATGACTACGGCGGCATGCGCGGCTGGCAGTGGATGTTCCTGATCGAGGCCCTGCCCGCGCTGCTGATCGGCATCGTCACCGTGTTCGTGCTCAAGAACGGCATCGACCAGGCGCCGTGGCTGGACGCCAACGAGAAGCGCGTGCTCAAGCGCAATATCGAGGAAGACGCGCGCCAGGCTGGCGCCTCGGGCACCGGCCACTCGCTCGGCGCCGTGTTCAAGGACAGCCGCGTCTGGTGGATGTGCATGATCTACTTCTGCTTTGTCACCGGGCAATATGCGCTGACGTTCTGGATGCCCACACTGGTCAAGACCAGCGGCGTTACCGGCAACCTCAATATCGGCCTGCTCAGCGCGATTCCGTTTATCTGCGCCATCGTGGTGATGAACTTCCTCGGCCACAGCGCCGACGCCCGGCGCGAACGCCGCTGGCACCTGATCGTGCCGGCGCTGATGGGCGCGGTGGGCTTTGCCATTGCCGCTTCGTATACCCACAATACCGTGGTGGCCATTGCCGCGCTGTCGCTCGCCGCCGCCGGCGTGCTGACCTGCGCCCCGCTGTTCTGGTCGCTGCCCACCGCCTTCCTGTCCGGGCTGGCCGCTGCCTCGGGCATTGCGGTGGTGAATTCGGTGGGCAACCTGGCGGGCTTTGTGGCACCGTACATGGTGGGCTACCTGACCGACCTCACCCACAGCACGCAGTCGAGCATGTATGTGCTGTCGGGCATGCTGGTGCTCGGCGCCGGGCTGGTCTGGTTCACGCCGGCCAAGCTGGTCAACCGCTAGGCCAAGAACTCAAGAACACAAGAACCCAAGAACAACGCACTTCTCCTGGAGCACCGCATGCCGCGTTTTGCCGCCAACCTGTCGATGATGTACACCGAGCACGCCTTCCTGGATCGCTTCGCCGCCGCAGCGGCAGACGGTTTCAAGGCCGTGGAGTATCTCTTCCCGTACGAGCACGCTGCCGCGGAAATCCGCGCGCGGCTCGACGCCAACGGCCTGGCGCAAGCGCTGTTCAACGCGCCGCCGGGCGACTGGACTGCCGGCGAGCGCGGCATGGCCGCCCTGCCCGGGCGCCAAGCCGAATTCCGCGACGCCTTCGGCCGCGCACTGGAATACGCTGCCGTGATCGGCAATGACAAGATCCACGTGATGGCCGGCCTGGTGCCGGCCGGCGCGGACCACGGGCGCCATCGCGCCTGCTACCTGGAAAACCTGGCGCATGCCGCGCAGGCTGCGGCTGCACAAGGCATCACGGTCCTGATCGAGCCGATCAACGGACGCGACATGCCCGGCTACTTCCTCAACCGCCAGGACGACGGCCAAGCCATCTGCAAGGAAGTGGGCGCGGCCAACCTGAAGGTGCAGTTCGACTGCTACCACTGCCAGATCGTGGAAGGCGACCTTGCCGTCAAGCTCAAGCGCGACTTTGCCGGCATCGGCCACATCCAGATTGCCGGCGTGCCCGAGCGCCACGAGCCGGACTTGGGCGAGCTGAACTACCCGTACCTGTTCGACGTGATCGATGGCCTTGGCTATGACGGCTGGATCGGCTGCGAGTATCGTCCGCGCGCCGGTACCTCGGCGGGTTTGGGCTGGCTCAAGCCTTACTTGAAGGCCTGAGCGGCCGCTGTCTCCATGCCGCCCACGGCGGCACAACAGGAAAACGAACATGCAAGTACTGATCACCGGCGGGGCAGGCTTTCTTGGCCTGCAACTGGCCCGCCAGCTGTTAAAACGCGGCACCCTGGACATCGACGGCAAGCCCGTCGCCATCGCGGGCCTGACGCTGCTCGACGTGGTAGCACCGCCTGCGCTGAACGACACGCGCGTGCGCGTGGTCACCGGCGACTTGTCGGATCCCGCCGTGCTTGCGCAGGCGATCGACGAACACACCGGCGCGGTGTTTCACCTGGCGGCAGTGGTCAGCGGCCAGGCCGAGGCGGATTTTGACCTGGGCATGCGCGTGAACCTGGATGCCGCGCGCGCGTTGCTGGAAACCTGCCGGGCGCTTCACGTGAAACATGGCAGCCGGCCACGCGTGGTGTTCACCAGTTCGGTGGCGGTGTACGGCGGCACCCTGCCCGCTGTGGTGCAGGACGATACCGCGCTCAATCCGCAATCCTCCTACGGCGCGCAGAAGGCCATCGGCGAGCTGCTGCTGTCGGACTACAGCCGCCGCGGCTTTATCGACGGCCGCGTGCTGCGCCTGCCGACCATCAGCGTGCGGCCAGGCAAGCCCAATGCCGCGGCATCGTCGTTCGCCAGCGGCATCATCCGCGAGCCACTGGCAGGCGTTGCCGCCAATTGCCCGGTCTCGCCGGAAACGCCGCTGTGGCTACTGTCCCCGCGCGGGGCGATTGCCGCGCTGGCGCGGGGCATGGAGATCGATGGTGCCGAGCTTGGCGAACGCCGGACGGTGAACCTGCCCGGCTTGTCGGTCACGCCCAAGGAGATGGTGGCGGCGTTGCGGCGCGTGGCCGGCGACACCGTGGCGAATCGCGTGAGCTGGGAGCGCGAGGCGCGCATCGAGAATATCGTCGGCACCTGGCCTGCCGCATGGAATACGGAGCGCGCGCTGGCGCTGGGGTTCCAGGGCGACCAGGATTTCGATGCGGTGATCCGGGCTTATATCGAGGACGCGGGCATAGCGGCGCGTTGAACCCGCAGACGCGTCTTGGCGGCGCTGGCTTGCACGCAGGCCAATGCTGCCACACCTGAAACCACGAAAGCCGGACAGATCAAGCGTCCGGCTTCACCATTTCATACGCCGTGATCGTTTCCCGCACCGGCCCCGGAATCGGCGCCGACTTCTGCGTAGCGGGATCCGCGCAGACATAGACGATCTCGCCCGTGACGAGGTGCTCGTCGCCGCGGTACATCTCCACGCGGAACAACATGCTGGAGCGGCCCAGGCGCGCAATCCGCCCCCGGATCTCCAGCATGTCGTCAAAGCGCGCGGACGCGTGATACTCCAGCGTGGACTTCACCACGAAGATATCCACGCCGTGCGCGTGCAGCACATCCTCCGGATACCGGATCCCCACCGCCCGCCAGTACTCCGTCACGCAGATATCGCAGTAGGTCAGGTAATGCGCGTTGAACACGATCGATTGCGGATCCACTTCGGCCCAACGCACGCGCAGCGGCATGCTGTGACGGAAATCTTCCTTCGCCATGTCAGCGTCCCTCCTTGATTGCCGGCCAGATATCGGCCTGATATGAAAACGGCGCCGGCCCCGGACAGGGCGGCGCCGGCATAAAGCGGCTAAGTCAGGCTTATTGCGGCTTGTTCAGCCCCAGCTTGTCAATGATGGCCTTCTCTTTCTTGACCGTATCGGCGGCGAAGTGCGCGTATTGCTCGCTGCTCATGTAGAACGGCTCCATGTCGAACTTGGCCAGCGCATCGCGGTAGTTCTGCATTTCCATGGCCTTCTTGAAGCCGTCGTGAAGCTTCTTCACGATCTTCGGATCGGTGCCCTTGGGTGCCACCACGCCGAACGGCGAGGTCTGCACGATGCCCAGGCCCAGCTCCTTCAACGTCGGCACATTGGGGAAGCGCGCCGAGCGCTTCTCGCCCCAGGTCGACAGCAGGCGCAGCTTGCCGGACTCCACGTACGGTGCCCAGGCCGGGGTGTCCGCCACCGACATCACGTGCCCGCCCAGCAGGGCCTGCATCGATTCCGAGTTGCCCTTGTACGGAATATGCGAGAACTGCACGTTCTGCTTCATGGCCAGCTCTTCCATGGTCAGGTGCAGCGTGGTCATCGAGCCCGGCGAGCCGTAGGTCAGGCGGCCCGGGTTGGCCTTGGCGTAGGCGATGTAGTCCTGCATGGTCTTGATCGGCGAATCCACCGGCACAACCAGGCCAAACGAGTAGCCGGCCAGGTTGATCACGTACGACAAGTCCTTGACCGGATCCCAGTTGATCTTGGTGGTGTACGGCAGGCGGTAGACCGGCATGGCCACCTGCGCCAGCGTGTAGCCGTCCGGCTGGGTCGATTGCATCAGCTGGGCGGGCAATACCCCGCCGGCGCCAGGCTTGTTCTCGATGATCACCGGCTGGCCGAGGATCTTGGAAGCGTTTTCCGCCAGCACGCGGAACGGCAGGTCGGTGGAACCGCCCGCGGTATAGCCGATGATCAGGCGAATCGGCCGTTGCGGGAAATTGTCCGCCTGCGCCAGGGCCGGCGCGCTGGCCAGCCCCAGGGTAGCCGCGGTGGCGGCGAGCGCGCCCGCATGGGCGAGGAAATGGCGGCGTTGCATGAGTCTGTGTCTCCTTTTGCTACTGCTACAAGTAATGCACTACACGTAAAGCCAATGAAACCGGGGGTTCTGCGACCGCTTCGATCTGGCTGCCGGCCCGTGCCGGCAAGTCCCGCTCAGCCGTCGAAGGCAGCGCGCAAGGCGGCGACCGCGTCGCCATGCGCGCCGGCCACCGCCGGGACAAAGCGCCCCAGCTTGAAAAAATCGTGGATCATGCCTTGGTAGTCGGCCAATTGCGCCGGCACGCCCGCGGCGCGCAGCTTGGCCGCGTAGGCCACGCCTTCGTCGTGCAGCGGGTCGTAGCCCGCCACGGCGATCCAGGCCGGGCAGCAACCGCGCACGTCGGCACCCGTGCCACCACCGTCCAGCGGGGCAAAACGCCAGTCGTCGCGGCTGGTTTCGCTGTCCAGGTATTGCGAGAAAAACCACTGGATCATCGGCGCGGTCAGCAGATAGCCCTCGGCCAGCGCGCGATGCGAAGGCGTGTCCTGGCGGGCGCAGGTGCCGGGATAGATCAGCATCTGCAGGACAGGCTCCAGGCCCAGATCCCGCGCGTGCACGGCGCAGGCGCTGGCCAGGGTGCCGCCCGCGCTGTCGCCGCCCAGGGCGATACGGCCGGCATCGGCGCCCAGGCGCGCGGCCTCGGCGAACACCCACGCCATGACATCGAACGCATCGTTCGCCGCATGAGGAAACTTCCACTGCGGGCCAAGCCGGTAGTCCACCGACAGCACCATGCAATCCGCCTGCATGCACAGCAGCCGGCTCAAGGGATCGTGCGAGTTGACGCTGCCCACCGTGAAGCCGCCGCCATGGAAGTACACCAGCAAGGGCAACGGCTCGGCCCAGCTGGCCTCGCGCGGCGCATACAGCCGCACCGGGATGTCGTAGCCATCGCGCGCGGCTACCGTCAGGTTTTCCACGCTGTGCACGGCCAGCGGCGCGATATCCATGATGGGCGCGCTCTTTTCGTAGGCGGTCTTGGCGTCGGCCGGGTCCAGTTCGTGGATGGACGGACGCTTCACGCGCCCGATCAGCTCCAGCAACGCCGCCACCTGCGGGTCCAGCGGCACCGTCGGCATGCCGGGCAAGGCAGGCACAGGCTGGGCGGGCGCAGCGGTGGAATCAGGCGGGACAGCGGACATGGACACTCAGAATCAGTAGCAACGAACCTTCGGCAGCAGCCGAATCCCCAGTGGCGTCAGCGCCGCTGGCGTTCGAATTGTGAACGATCGTTCGATTTTAGTATGATTCCAGATGTTTCTGCAGCAAAGCATATGAAATTTCCCTGGGGCTGGTCAGGGCGGCAGGTTTTGCGCGATCATCGACCATCGTCAGAAAAGCCAGAAGTCAGAAGCCAGAAGAAATAGAAAACCCTCATCGACGGAGACAGCATAGATGGCCTTCATTTATTACCTGACCCACATCCACCTGGATTTCGGCACCATCAGCCAGCTCAAGGCAGAGTGCGAGCGCATCGGCATCCGGCGCCCGCTGGTCGTCACCGACAAAGGCGTGGTTGCCGCCGGTGTGGCCCAGCAGGCCGTCGTGGCCCTGGGCGGCCTGCCGCACGAGATCTTCGACGAAACCCCCTCCAACCCGACCGAAGCCATGGTCAAGAAGGCCGCGGCGCAGTATCGGGATAGCGGCTGCGATGGGCTGATCGCGGTCGGCGGCGGCTCCTCCATCGACCTGGCCAAGGGCATCGCCATCCTCGCCACCCATCCCGGCGAGCTGACCACCTACGCCACCATCGAAGGCGGCAGCGCCAGGATCACCGAGCGCGCCGCGCCGCTGATCGCCGTGCCGACCACCTCGGGCACCGGCAGCGAGGTGGCGCGCGGTGCCATCATCATCCTGGAAGACGGCCGCAAGCTCGGCTTCCACTCGTGGCACCTGTTGCCGAAATCCGCCATCTGTGACCCGGGCCTCACGCTCGGCCTGCCGGCCGGCCTGACCGCCGCCACCGGCATGGATGCCATCGCGCATTGTGTGGAAACCTTCCTGGCGCCAGCCTTCAACCCGCCCGCCGACGGCATCGCCCTGGACGGCCTGGAGCGCGGCTGGAAGCATATCGAACGCGCCACCCGCGACGGCCAGGACCGCGACGCGCGCCTGAACATGATGAGCGCCTCCATGCAGGGCGCCATGGCCTTCCAGAAGGGACTGGGCTGCGTGCACTCGCTATCGCACCCGCTCGGCGGCCTCAAGGTGGACGGCAAGACCGGCCTGCACCACGGCACCCTGAATGCGGTGGTGATGCCAGCGGTGCTGCACTTCAACGCCGACGCGCCCAGCGTGGTGCGCGACAACCGCTACGCCCGCCTGCGCCATGCCATGGGCCTGCCCCAGGACGCCGACCTGGCCCAGGCCGTGCACGACATGACCGCGCGCCTCGGGCTGCCCACTGGTCTGCGCCAGATGGGGGTCACCGAAGACATGTTCGACAAGGTGATCGCCGGCGCACTGGTCGACCATTGCCACAAGACCAACCCGAAAGAGGCCAGCGCCGCGGATTATCGGCGTATGCTGGCGGAATCCATGTAAGTGCCGCGGCGGGCCGGCAGCACAGGTGCGCGGAACAGCCGGGGCGATCCAGCTTTACCACCCAGCACGGAGAAGAGGTCATGACAGGGGAACACCTGCAGGTCTTGCACGGAGACATCACCCGCATGGAAGTCGACGCCATCGTCAATGCCGCCAATAGCGGCTTGCTCGGTGGCGGCGGTGTCGACGGCGCCATCCACGGCGCTGGCGGTCCCGCCATCATGGCCGCCTGTCGCGGCATTCGCGAAACCAAGGGCGGCTGCCCCACCGGCCAGGCGGTGATCACCACCGGTGGCCTGCTGCCCGCGCCTTACGTCATCCACGCGGTCGGCCCGGTCTGGCAAGGGGGCGACCACGGCGAAGACGCCCTCCTTGCCAGCGCCTACCAGGCCAGCATCGCGCTAGCCGCGCAGCACAAGCTGCGCACCATCGCCTTTCCCAATATCAGCACCGGCATCTACGGTTTCCCGCGCGAGCGCGCCGTGGACATTGCCATCGAGGCGGTACGCAAGGCCCTGGTGGCCGCACCCACCATCGAGCAGGTCAGTTTTGTCTGCTTTGATGACGAGAATTACCGGTTGTATCGGCACAGGTTGAGCTAAATGGCTGACGGGAAATCGGCATTCTCCTGCGATTTCCCGTTTTGCTGTCTTCCTCGCTGTCCCTGCCCTCGCTCCGGGAGTTCTTCTCACTCCTGGGCTAATTCGCCACCACCACCCCCTCCAACGCCAGCCCCACCGCGGCCTGCGCATGCAAAGCCGTGGTATCGAACACCGGCCGCGCCACATCATCCTGCCCGATCAGCAGCGCGATCTCGGTGCAGCCCAGAATCACCCCGCCCACGCCCTGCGCCTGCAAGCCGCCGATAATCCGCCGGTACACATCGCGCGAGGCGTCGCGCACGATGCCGTGGCATAGCTCGTCGTAGATGATCCCGTGGACCAGCGCGCGGTCGGCGGCGTCGGGGACCACGACTTCGATGCCGTGCTTGTCCTGCATGCGGCCGCGATAGAAGTCCTGCTCCATGGTGAAGGCCGTGCCAAGCAAGCCCACGCGCCGGATGCCGGCCGCGCGCAATGCTTGCGCGGTGGGATCGACGATATGGAGAAAGGGGATGTCGAGCGCGGCTTCCAGGACAGGGGCCACGCGGTGCATGGTGTTGGTGCAGAGCAGCACGAAATCCGCGCCGGCGGCCTGTACCTGCAGGGCGGCTTGCCGCATGGCTTCGCCGAGTTCGTCCCAGCGTTGCGCGTGCTGCAGTGCCTTGATCTGCTCGAAGCTGACCGTGACCATGACGCTGCGCGCGTTATGGTGGCCGCCGAGACGTTGTTTCATGTCCTGGTTGATCAGGCGATAGTATTCGGCTGAGGATTCCCAGCTCATGCCGCCGATCAGTCCGATCGTCTTCATCTTGACCTTCCTTGCGCACCGGCGCCGTCGAATCAGGTCAATGTAGCAGCAGGCGCCACCCCGCCCCATGCACAGTGCGGCGGTTTCCGACCGGGCCGGCGCAGGCGCGCATGCCTGACGCGGCCTGGCATGCACAACAAATCAGGGCAAAGCGCTCCGGATCAACAGGTTGATGCGCTCCGGCTGCTCGTGGATGACCCAGTGGGTGCCATCCGGAATGCGCTCCAGCCGCATGTCCGGGATGAACTTGTCCAGGCCATCCAGCAGGCTCTTGGGCAGCGCGGTGTCGCGCTCGCCCCAGACCACCAGCGTCGGCACGCGCACGGTGAAGGCGGCGGGATCGAGCCTGGAGATATCGGGAGGCGTCTCGCCAGGGCCCGGCGGATGCATGGGCGACGCGCGGTAATAGTTCACACCGCCGGTCAGCGAGTGAGAGCCGCCGGCGCCGGGCTGCGACCAGGCCGCGTGGTATTTCTCGCGGGTCTCGCCGGTAAACCAGGGCGCGGGCTGCTTGCCCTGCCCATTCAGGAAGCCCTCGAGCTTGGCGAAGCCGTCCGCCGCCAGCGCTTGTTCCGATCCCGGCTCGCGCAGCCAGTTCATATAGGCCGAGGCGGCTTGCTGCTGGGGATCGCTGGTCAGCGCCTTGGCAAACACATAGGGATGCGGCGAATTGATGATGACCAGCCGCTCCACCATCTGCGGAAACTGGATGGCCAGGTTCCAGCAGATTGCCCCGCCCCAGTCGTGCGCCACCACCACGCAATGCGAGTAGCCCAGCGCGTTGATGAACTGGACCAGGTCCTCGACGATGTGGCGGGGACGGTAGGCCTCGACTTCCGCGGGCTTGCTTGAGAGGTTGAAGCCGCGCAGGTCCGGCGCCACCGCGAAGTGGGTCTTGCCGAACTCGGCCAGCTGGGCTTCCCACTCGTACCAGAACTCGGGAAAGCCATGCACGAACAGCACCAGCGGCTTGCCGCGCTCGCCGGCGCTGGCGTAGTGCAGGCGCGTGCCATTGGGCAAGGTGGCGTACTGCAGATGGCGAATGACTGCAGGTTTGGTCATGTATTCCTCCCTTGCCGCAATGGCTGTCTCTGGTGGACTTGCTGCTGGCCGCACCTGGCGGCTCCCCCTCGGTTATCCGCGCAAGGCGGCGATGAGCCCGGCGCGCACTTCCGGCTTGTCGGCGAACGGGTCGCTTGGGTTGCGTTGGCTAATGATATCTTCGAAGCGCTGCCGCACGGGATCCAGTTGCTGCGGATGCGAGTAAATATAGAAGCCGTTGTCGCGGATGGCATCGAAGGTGAGTTGCGCCACTTCAGCGGCCGTGACCTTGCCCGAACTGACCGCTTTGTCCGACATGGCTTGCGACACCAGTTGCGAGCGCGTAGGCGGAGCGTCATTGGCCAGCCCGGCCGGCCGGTTGCGGCCCGATTGCGTGATGCCGGTCGGCACGAAATACGGGCACAGCACCGAGCAGCGCACCTGCTCGCTGACCAGGCTGAGATCCTGGTACAGCGATTCGGACAGGGAAACCACGGCATGCTTGGAGACGTTGTAGACGCCCATCGCGGGCGGGCTGAGCAAGCCGGCCATGGAGGCCGTATTGACGATATGGCCTTCGAACGACGGGTCCTTGGCCGCGGCCGCGAGCATCAGCGGGGTAAAGATGCGCACACCGTGGATCACGCCAAAGAGGTTGACGCCCAGCACCCACTCCCAGTCGCGCTCGGTGTTTTCCCACATCAGGCCGCCCGCGCCCACGCCGGCGTTGTTGAACAGCAGGTTGACCTGGCCAAAGGTGGCGATGGCGGCATCGGCCAGCGCCTGCACCTGCTCGGCCTTGGACACATCCACGCGCACGCCGATCACCTGCACGCCTTGCGCCTTGAATTCCGCCACGGCGCCATCCAGTGCGCCCTCCTGCACGTCGGCCAGCACCAGCTTCATGCCGAGTCCCGCACCCAGCTTGGCGAATTCCTTGCCGAAGCCCGATGCACCACCGGTGATCACTGCCACCTTGCCCTGGAATTGCTTCATGTTGTCTGCCTCTCGTTTGCTGTCGTTGTTATGGGGTTGCCTTGCCGCGCGGGTCTTAGCCCGCGTGCTGCACTTGATAGCCTTGGCGCGGGAAATGCACGTTGACCGCGCCCGCACGCGGGTCCTGGCGGCGCAATGTGGCACGGTGGGCGTCCAGCGCCACCAGCACGCCGGCCACGGGATCGCGCGCGTAATCCGTTGGCGTCACGGTGACCGCGTCGCCCGCTTCGAAGCCGCTGCCGGCAGCCACCCCGCCAGGCAACGCGGCCGGATCGGCGTGCCGTGCCACTTCTAGCGCCGACTCCGCGCTGACCACCCGCACCGTGCCATGGCCAAAGGCCTTCATGCGCGCATACCAGGCTTGCACCGCCGGATACGCATCCAGCAGCTTGGCCAGCTCGCTGGCGCGCTGGATGAACCAGATATTGTGGTACAGCGAAAAATCCGCCACCGACAGCTCGGCCCCGGCCACATGCGCCACGCCCGCCTTGAATTGCTGCTCGAGCCGCCCGAAGGTTTCATGCAGCATGGCGATGGCCTCGGGCAATGGCATGCGCAGCGCATTGGTCTCGCCACGCATGGCCTTGCGATCGGCCGAGAAAGCCTGCATTTGCGCCGGCGTGAGATGGCCCAGCATGCTTTGCGCGCCAGCCGGCTGGAACAGGTAGGTGACGGCGGCGGTAAACAGCGCGGTATCGATCCAGCCAGCGACCAGGCGCGTGGTGGCCGCTTGCGCGGCGGGATAGAGCGGGCGCGCGGGCGCCGCGCTGTCGATCACCTCGCAGATCAACGCGGTGTCGCAATAGATGTCGGCCCCGACCTGCAGGATCGGGGTGCGGCGGTAGCCGCCGGTCAGCGCCACCACGTCCGGCTTTGGCATGATGGGCGGGATTTCCACCGCTTGCCACGCCAGGCCCTTCGCGCCCATCAGCAGGCGGATCTTCTCGGAGAACGGCGACGTTGCATACTGGTGAAGGATAAGGTCTGCCATGGTGTCGGAATCGCTTGTGTTGCCAGTCTGAAGCCAATCTATCGCCAATCTATAGCCAGATTAAACTCAGCCTGAAATTTCTCTTATGCCTGCTGCCGGTGCGTCGGGCGGATGCCGCCACGGGTATCAGCAAGGCGCGTGCCTGCTATTGCTCGATTTCCTCTGTCGCGCTGTCAACCGCACTACCGCCCCGTTTGCTTCAGCGCCTTGAGCGCCATGTTCTCGACCAGGCGCGGCGCCAGCAGCTTAAGCCACAGCCCGAGCCGGCCCTTGCCGGTCATCACCAGTTCGCGCTTGCGCGCGGCCATGGCCGCCAGCATCTGGCGCGCGCATTCCTGCGCGCTCATGGCCCCCTCCTCGCGCAGCCGGCTCTCGCCCAGTGGGCGGCCGTCTGGGCCGAAGCCATTGATGCGCGTATCGGTCGCCACCACGCCGGGGAACACCACGCACACATCCACGCCAGACCCGCGCAGCTCGGCCCGCAGCGCCTCGCAGAATCCCGCCAGTGCGAACTTGCTGGCCGAGTAGGCGGTACGGCCCGGCACGCCGATCTTGCCGGCCAGGCTGGACACCGCCACCATCAGGCCGCCGCGCTCGCGCAGGTGCGGCAGCGCCTCGCGCGTGCACCACATGGCGCCGAAGTAGTTCACGCGCATGACCTGCTCGTAGTAGCTGTAGTCCGATACCTGTTCGAAGTAGCCGTGGGCGGACACGCCGGCATTGTTGACCAGCACGTCGAGCCCGCCATACTGCGCCACCACCGTGGCCACCAGCCGCCGGCAGTCGAACTCGTCGGACACGTCGACGCGCCACACGCCGACGTCGGCGGCCGGGTGCTGGCGGCGGATGCGCTCCGCCAGCGCCTGCAGCATGTCGACACGGCGCGCCGCCAGCGCAAGCCGCGCACCCTGCTGCGCCAGCAGCAGGGCCAGTTCGGCGCCAATGCCGTCGGACGCGCCGGTGATCAGCACGACCTTGCCAGTGAATGGAGCAAAGGCGGCCATGACTTCAATCCAGCAGGTCGGGCTGTTCCTTGACGATGCGGGCGTACAGCGGCTGGAACTGGAACCAGCCCGCCTGCGCGGTGCCGACGATCGAGTACGCCTGGCGCGCCGCGGCGTCGGAGATCACCTTCAGCGGCGCATTGGTGCGCGCGGCGGCGGCCTCGGCCAGCAACTGCACCTGGCATGAGCGCTCCATGGTGATGAACCACCAGGCAGCTTCGTCCACCGTCTTGCCCACTGTCAGCAAGCCATGGTTCTGCAGGATCGCGGCCTTGTTGCTGCCCAGCGCGTTGGCGATGCGCTGGCCTTCGTCCAACTCCACCACCACGCCGCCGAAATCGTCGTAGAGGGCATGATCGTTGTAGAAGGCGCACACGTCCTGCGTCAGCGGGTCGAGCGTGCGGCCCAGCGTGGACCAGGCGCGGCCATAGGTGCTGTGCGAGTGCGCGGCGGCGACCGCGTCTTCACGGGTCTGGTGCACGCGCGAATGGATGGCAAAGGCCGCGGCGTTGACCGGGTAATCACCTTCGACCACGTCGCCATGGTGATCGCAGCGGATCAGGTTGGACACCTTGACCTGGCTGAAATGCACGCCGAACGGGTTGACCCAGAACGTATCCGGAAACTCGGGATCGCGCGCGGTGATGTGGCCGGCCACGCCTTCGTCGAAGCCGAACTTGGAAAACAAACGGAAGGCCGCGGCCAGCCGCTGCTTGCGGTGCAGGCGCTCCTCTGCCGGTGTATCGAACTTCGGCGGGCGCGGCAGTACGCGGTACTTGGCCTTGACCGCTTCGGACAGGCCGGCGGCCATTTCGTCCTGGTCGGCCTGGGGCCTGGTGCTTTCTGCAGGGGCGTTCATGGGGAATCTCCTTGTTCGTAGTTGGTTTGCCCCCCTCTCCCGCGTGCGGGAGGGGTCGGGGGAGAGGGCGGGCGCTCGTTACGCCTGCGTGCCGGACAACACCACGGGCTTCGCTCCAAGTGCCTCCTAGCTAAGCCACCCCTCTCCCCGGCCCTCTCCCCCTGAGGGGAGAGGGAGAGACAGCCGTCGTCATGGCGCGCGGCTCTGGCCCGCTCGGCGGCTTCGGTGCATGCCTCTGGTTAAACCAGCTTGACCAGTTGCTTGCCGAAATTCTTGCCCTTGAGCAGGCCCATGAACGCTTCCGGCGCGCTCGCCAGGCCTTGCGCAATGCTCTCGCGGAACTTGAGCTTGCCTTGCGCCACCGCGGTGCCGAGCTCTTGCAGCGCTTGCGGCCACACGTCCATGTGCTCGGACACGATGAAGCCTTCCACGGTCAGGCGCGACACCAGGATCAGCTGCGGGTTCTTCAGCGGCATCGGCTGGCCATCGTAGCCAGCGATCATGCCGCAGATGGCGATGCGGCCAAAGGCGTTCATGCGGGCCAGCACGGTGTCGAGGATCTCGCCGCCGACGTTCTCGAAGTAGCCATCCACGCCATCCGGGGTGGCTTCCTTGAACATCGTGTACAGCGCCTTGCTGTCCTTGGCCGCCTTGTAGTCAACGCAGGCATCGAAGCCGAGTTCATTGACCACGTAGTCGCACTTGTCCTTGCCGCCGGCAAAGCCGACCACGCGGCAGCCCTGGAGCTTGGCCAGCTGGCCCACCACGCTGCCGACCGCGCCGGAGGCCGCGCTCACCACGATGGTCTTGCCGGCCTTCGGCTGGATGATCTTGTTCAAGCCATACCAGGCCGTGACGCCGGGCATGCCGACCGAGCCGAGGTAGGCCGACAGCGGAATATGGGTGGTATCGACCTTCTGGATGCCGATGCCATTGGTGACGCCCATTTCCTGCCAGCCGAACATGCCGACCACCTTGTCGCCGACTGCGTACTTGGGGTTCTTCGTCGCCACGATCTCGCCAACCGTGCCGCCGATCATCACGTCGCCCAGCGGCTGCGGGGTGGCGTACGACTTGCCCTCGTTCATGCGGCCGCGCATATACGGATCGAGCGACAGGAAATGATTGCGGACCAGCACCTCGCCTTCGCCGATCTCGGGCACAGGCACCTCTTCCAGGCGGAAGTTGTCAGGGGTCACGGCGCCGGTGGGACGCGATGCCAGGACGATGCGCTTGTAGGTGTTCGACATGATGGCTTCCTTACAGTGAAATGGACAAGGACACTCGCCCTTTGCCGTTCGTTGTGGGTCGTTGCCGGCTAGCTGGTCAGCTTGCCGGCTTGTTTGGTTATTTCATCAATGACAGCGCCAGTGCCCGATACGCGCGATGCGTGACGGGGTCGTTGGCGCCGTTGGCCGCGATGGGATGCGAGGCGTAGCGCACGATGGTGAGTTCCGCCTTGGGATCGACGTAAATACGCTGGCCGTGGATGCCACGTGCCTCGAACACGCCGTGGTCGTCGTTCGAGACCCACCACATCGAACGGTAGCTCCAGCCGGGCAAGGTGGCATAGCCAGCCTTGGCAAACTTGGCGGGATCGCCGCCGCGGCGGATGTCCGCCACCACTTCGGCCGGGATAACCTGCTGGCCATTGAAGCGGCCGCCGTTGCGCATGGTCTCGCCAAAGCGGGCCAGGTCGCGCAGCGTGGTATTCAGGCCGCCGCCACCGGACTCGCTGCCGATGCTGTCCACCATGAAGTAGGCATCGTTCTCCGCGCCCATTTTTTGCCAGACGCGCTCGGAAAGCAGCTTGGCCAGCGACTGCCCGGACACGCGCTTGACGATCCAGGCCAGGACTTCGGCATTGACGGTCTTGTAGGCGAAGGCCTGGTCATGCTCGCCTTCCTTCTTCAAGGTGGCCAGGAATTCGTAGAACGTCTTGGGTCCGGCATAGCCGGGCTCGCGCGGCATCATGCCGCCGGCGCGGCTGTAGTCCCAGATCTCGGCCTTGGGCTCGGCATAGTTTTCGGAATACTTGACGCCCACCGTCATGTCCATGACTTCGCGCACAGTCGCATCGCCGTAGGCGGTGCCCGCCATCTCCGGCAGGTAGCGCGTAACGGGCGCGGCGGGATCCAGCTTGCCGTCCGCCACCAGCATGGCAGCCAGCGTGCCGACGAAGGACTTGGTGACCGACATGGCGATGTGCGGCGTATGGTCGTCCAGCGCGCCGAAGTACTTCTCGTAGACGACCCGGCCCTTGTGCATCACCAGGATGCCGTCGGTATAGGTCAGGCCGAGCATGTCGCTGAACGTGCGGCGGGTGCCGTCGGCATCGGTGAACGGCACGCCACCGATATCGCGCTCGGCACGCGGCAGTGCCGAAACCGGGCCGCGCCCGTGCCAGACCGAGGCTGTCGGGACCAGTTCGCGGATATGCGAAAAGCTCCAGCGCGTGCGCGGGAAGCCGTTGCTGGCAGGAGTGAAGCTGATGACCTTGGCGGCTGCGGGAGGAAAGCCCTGCATCCAGCCCGCCGCAACGGGATCGGTGGCGGCCGCGTCCGGGAACACTGGCGCGGCAGGTGCCGCAACCGGCGCGCCGGCCGAAGGAACAGGTGCATTCTGGGCTTGGCCCGGCTGATACATGGCAAGGGCTCCTGCGCCGAAGGCGGCGAGCACGGTCAGTTTCAATCGCCGCGTGGCGGCAATCCGTTCAAACAGCATCTTGTCTCCATTTTTGTTTTACAGCTGCTGCGCGCCGCCGGCTCTGGTGACCCTGCCGGTCTTGTAGCTAATATCCCCTCTCTGCCCCGCGGCCTCAGCCGTCCGCGCCGGTATCCGAAGCGCCGCTTGCCGCCCGCTGCGGCGGCACGCGCTTGACGAACTTGAACGTGCCCGACCCGCGCGACACGGTCTTGCCATCGGCGTCGACGATCTCCGCCTCGCAAAAGGCCATGGTGCTGGTACGGTGCACGCACTGGCCGCGCGCGATGAGCTTGCCGCGGCCAGGCGCCATGAAACTGGTCTTCATCTCGATGGTGACCACCCCGCGGCCATCGGGATCGGCGGCGCGACCGGCGATGGCCATGGCCACGTCGAGCAGCGTCATCAGCACGCCGCCATGGGCCATATCCCAGCTGTTCTGGTGACGCGTTTCCAGCGCCAGTTCGATCTCGCTGCCCTCCTTGTCCATGCGGGTGCATTGCACGCCGAGATCGGCAAGGAAGGGAATCTTGAGGGGAAATCCGTTGGTTTTAGTCATAGTTGCTAGTGTGGCGAAGACGGTACGGCTGGCCGGCTGGCGAGGCGAAAAAGCCCCGCCCTGCATGAGCCAACCGCATTGGAGCATGGACTTTATACCGCGCTCACGCCGCCATCCACCGCCAGCACCTGGCCGGTGATGTGCTTGCCGGCGGCGCTGGCGAACAGCAGCGCCGCGCCCTTCAGGTCTTCGTCGTCGCCCAGCCGGTGCAGCGGCACCGACGCGCACATGGCATCCACCCCAAGGCGGTCCAGCGAGCCCTGCGTCATCTTGGAGGGGAAGAAGCCCGGCGCCAGCGCGTTCACCGTGATGTTGTGCTCGCCCCACTCGGCCGCCAGCGTGCGGGTAAAGTTCACCACCGCGCCCTTGGAGGTGTTGTAGGCAATGGTTTCCATCGATCCCGGCGGGTTGCCCGCCAGGCCGGCGATGGAGGCCACGTTGATGATGCGGCCATAGCGGCGCGGAATCATCGACAGCTTGCCGATGCGCTGCGACAGCAGGAACACGCCGCGGATATTCAGGTTCATCACCTTGTCCCAGGCTTCCACCGGGTGATCTTCGGCAGGCGCGCCCCAGGTGGCGCCGGCATTGTTGACCAGGATGTCGATATGGCCCAGCTTGGCCAGTGCCTCGTCGGCCAGGCGCACGATATCCGCATCGCGCGCGCCGTCGGCGGCGATCCACTCGGCATCGATGCCAAGCGCCTTGAGGTGGGCTTGCGCCGCTTGCAGCTCATCGGCCTTGCGCGCCGACAGCACGATGCGCGCGCCCTGCTCGCCAAGCGCTTCGGCAATCTGCAGGCCAAGCCCGCGCGAGCCGCCGGTGATCAGTGCCGTCTTGCCCTTCAGGTCGAACAATTGCTGGATGGTGTTCATGGTGTCTCCCGATTTGGTTTGGCGCGCGCGCAGATCGATGCGCGCGCTCGTTCATCTTGCTTGGATGCCGCTCAGAACCAGGCGTCCTGCATGTCCAGCGTGGTGCGGTCCAGCGAGGCCAGCAGGTCTAGCTGCGGGCCCACCTTGGGCAACTCCCAGCGGAAGAAGTACGCCGCCGCCGCCAGCTTGCCGCGATAGAAGTCCTGGTCCTCCTGGCCCTTGGCTCCCGCCAGTGCGGCCTGCGCCACCAGTTCCTGCTCCAGCCACGTCCACGACAGCACGACATGGCCGAAGGCTTCCAGGTAGACCGAGGCGTTGGCCAGCGTCACCGTGGCGTCGCCCGCCGCCCACAACGCCTGCGTGACTTGCGCCACGCGCTTGACGGCGGCGCCCAGCGCCTTGGCGTGACTGCCCAGCGCGGCATCGCCGCTGGCCAGGGCGCGGCCGATGGTGGCCTGGATCTCTTCGCCCAGCACCTTGAAGGCCGCGCCGTCCTTCATCACCACCTTGCGGCCCAGCAGGTCCAGGCCCTGGATGCCGTGCGTGCCTTCGTGGATCGGGTTAAGGCGGTTGTCGCGGTAGAACTGCTCGACGTTGTACTCGCGGGTGTAGCCGTAGCCTCCGTGCACCTGGATGGCCAGGTTGTTGGCTTCCAGGCACCACTGCGACGGCCAGCTCTTGGCGATCGGCGTGAGGATATCGAGCAGCAGTGCCAGGCGTTCATGCTCGGCACCCTGCGCAGCACGCTCCTGGTCCACCAGTTGCGCGCAATACAGGTTGAGCGCCAGCCCGCCTTCCACATAGCTCTTCTGCGCCAGCAACATGCGGCGGATATCCGCGTGCTCCACCAGCCGCACCTGCGGGCTGGCCGGATCCTTGCCGCCGGGGCCGATCGGGCGGCCTTGCGGGCGGGTGCGCGCGTAATCGACCGAATGCAGGTAGCCGGTATAGCCCAGCATGACCGCGCCCAGGCCCACGCCGATGCGGGCCTCGTTCATCATATGGAACATGCAGGCCAGGCCCTTGTGGGCCTCGCCCACCAGGTAACCAATGGCCCCCGCCTTGCCGCCCGGTTTGTACTTCATGCCTTCGCCGAAGTTCAGCAGGCAGTTGGTGGTGCCGCGATAGCCCATCTTGTGGTTCAGGCCGGCCAGCACCACGTCGTTGTGCTCGCCCAGGCTGCCGTCGGCGTTGACCAGGTATTTCGGCACGATGAACAACGAGATGCCCTTCACGCCCGGGATCAGCTTGCCGTCCGGGCCGGGGATCTTGGCCAGCACGAGGTGGACGATATTGTCGGAGAGCTCATGCTCGCCGGCAGAAATCCACATCTTGTTGCCGCGCAGGCGGTATTGCTGGCCGAGCGGCGATTCGCCCTCGTAGTCGGCGCGCGTGGTGATGTCCGACAGCGACGAGCCCGCCTGCGGCTCGGACAGGCACATGGTGCCGAAGAAGCGGCCTTCCATCTCCGGCTTGACGAAGGTCTCCACCTGCGCCGGCGTGCCGTGCGTGAGCAGCAGGTTGGCGTTGCCGATGGTCAGGAAGGGATAGGAGCTGGTGCCGACGTTGGCGCCCTTGAAGTAGGCAAAGCCGGCCTTCTCCACCACCACGGGCAGTTGCATGCCGCCGATGTCGTAGTCCTGCCCGGCGGCCATCAGGCCGGCCTCGCAGAAGGCCTTTAGCGCGGTCTTGACCTCGGGGATGATGCTGACGGTCTCACCGTCGAAATGCGGCTCTTGCTGGTCGTTCTTCTTGTTATGTGGCGCGAACAGGTCGGCGGCGATCTTCTCGCAGGTATCGAGCGCGGCGTCGAAGGTCTCGCGGGAATGGTCGGCGTAGCGCGGAATACGGGTCAGCCCCTCGACCTTGAGCCATTCGTACAGCACGAAGTTCAGGTCACGGCGGGAAAGGATCAGCGACATGGCAGGAAACGGCTCCCAGACTGAAAGGGAAAATCAAAGATGCGCGACCCGTCGGCGGCGGCATCAACTGCAAGCCTCGCGGCGGGGATCATCGCTGTCTCCACAACGGCGCGCTCTCATGGCGCACCGCAAATTCTGTATCTCTAAACGGCGCGGGGAAAGAAAAAGGCGCTCGCGCGCCCGTCTCTTTCCCGCCGTGCCTAGCTGCCTTCGCCCAGGCGGGCGATCAGCGTGTCGCCGATCGCCGGGCGCAGGTAGTTGATCTTGTACTCGGAGGTCACCACCGGCGCGTCCAGCTCGGCGCCGACCAGCACCGGGAAGGGCTGGCTGGCCTGCACCTCCCGGCCACGGTCCAGCATCGGGTCGGCTGAATCGCGCACGGTACCGTGCCGCCTCAGAAGACTTCGAACAGGCCGGCAGCACCCTGGCCGCCGCCGATGCACATGGTCACCACCACGTACTTCGCGCCACGGCGCTTGCCTTCGATCAGCGCATGGCCGACCAGGCGGGCGCCCGACACACCATAGGGATGGCCCACCGCGATGGCGCCGCCATTGACGTTCAGGCGGTCCATGGGGATGCCCAGGGTGTCGGCGCAGTACAGCACCTGCACGGCGAAGGCTTCGTTGAGCTCCCACAGGCCGATGTCGGCAACCGTCAGGCCGGCCTTCTTCAGCAGCTTGGGCACCGCGAACACCGGGCCGATGCCCATTTCGTCAGGCTCGCAGCCGGCCACGGCAAAGCCGCGGAACGCGCCCAGCGGCTGCAGGCCGCGGGCCTCGGCCACCTTCGAATCCATGACCACGACCGCCGAAGCACCGTCGGAGAACTGCGATGCATTGCCTGCCGAGACCACGCCGCCGGGCATGGCGGTGCGGATCTTCGACACGGCTTCCAGCGTGGTATCGCCGCGGATGCCTTCGTCGGCCGAGACCGTGACTTCCTTGGTCATCAGCTGACCGGTCGCCTTGTCGGCCACGCCCGCGAGCACCGTGATCGGCACGATTTCGTCGTTGAACTTGCCGGCTTCCAGGGCCGCGAACGCGCGCTGCTGGCTGCGCACGCCGTACTCGTCCTGGCGCTCGCGCGAGATGTTGTAGCGCTTGGCCACGTTCTCGGCGGTTTGCAGCATGTTCCAGTAGATTTCCGGCTTGTTCTTGGTTAGCCAGCTTTCCTGGATCATGTGGCGGTTCATTTCCTGCTGCACGCAGGAGATGCTCTCCACGCCACCGGCCACGAAGATGTCGCCTTCATCGGCAATCACGCGTTGCGCGGCCATAGCGATGGTTTGCAGGCCGGACGAGCAGAAACGGTTCACGGTGGCGCCGGGCACGGTAACCGGGCAGCCCGCGCGCAGCGCGATCTGGCGCGCGATATTGGCGCCAGTGGCCCCTTCCGGGTTGGCACAGCCCATCAGCACGTCTTCCACTTCGCCGGCGTCGATCTTGGCGCGCGCAATGGCGTGCTGGACCGCATGGCCGCCCAGGGTCGCGCCGTGGGTCATGTTGAAAGCACCCTTCCAGCTTTTGGCCAGGCCGGTACGTGCGGTGGAAACGATGACTGCCTCTTTCATGTCTTGCTCCTCGGTATCTCTGGTATCTGGTGACCTGCGGCGTGCGTTCACGTCCGGCAGTGTCATGCAATATGTCGTTGGCTGGGTTCAGCCGCGTCAGCTCGGGTTGGCTTGGCGATTCTTCGGTTTCAGGACAGCAGCGCGGCCGCTTGCACGCGTCGCACGCCTGCGGCTTCCAGGTCTTGCCACGCACGCGCCAGCGACCCGTCGAGGTCGATGGCGCGGCAGGCATCCTCGACCACGACGGCCTCGAACCCCGCCGCGCGGGCATCCAGCGCGCTCCAGGCAACGCAGTAATCCGTTGCCAGTCCCACGCAAAACACCCGGCGCACGCCACGCTCGCGCAGATAGCCCGCGAGCCCCGTCGGGGTGGCGCGGTCGGCCTCCATGAAGGCCGAGTAGCTATCCACCTCGCGGTGATGGCCCTTGCGGATCACCATCTGCGCGTGCTGCACTTCCAGCCCGGCATGCAGCGCCGCGCCGTAGGTGCCCTGCACGCAATGCGTGGGCCACAGGACTTGCTGGCCATAGGGCAACGCCACGGTCTGGAACGGCTGCGTGCCGGCATGGTTGGCGGCAAACGAAACGTGATCGGCGGGATGCCAGTCCTGGGTCAGCACCACTCGCGCAAACGCCGTCGCGAGGCGGTTGATCACGGGGACGACTTCATTGCCATGCGCCACGGCAAGCGCGCCGCCCGGCATGAAGTCGTTCTGCACGTCGATGACCAGCAGGCAATCTTCGGGGCCGTATTGCTTGGCCATGCCGCTACTCCTCGCTTGGTGACCGGTTTGCGATCAGTGATGAGAACCCCGCGCGGCCTGACTGCGCCGCGCGAAATCGCCTTGGCTATGCTTAGCCGTTGAAGCCCTTGCCTTCGCCAGCCAACTTGACCAGCAGCGGGGCTGCTTGCCAGGCTTCGCCGTGGTAGCCCTTGGCATAACGCGCCATCGACTGCGCCACATTGAACAGGCCAACCTGGTCCGCGTACAGCATCGGGCCACCGCGGAACAGCGGGAAACCGTAGCCGGTCAGGTAGACCATGTCGATATCCGAGGCCTTGGAGGCAATGCCTTCTTCCAGTATCTTGGCGCCTTCGTTGACCAGCGCGAACACCAGGCGCTCGACGATTTCCTCATCGGAGATCTTGCGGCGGGTGATGCCCAGGTCCTTGGAATGCTGCACGATCATGTCGTTGACCTGCTGGTTCGGGTACGGCTTGCGGTCGCCCGCCTTGTAGTCGTACCAACCCGCGCCGGTCTTCTGGCCATAGCGACCCAGTTCGCACAGCAGGTCGGCGGTCTTGGAGTACTGGATTTCCGGCTTGTCGATCGCGCGGCGCTTGCGGATCGCCCAGCCGATGTCGTTGCCGGCCAGGTCGCCCATGCGGAACGGGCCCATGGCAAAGCCGAACTTCTCGATGGCCTTGTCCACCTGCTCCGGCAGCGCGCCTTCGTCCAGCAGGTAGCCAGCCTGGCGGCTGTACTGCTCGATCATGCGGTTGCCGATAAAGCCGTCGCACACGCCCGATACCACGGCGGTCTTCTTGATCTTCTTGGCGACCTGCATGACGGTTGCCAGCACGTCCTTGCCCGTCTTTTCGCCGCGCACCACTTCCAGCAGCTTCATCACGTTGGCCGGGCTGAAGAAGTGCATGCCGACCACGTCTTGCGGACGTTTGGTGAAGGAGGCGATCTTGTTGACGTCCAGCGTGGAGGTGTTCGAAGCCAGGATCGCGCCCTGCTTCATCACTTCATCCAGCTTCTTGAAGACGATCTCCTTGACGCCCATTTCCTCGAACACGGCCTCGATGACCATGTCCGCGTCCTTGATCTCGTCATAGGACAGCGTGGTGGTCAGCAGGCCCATGCGCTGCTCGACCTTCTCTTGCGTGAGCTTGCCCTTCTTGGCGCTGTTTTCGTAATTCTTGCGGATCGTGGCCACGCCGCGGTCCAGCGCTTCCTGCTTGGTTTCCAGCATGATCACCGGCACGCCGGCGTTCAGGAAGTTCATGGTGATGCCGCCGCCCATGGTGCCGGCGCCGATCACGGCGACCTTCTCGATCTTGCGGGTTGCGGTGCCTTCCGGCACGTCAGGAATCTTGCTGGCGGCGCGTTCGCCAAAGAAGGCGTGACGCAGCGCGCGCGATTCCGGCGTGGTGATCAGGTACATGAAGCCCTCGCGCTCGGCCTTCAGGCCAGCTTCGAACGGCTTGAGCGAGGCGGCCACGGCATCCACGCACTTCAGCGGCGCCGGGAAGTTCTTGGCAACGGCTGCCACGGTATTGCGCGAGAAAGCGATAAAGCCTTCCGCGTTCTCGTGCTTGACCTTCAGGTCGCGCACCTTGGGATACGGGCCGGGGTTGGCCGCCGCCGTCTTGGCAAACGCCACGGCTGCGGGCAGCACGTCACCGTCGACGATCTCGTCGAACAGCTTGGTGCCGGCGAATTTTTCGCTGGGGATGGCGTTGCCCGACACGATCATGTTCAGGGCGGCTTCCAGGCCGATCACGCGCGGCAGGCGCTGCGTGCCGCCAGCGCCGGGCAGCAGGCCCAGCTTCACTTCCGGCAGGGCGATCTGCGCGCCCTTCGAAGCCACACGGTAGTTACAGCCCAGCGCCAGTTCCAGGCCACCGCCCATGGCGACGGAATGGATCGCCGCCACGACGGGCTTGCTAGATCCTTCCACGACCTTGATCACCGAGTGCAGCGTCGGCTCCTGGGTGGCCTTGGGCGTATTGAATTCACGGATGTCGGCGCCGCCCGAGAAGGCTTTGCCGGCGCCGGTAATGACGATGGCCTTGACGGCCGCATCGTCCAGCGCACGGGTCATGCCTTCGACGATGCCAAGCCGGGTGCTGAGACCCAGGCCATTGACGGGGGGATTGTCGAGCGTGATGACGGCGACGCCGTCCTGAACCTGATACTGCGCTGTCATGCTGGTTCCTTTGGTAACTAGAACTAGAAGGTGTCTCGGGATTCGAATTCTCGAATTATGTTTTTCCGCGGGGCCCAAAACCACCGCCCGGCCACCGGGGAAGCACTGTGCTTGCCCCCCTCGGCCCGTGCCCACCCTATCGCGAGCGGATCAAGCATACACAAAATAGCACGGTCGTTCAATTTCATTTTGGGGCTTCGCTGGCACCACCATGCGCCTCATTCATGGCGGATCGCGCCGGCGTGCATTCAGGCTGCCAAAGGCCACCAAAAAGCTAGGGTAAGCCCGGAGTCTCATGACCCCTACAGCACATTATCCAGTTCCTGAGGATGGCCTCTAGTCACAGTAGGCGACTTTCCTGACATAAACCGCCGCAACCCTCGGATTTACCCGGATAACCCGCTAAACTCGCGCCCTTTGCCCGCTCGGGTGCCCCACAAGGCGTCACCCGCTCCGAAGTCGCGGCCCCGCCCGCCGAAGTTCCAGTGACCCTGATGTCTTCCCAACCTCATCCTCACCAGCACCCCGTCGTCGAGCACGACGACCTGCAGCGCAAACTCAAGGCCCGCCACCTGACCATGATCGCCATCGGCGGCGCGGTCGGCACCGGGCTGTTCGTAGCCTCCGGCGCGTCGATCTCCCAGGCGGGGCCCGGTGGCGCACTGCTGATGTACTGCCTGATCGGGCTGATGGTGTACTGCCTGATGACCAGCCTGGGCGAGCTCGCCGTGCATATGCCGGTGGCCGGCTCTTTCGTCACCTACAGCGCGCTGTACGTAGAAGAAGGCTTTGGCTTCGCGCTCGGCTGGAGTTACTGGTTCAGCCTCGCGGTCACGATTGCCGTGGAGCTGGCGGCGGCTCAACTAGTGATGCAGTACTGGTTTCCGCACGTCTCCGGCGTGGTGTGGAGCGCGGGCTTCCTGCTGCTGATGTTTGGCCTCAATGCCTTCTCGGTACGCGGCTTCGGCGAGGCCGAGTACTGGTTCGCCCTGATCAAGGTGGCCACGATCCTGATCTTCCTGGCTGCCGGCCTGATGATGATCTTCGGCATCATGCAAGGTGGCCCGCAGTCCGGCTGGCACAACTTCACGCTGGGCGATGCCCCCTTCGTTGGCGGCATCCCCGCCATGTTCGGCGTGGCCATGATCGCCGGGTTCTCCTTCCAGGGCACGGAAACGGTCGGTGTGGCCGCCGGCGAAGCCGCCGACCCGGCACGCACCATCCCGCGCGCCATCCGCCAGACCTTCTGGCGCATCTTGCTGTTCTACGTGCTGGCGATCCTGATCATCGGCGTGCTGATCCCCTACACCGACCCCAGCCTGCTGCGCAACGACGTCACCGACATCGGCGTCAGCCCCTTCGCGCTGGTGTTCCGCCACGCCGGCCTGGCCTTCGCCGCCGGCCTGATGAATGCCGTGGTGCTGACCGCCCTGCTCTCCGCCGGCACCTCCAGCATGTACGCCTCCACCCGGATCCTTTACGGGCTGGCGGTCAGCGGGCGGGCGCCGCGCGCGCTGGCGCGGCTCTCCGCCAGCGGCGTGCCCTACGTGGCGCTGTTCGCCACCACCGCCGTCGGCGCCCTGTGCTTTCTCAGCTCGCTGTTTGGCGACAAGGCGGTCTACCTGTGGCTGCTGAACACGTCCGGCATGACTGGCTTTATCGCCTGGCTTGGTATCGCCATCAGCCACTACCGCTTTCGCCGGGGGCTGGTGCACCAGGGCTACAAGCCGTCCGACCTGGCTTACCGCTCGCCGCTCTACCCGTTTGGACCCATCTTTGCCATCGTGCTGTGCGTGGTGATCGTGCTTGGCCAGAACTACCAGGCCTTCTCCGACGTGCGCGGGCGCTGGCTGGAGATTGTCGGCACCTACATCGGCGTGCCGCTGTTCCTGGTTCTCTGGCTTGGCTATCGGCTGGTCAAGAAGACGCGGCTGATCGACTACGAAGATATGCCGTTCAACTGCAAGCGGGCAGCCGAGGCAGGGCCGGCTGCGGCTTCACTGCCAAGGCACGCGTCCACCGACAGCAATGCCGCATAACGCGCCAGATCCACATTGCCGCCGCTGATGATGATGCCAACACGCTTGCCCTGCAGCGGTAGCCCCGCATAGCGCGCGGCCGCAAGGCCAAGGCAGCCGGTCGGCTCGACCACCAGCTTCATGGCCTGCGCGAACATGCGCATGCATTCAAGCAGCGCATGGTCCGGCACGGCGAGGATGTCGGTCACGCCGCGGCGGATCAGCCCGAACGTCAGCGCGCCAAGATGCTGGGCGCGCGCGCCGTCGGCAATCGTGTCGGGTGGCTCGATATGCACGATGGCGCCACGGCGAAGCGACTGCTGCCCATGATTGCCGGCCTGCGGCTCGACGCCGTACAGCAGGCAACCGGGCGAGAGCTGTTCTTTCACCAGGGCGGCGCCCCCAAGCAGCCCCCCGCCCCCCTGGCAAACGAACAAGGCATCGAGCGGGCCGGTTTCCTCCAGCAATTCGCGCGTGACCGTACCTTGCCCGGCAATGACATCGGCATGGCCGGTGGAGCCCGCGCTGGTGACCACGACCTTGCCGCGCAGGTCGTTGAGAGATTGGATGCCGGAATCCTCGCGAACCAGCATGCGCACCACCGACACATAGTGCGATACGCTGAATGCGACCTGCTTCTGGCGCTCGACCGTATTGGTGTTGGGCGCGCAGTCCACGGTCACCAGACCGTTCATCACCGCCGGCACGCGGCTCTGCGCCGTCAGCGGCAGCCAGCGCACCTTCAGGTCCTTCAGGCCGAGCTTCTGGCGCGCGGCCTCGGCCACACGCAGGCACAAATCCACGGCGTAGCCCGAAGGCTGGCCCTTGATGTCGGAGAAAGAAAACGGCAGCGCGCCCTCGCGATAGCCCATCGTGATCGTGCCGGATTCCCGGATCTGCTCCAGGATCGGGCTCTGGGCGCGCGCGGACTGGAGGCTGGCCAAAGCAGCGAGGGCGGTCAGCGCCACGAATGCGCGCGCTGTGAATGAGACAGGAAAGGACATGGCAGGTACTCGGGCAAAGTGCGTAGCGTATTGCGCACTCCGCCCCAGCGAAACAATATCTTTCTTATAAGAGCATGCCCGGCATTCTCATAAGCAAATTGCTTTTCCGTGCGATCAAGCCATGCGCGCCGGGGAGGGTATCGCTGGTGCGACCGGTTCGCCGTGACCGGCGGCCACATCGACGCAGAGCGGGTCAAACTCTTCCTCGGTCCCCAACTCTCCCTCCCATTTGGCAACGACGGCAGTGGCAATGCTATTGCCCAGGACATTGGTCGCCGTGCGCCCCATATCCAGGAACTGATCGATTCCCATCACCAGCAACAGCCCAGCCTCCGGCAAGCCGAACATCGGCAAGATGGCTGCTACCACCACCAGCGAGCCGCGCGGGACCGCGGCCATGCCCTTGCTGCTGACCATCAGGATCAGCAGCATGGTGATCTGGTGCCCGAGCGACATATGGATATCGAAGGCCTGCGCGATAAAGACCGCCGCAAACGCCTGATACACCATGGAACCGTCGAGGTTGAAGGAGTATCCCAGCGGCAGTACAAAGCCGACCAGGCGCTTCTTCACCCCGAAGCGCTGCAGCCGCTCGATCATCTTCGGGTAAGCCGCCTCGCTGCTGGCGGTGGAAAAGGCAATCATCATGGGTTCGCGGATACCCTTTGCCAGATCGAACATACGCCCCTTGAGAACCACATAGCCCGCGATAAAGAGCACGGCCCACAGGGCCAGCAAAGCGAGATAGAACGCGCCAATGAACTTGCCATAGGTCACCAGTACGTCAAGGCCCTGCACGGTGATGGCCGCGGCAAGCGCCGCAAAGATGCCGACCGGCGCGAACAACATCACCGTATTCGTGATGTGCAGCATCACGTGCATCAGTTCGTCGACGGACCGCTTCAGGAATTGGCCCGAGCCACCGGTCGTCTTGCCCAGCGCAATGCCGAAGAAAAGCGAAAAGATCAGGATCTGCATGATCTCATTGGTCGCCATGGCCTCGAAGATGCTCTTCGGGAAAATATGCGTGACGAACTCTTTCAAGTTGAGTGCGCCGGTCTTGAGATTCGTGCTTGCGCCAGCGTCCGGCAGAACCATGTTCAGGCTGACACCGGGTTGCGCCAGGTTCACGAACAGCAGTCCGATGCTCAGCGACACGAGTGACGCGAGGAGGAACCATGTCAAGGCCTTGGCGCCGATGCGGCCAATTGCCTTGGTGTCGTCCATGCTCGCGATGCCCGAGACCAGGGTCGCAAACACGAGCGGGGCGATGATCATCTTGATCATGCGCAGGAAGATCTCGGTGATGATCGAGAAATTCCCGGCAATCGTCTTGGCCGCTGCCGCGTCGGCCGCCATGCGGTGACAGGCATAGCCGACGATGACACCCAGGACCATGCTGAGCATGATCCAGCGGGTAAGTTTGTTAGTGGTTTTCAAAGCTTCGCCTCCTGGCCAGTTTCCAATATCGACGCACACTGCATCCCGCCCATGTCGATAAGACAGATTATCCAACACTAGATAAAACGTCAACACAATGAAAACCCGAAGTGTTTCGGCAAGATGAGTGCACAGCGCCGGCGACAGGCGCACGCAGGCGCATGCCTTCGGGCAACGGCAGCAAAGCGGAAACAATGGAGGGAATGGCCAGAGCGAGGCCAGGCATGCGATAGCGATACCGAGTGGGGATCCCGGTGAAGGCAAACGCCATCGCGCGCGCAGCCTGATGGACAGGCTCACACGAATGGCGATCGGTAGGAATGGTCGAATCTGTTCCTGGCTGCGATGCCGCCGACCCCGGCAATCACGCCGCCGGGGCCAACGTCACCTGCGCCACGCGGCATGGCCGGGCGGTGCCATGCGCACCGCCCGGCCCGCGCGCGGATCGGGCCAATCAGCCAGCAAGCAACGCGGCGAACCGGTCGATATCGATGTTCCCGCCGCTGATGAGGACACCCACGCGCTTGCCTTGCAGTTCGGCCTTCATGGCACGCACGGCGGCAAAGCCGAGGCAGCCGGTGGGCTCCACCACCAGCTTCATGCGCGACGCGAAAAAGCGCATGCAGTCGACCAGCTCGTCGTCGGTCGCGGTAACGATGTCATCGACATCGCGGCGAATGATCTCGAACGTGTAGTTGCCAAGGTGCTGCGTCTGCGCGCCGTCGGCGATGGTCTTGGGTGTCTCGATATGCACGATCGAGCCAGTGCGGAACGACTGCTGGCCGTCGTTGCCAGCGGCAGGCTCCACGCCGTAGATCTTGCATTGGGGAGACAGCGCGCGCGCGGACAACGCGGACCCGGAAAGCAGCCCGCCGCCGCCAAGGCAGACAAACAGGGCATCCAGCTCGCCGGTTTCCTCGAACAACTCCTTGGCGGCGGTGCCCTGCCCGGCGATGACATCCGGGTGGTCATACGGCGGGATCAGCGTCAGGCCCTGTTCCTCGGCCAGCTTGCGGCCGATTGCCTCGCGGTCCTCGGTATAGCGGTCATAGATCACCACCTTGCCGCCGTAGCCCTTGGTCGCGGCAACCTTCGCGGCCGGCGCGTCATGCGGCATGATGATCGTCGCCGGCATGCCGAGCAGGGAGGCCGAGAGCGCGATGGCCTGCGCGTGGTTACCCGAGGAAAAGGCCACCACCCCCGCCCGCCTCTGGCCTTCGTCGAACTTCGACAACGCGTTGAAGGCGCCACGAAACTTGAAAGCGCCCATGCGTTGCAGGTTCTCGCACTTGAAGAACAGCTCAGCGCCCACTTCCTTGTCCGCGGTGCGCGAGCGCATGACGGGGGTGCGGTGCGCGTAGCCCTCAAGCCGCGCAGCGGCGGCTGACACATCATCAAAGGTCGGTAGATTCAGCATGATCGTAAGTCTCGTTTGAGTAAAAAGGCTACCAGGGCCAGTGGATGCTGGTGCCAGCTTGCGCGGTGGCGGCGCGCCGCTGGAGCAGGCGGGCCACCGTCAGGTCCTGCAAGGCCAGGCCTGTCATATCGAAGATGGTGATGTCGGTGCCGTGGCGCTCAACTCGCACCTTGCCGCCCAGCACGTCGCCGATTTCCGTGCAAGGCGTGTCCGGCGCCCACTGCGTCTCGCCGATCTGGCGGGCCTGGGCCCGATCGTCGACGAACAGCCGCGCGCGCGCCAGCAGGCCGTCGGGCAACTCGCGCTTGCCGCGCGTGTCCGCGCCCACGCAGTTCAGGTGCGTGCCTGGCTGCACGGCTTGCAGGTCGAACAGCGCACCGCCGCCAGGCGTAGCGGTGATGACTACGTCGCTGCCCGCCACTGCCGCATTGCGCTCAGGGGCATGGGAGATCTCACAGCGCTCGGCAAAGGCGCGCTCGAACGCCGCGTCGGGCTGGCCCGTTACCGTAACGTATTGAACCTGATTGAGCGAGGGCAGCAGCGCAAGGGCAAACGTCAACTGAATCCGCGCCTGCACGCCGGTGCCGAACAGACACAGGCGCTCGCTGTCCTGGCGTGCCAGCCACTGAAGCCCAAGGCCGCCGGCGGCACCGGTGCGCATCGTGGTGACGGCGTTGCCATCGATCATGCACACTGGCCGCCCGGTTGCCGGATCGATCAGCATGATCGTGGCCTGATGCGGCTCGCCGCCCACCTCGCGGTTGGCCGGCCAGAATCCAGCCGCCTTGAAACCCAGCAGGCCTTGCGACTGGACGTCGCCGGACTTGATGCCGAACACGCCACCGGTCGCCAGCGGCTCCCGAACCAGCGGAAAGACACGGCCCTCTGCCTGGCTATGCAGGGCAAAGGCTTCGCTCACCGCCTCCATGGCATCTGCCGGCTGCAGCAGTGACTCGACCTGGTTCTTGTCGAGCAGGAGCAAGCGCGCTTCACTTGGCATAGCTGTACACCGTAGCCCGCGACACGCCGAGATGCAGCGCCACGATTTCCATGGCGCGGCGCACCTCCATGAACCCCGCCTCCTTGAGCTCGCGCAGCAACGCACGCCTGTCTTCGGCCTTGAGGGATCGCGGCGTGGTGGCCAGCCGTGCGGCAAACTGGTCGATGCGGGCCCGGATGGCATCTGCGCCGGCCGGGTCGAGCGACTCCTTCATGGCTGCGCCCGCGTCCACGCTGCCAAACTGGCCCAGCACGTTCTGCAAGCTGCGGAACAGCGTCAGGTCGACGTTCATGCACAGGGCGGCCACATAGCCCCCGGCCGAATCCTTGATGCCGATCGACGTGCTCTTGGCCTGCCGCCCGTCGGCGAACTGATTCGCATAGTTGGCGATCACCTGCGGATACTCGGGGTCGGCGATACGGGCAAGGCCCAGCTCGGTTGCGGGGTCTCCCACCTGACGGCCCGACAGGTTGTTATGGATGGCGAGAATGGCGTGCTTGGGGTCCAGCAGATCGTGAACAACCACCTCGCAAAAGGGCGCGAAGGTCTCGCTCAAACCTTGGGCCACCTGCTTGAGTTGCTCGAGCAGCGCTTGCTGCTCGGGCGTGCGTTCTGGTGTGCGTTTTTTCATATGGACAGGTTATCCAAATGTAGATAATTCGTCAACGTCAGGATTGATCACAACACCGACTGGCAAAAATCTGATCCATCACTTGAAAACTGGCAAAAATCATAAGCGGCTAAGAAAAAACCTCACCACCACCATCTGGCATCGCCGTATAAAGTTACTTAAAAGTAACTTCTTACAAAAAAGAGGATGCGTCATGCAATAATGCGAAAAAACATGGGGCGATGAGAAAAATATGAGCGCAGTGGGGTATGAGTTTCTTCGTCGAACAGGTGAGTTGACTGCGTTTGCCCTAGCGCAGCCAGCGCGAATACAGCCGGTCACAAAGGTGATGCCAGGCAACGGACTGCTGGCCATTCCGGCACAGGTGGCACCACAATCAGCCCAGCCACTGGATCACGTTCTGTTCGCCTTGAAGCACGAAGGGGTCAATCTCCAAATCCTGGCTCAAGCGCTCCCAACAATCCCCGCGGCGCAAATGCTTGCAGCGCTGCACCAAACACCTAATGGCCAATACATCCGGGTCGCGGCGTTTCTCTGGGAACACTTCAGTGGCCAGCGGCTTGAGGGTCGGCCGGAGATCACGGTCGGCTATGTGAGCGTATTCGATCCAGCTCGCTATATCACGGGCCCCTCGCGCCGCGATGCACGGTGGCGGGTAGATTTCAACGGACTAGGCTCCCTGGCTTACTGCGCCACGGTCGAACGCACACCGGCGATCGAGGCCGGGATCGCCTCCGACATCCCGGGGCGTGCCAACGCGTTCCTGAAGAGCCTCGGACCTGCCATGCTTGACCGTGCGCTAGCCTGGGCCTATCTGCATGAAACAGAGGATTCCTATGCGATTGAGCATGAGGCCCCGAGCGAAGACAAGGCTCGTGCCTTTGTCCAGCTCCTTCGCCAAGCCCATGAAGGCCAACGCCTTACCGAGGACTACCTGGCTGAATTGCAGTCGTCGACCGTGCTCAACCCGCTCGATCAGGCCGTGCAGTTCCGGGGCGAGCAGAACTGGCTCCGAGGGCCAGGGCGCGGCGCTAGTGGCGTAACGTACGTGCCGCCATGGCCGGAATTGGTCGAGCCACTCATGGACGCGTGGATGGCGTTCGCCAACGACGCACCGAGCCAGACCGACCCCATCGTTGCTGCGAGCATCGCGTCGTTCGGCTTTGTCTTCATTCATCCGTTCATGGATGGCAATGGACGGCTGTCGCGATTCCTCTTTCACAAAGCCCTGTGCACGTCCGGGAAGCTGGCGAAGGGACTGCTCCTGCCTGTGTCAGTCGCCATGAAGCGAAATGAGGCGGACTATCTTGTTGCGCTCCAATCGTACTCACGCCAGGCCCGTGAGCGGGTGAGGGTTACCTGGATCGACGAAGGCGAATACCAGTTCGAGTTCAAGACGGACGATTCGATCTTTCGCTACTGGGATGCCACGCATTGCGTCGAATTCGGTTTCCGGATGGCGGCGCAGGCACTGGATGTGGAGTTGCGCCAGGAAACGGTTTTCCTTGGGCGCTATGATCAGGTGATGCGGCGGGTGAACGAGCGAATCGACGTCCGTGGCAATGATCTGGCGACGCTGGTGGTCATCTGCCTCGACAACGATGGCGTCATCTCCAAGAAGCGGCGCAAGCGTTTTTCCGATCGCGTTCCGCAAGCCTCCTTCGACGTGATTGAAGCGGCTGTCCGAGAGGTACTGGATGACGCTGGCGACGAGGACACCAACAGCGAATGAAGGCGCTGCATAGAGACAGGCACCAGCGCCCCGGCACCGGCGCGGCGTCCGTAATGCAGGCGCCGCGTCATGTCCTTGCCTCAGGCCGGCTCGAAGCGCTCCCCCTTGAATACCCGCACCGGGGCGCCGCGCTCCACCTGATGGTGCAGCAAGCGCCGCTGGGCGCGTTGGGCGAGCATGCTCTGGTCCGCCTGCTGCGCCAGCTTGTGCGCAATCAGCAACGTGGCAATGCGCTTGTTGGCATGCTGGCTGCGCTCGGACTGCACCCTGACGCTGATGCCGGTCGCCACATGGATGGCGCGCACAGCCGACTCGGTACGGTTCACGTGCTGCCCGCCTGGCCCGGAGGCCCGGCAGGTCTCAAAGCGGATCTCGCCCGCCAGGGCTGGCGACGGCGCAGCGCAACGCGCCACGCCGATAAACCAGTTCTTGCGCGCATGCCGGGGCCGGTAAGGGCTCTGGCAAGTCCATTGCACCGTGCCCTCCCACTGGCGCGCCAAGTCCGGCGCCGGCTCGCCATCCAGGCTCACCAGCACCGAGCGCAGGGTGCCCGCGCGCTCGCCACCCTCCTCGTCGATGATCTCGATCTGCACGCCGCAAAGCGTCGCCTCGTGCAGCAGGCGCCGGAGCGCCCGGCTGACTGCCAGGCAGCATTCGGATGGCCCTTGCGCCGCGGAAAGTTGTAGCAGGATCATCGGCAGCACTCCCCGCTGGTCTTGTATGTGAGCACGGGGCGCAGGCGCGCCAGCGGCCTTGCCAGGCCCGCGTCGCAAAGCGCCGCCACCACGCTCTCGATGGGCTTGTAGGCTTGCGGCGCCTCCTCGTAGATCAGTTGCCGGTCGCGGCAGATCACGCGGCTGTCAAAGCGCGTCCGGCTTAGTTGCTCGACGGTAAAGCGCCCCGACAAGCGGCTCTTGCACTCGCCGCGCATCCATTTGCGGCCCGCGCCGTGCGCCAGCGACAACAAGCTGCGCGCATCGGCGACCGGCTCGACCAGGTAGCTGTAATCTCCCCGCGAGCCCGGGATCACCACCGGGCCGGCATCGGCCGGCGTGGCGCCCTTGCGGTGCAGCCAGCCGGCAATGCCGTCGATCGTGGCCGCGGCCAGGAAGTTGTGGTCGACGTCGAGCACCCGCTCGCCGCCGCCCCGCAGCCGGTCCAGCATGCGGCGCGCGACCAGCTCGCGGTTGCCTTGCGCGAAACGCATCGCCTGCGCATGCCTGGCCAGATAGTCGGCGCCATCCTGGCTGCCGCCGCTCAAGCCACTGTGGCCGAAGCGCTCGATCTGAGCTTGCAGGATTGCCTGGCCGAGCCCGCGCGAGCCGCTGTGCACCAGCAGCACCAGCCGGCGGCGTTCCAGCCCGAGCGCCGCCACCGCGGCTTCGTCGAGAATCTCGTCGATCTGCTGCACTTCGGCAAAGTGATTGCCCCCGCCGATCGTGCCCAGCGCGTGCTCGTGCCCCACGCCTTGCAGCGACTGGCTGGCCACGACCTGCGCCACGGCCTCGGCCCATGACGCGTCGAGCGGCCCATCGATATTGCCGAGCCGCTTCTCCAGCTGGTCCGCGCCGATCCTGGTCGCGTCCAGCTCCGTGCGCCACAGCGCCATGCCGCAGCCGATGTCATTGCCGACCAGCGCAGGATAAAGCCGGCCGCTGGAGAAAAAGGCCGCGCCCACCGGATAGCCCCGGCCAGGATGCAAGTCAGGCATGCCGGCGACTCGCTCCATGCCGGCGAGACTAGCGGTGTGGTGAAGTTGTTGGATCGCGTCGCCTTCGATCCAGGTGTGGTCCGACGCGATCAGCGATACGCGTTCGGACAGATGCTTGATGCCATTGCCCATATACCATCCAGATAAGAGAAAGAATCTGATGTGGCAGGCCGGAGCCGGGCAATGCAACTCACCGCGCAACGCGATGCCAATTTGGCAATGCGCTTGCGCGGCGGAACGATTAAACCTGGCGCGGCCTGCAAGGATGCGTCGACGTTTTCATGGTGTGCTCTCCTTTGCAGTGCGATTGATGAATGAAGGGAAACGATCGTAATGCGCAATGGCGTGATCTGGCAATGTTGACGATCAGATCAGCGCGCGCGGCTGTTGTCAGACCGAGACACTTATCTGTCACGCGAGCGTCACGCCTTCATCACGCCACCGTCACGTGGCCCATGCATCGTAGCGGTCTTTCGACACCACTTTTCTCCTACATGCGCATCCTCCCGTCCGCGACCGTCATTGCCGTTATCGCCGTCACCGCTGCGGCCTGGGCTTTGCCCGCCGCGGCCCAGGCCACAGCCCCTGCCGCTTACCCCGCCACCCTCGCCGGCCACGCCATCCTGCCCGCGCAGAGCTATATCGCCGCGCCCAAGGACGCGCCGCAGGACCTGCAGGAGAGCGGCAAGTTCACCACCGGCGCGCGCGTGGAAAAGATCGGCGCGGTGGAAGGCCAGTCGAACAACCGGCCGACGGGCGTCTCGCTGCCCTTCAAGGGCCAGCCGCTGCAAGGCCATTCCGGCATCAAGCACATGGCGGACGGCAGCTTCTGGGTGCTGACCGACAACGGCGCCGGCAGCAAGGCCAACTCGCCGGACTTCATGCTCTACCTGAATCACTACAAGGTGGACTTCAAGAGCGGCAAGCTCCATCGCCTGGGCACTGTGTTCCTGCACGATCCGGACAAGAAGGTGCCCTTCCGCGTCGTCCACGAAGGCACCAGGCAACGCTACCTGACCGGTTCGGACTTCGACACGGAAAGCTTCCAGTTCGCCGGCGGCGCGCTGTGGATCGGCGACGAGTTCGGGCCCTTCCTGATCAAGGCCGACCTGCAAGGCAAGGTGCTGGCCGTGTACGACACGCTGGTCGACGGCAAGGTCGTCCGCTCGCCGGACCATCCCGCCGTGACCACGCCGGGCGTGCCGGGCGGCGCGGTGGACTTCCAGGTCAAGCGCTCCAAGGGCTTCGAAGGCATGGCCTCATCACCGGACGGCAGCAAGCTCTACGCGCTGCTGGAAGGCCCCGTGTGGAGCGCCGAAACCAAGGATTTTGAGCGTATCGGCGGCAAGGAAGCCCTGCGGGTGCTGGAGTTCGACACCCAGGCCGGCAAGTGGACGGGCCGCTCATGGAAGTACCCGCTGGAAGCCAATGGCAACGCCATCGGCGACTTCAACATGATCGACGCCAGCACCGGCCTCATCATCGAGCGCGATAACGGCGAAGGCACGGCCGACAAAGCCTGCCCCGAAGGCCAGAAGCGCAACGACTGCTTCTCGGATATCGCCAAGTTCAAGCGCATCTACAAGATCGAACTGAGCGACGCCAACGCGGGCGGCCCGGTGCGCAAGATCGGCTACATCGACCTGCTCAATATCGCCGACCCCGACAAGCTGGCCCGCAAGCCGCTCAATGAAGGCGTGCTCAAGTTCCCGTTCTTCACCATCGAGAACGTGGATGTGGTCGACCCGACCCATATCGTGGTCGGCAACGACAACAACCTGCCCTTCTCCAGCAGCCGCGAGCCTAACAAGGCCGACGACAATGAACTGGTGCTGCTTGAGGTCGGTGAGTTCCTGAGGGCGAAGTAATTGGCCTCAGGGCAGTGCCGGCGCACGAGCCGGCGTGGATGGGTGTCCCGGGCTAACGAGGACACCCATCCGGCCTACACTTCCAGCCATTCCTTGCGAATGGCGGCATTGGCCTTCAGGTCCCCAGGCGTGCCCTCGAACACAATGTGCCCGTGCCCCATCACATAGACCCGCTGCGAGATATCCAGCGCGATAGCCAGCTTCTGCTCGATCAGCAGCACCGACACGCCACGCTCCTTCAAGACCTTCAGGTAATCGCCCACCAGCGCGACGATCATCGGGGCCAGCCCTTCGGTAGGCTCGTCGATCAGCACCAGGTCGGGGTCGCCCATCAGGGTGCGGCACAGCGTGAGCATCTGCTGCTCGCCGCCGGAGAGCACGCCGGCTGACGTATTCTCGCGCTCCTTCAGGCGCGGGAACATGTTGTACATGTCCTGCACCGTCCAGCGAGGCTTGGACTGGCGCGGATTGCGCTTCTCCCCGAGCTGCAGGTTCTGGCGCACCGTGAGCGTGGGAAAGATATCGCGGTTCTCCGGCACGTAGCCCACGCCCAGGTGGGCGATCTCGAAGGTGCGCCGCCCGAGGATCTCTTCGTCGCGAAAGCGCACCGAGCCCTCCGCCTTGACCATGCCGAGGATGGCCTTGGCCATGGTCGAGCGCCCCACCCCGTTGCGGCCCAGCAGCGCGACGATCTCGCCTTCGTCGATATGCGCGTCGACGCCGTGGAGGATATGGCTTTTGCCGTAGTAGGCGTGCAGGCCCTGCACGTCCAGCATGCGCTTGCCCATCAGTGCGCTCCCTCAGTAGCAGGTTCGTCCAGGGTCGTGCCCAGGTAGGCTTCCTTGACCTTGCGGTTGGCGCGGATGGCCTCGGGCGTGTCGGTGGCGATGACCTCGCCGTAGACCAGCACCGAGATCCGGTCGGCCAGCCCGAACACCACGCTCATGTCGTGCTCCACCATCACCAGGGTCTTGCCCACGGTGACGCGGCGGATCAGTTCCACCGCATGGTCGGACTCCGAGCGGCTCATGCCGGCCGTGGGCTCGTCCAGCAGGATCACCTCGGCGCCGCCGGCGATGGTGATGCCGATCTCCAGCGCGCGCTGTTCCGCATAGGTCAGCAGGCTGGCCTGGGTGCTATGGCGGTGCTGCAGCCCGATCAGCTCCAGCACTTCGTCCGCCCGCTCGCGCGCGTCGCGCAGCTCGGACAGGCGATGCCAGAACGAATACTTGTAGCCCAATGACCAGAGCACCGCGCAGCGCAGGTTTTCGAACACCGACAAGCGGTGAAAGATATTGGTGATCTGGAAGCTGCGCGACAGTCCCATGCGGTTGATCACGAATGGCTGCAGCCCGCCGATCTCCTGCCCATTCAGCCTGACCGTGCCCGAGCTTGGCGCGAAGCGCCCCGAGATCAGGTTGAAGGTGGTCGATTTACCGGCGCCGTTGGGGCCGATCAGCGCATGCCGCTCCCCCTTGGGGATGCTCAGGTTGACGCCCCGGATGATCTCGGTCTGGCCGAATTTCTTGCGTACGTCGTTCAGTTCCAGTGCGGCGCTCATGCCGTGCCTCCCGCCATTTCGGCCTGTACCTTGTCCCACGTGGCGCGCACCCGCGCGCGCGCGGCGCGGCAAGCCAGCAGGCCGGCCACCCACAACGCTGCGGCCACCAGCCACGGCTTCACCGTCGCGGCGTCGAAGCCGATGCGCAACAGCGACATCTCCGTCCCGTTGGCGCTGTCCACCTGCACCTTGTAGACCAGCTCCACGGTGAGGATCACCGCGGCGAGCAGCACCAGCCCGGCAGCCGCGGCGCGGCCGTAGTCGGGCAACATGGCGCGCAGCTTGCCGCGCGCGAGCAGCGGCACCTGCATCATCAGCAAGCTGGCGATGCCGCCCGGCACGAACATGACCATCAGCACGAAAAACAGGCCAAGGTACAGCAGCCAGGCCTTGGTCAGGTCCGACAGCGCCACCGCGAACAGGATGAACACCACCGCGCCGATCACCGGCCCGAAGAACACGCCCGCGCCGCCAATGAAGGCTGCCAGCAGCACCCCGCCGGAGCGCACCGCACTGACGTTCTCGGCCGACACGATCTCGAAGTTGATGGCCGACAGCGCCCCCGAGATGCCGGCGAAGAACGCCGACAGGATCAGCACCAGGTAACGCACGCGCTGCGTGTTGTAGCCGATGAATTCCACCCGTTCCGGGTTGTCACGCACCGCGTTGGCAATGCGGCCGAGCGGCGTCTGGGTCCAGGCGTACATGGCCACCATCGACAACAGGCACCACACCGCGATCAGGTAGTACACCTGGCGCCCGGGTCCGTAGGTGATGCCGAACACGGGGTCTCCCACCATGCGGTTGGTGGAGATGCCGCCCTCGCCGCCGAAGAAATCCGGGAACATCAGCGAGCTGGCAAATACCATTTCCCCGATGCCCATGGTGATCATCGCGAAGGTGGTGCCGGACTTCTTGGTGGTGACATAGCCGAACAGCACGCCGAAGAAGGCGCCGGCCAGGCCGCCCACCACCGGCAGCAGCGACACCGGCAGCCATACCTTGCCCGCCCCCACCATATTGAGCACGTGGATGGCGATGAAGGCGCCCAGGCCCGCGTACACCGCATGGCCAAACGACAGCATGCCGGTCTGCCCGAGCAGCATGTTGTAGGACAGCGCGAAAATAATCATGATGCCCATCTGGGACATCAGCGTGATGGCGAACCCGCCGGTGAAGAACAGCGGCATCACCAGCATCAGGGCCGCGGTCAGGCCCCAGATCGCCCAGCGTGCCAGGTTCATCGGGCGGTAGCGCATGGTGCTGCCGGTCACAACCGTCTCGCGGCGTTGTTGCATTGTCGTCTCCATGCTCATGCTATCAACCCTCCCTGGTGCCCATCAAACCACGCGGGCGGAAGATCAGCATCACCACCAGCAACAGATACGGCAGTACCGGGGCAACCTGCGCCACCGTGAGCTTCCATAGCGAGGACAGCGGCGTGCTGTCGGTAACCTGCAGGCCGATCGAGCCCAGCAGGCCAGCCAGCGAGGCGTCAAGCGTGACGGCAAAGGTCTGCAGTACGCCGATCAGCAGCGAGGCAATGAACGCCCCCACTAAAGACCCCATGCCGCCCACCACCGCCACCACGAAGATGATCGACCCCACCGCCGCCGCCATCGACGGCTCGGTGATAAAGGCATTGCCGCCGATCACGCCGGCCAGCCCCGCCAGCGCAGCGCCACCACCGAACACCATCATGAACACGCGCGGCACATTATGGCCAAGCGCCTCGACCATTTCCGGATGCGTCAGCGCGGCCTGGATCACCAGCCCGATGCGGGTGCGGGTGAGCACCAGGTAGATCGCCACCAGCATGGCCAGCGACACCACCATCATGAAGGCGCGGTACTTGGGGAACGAGGAGGTGAATACGGTAAACAGCGGCCCGTCCAGCTCTGCCGGGATGCGGTAGGGTACGGCGGCAAGGCCCCATACCAGCTTCACGCCTTCCTCGATCAGGTAAGCCAGGCCGAAGGTAAACAGCAGCTCCGCCACGTGCCCGTATTTGTGCACGGTGCGCAGCCCGAAGCGCTCCACCAGCGCGCCAGCGCCGGCCACCAGCAGCGGCGCGAAGATCAGCGCGGGCCAGAAGCCGATCTTGCTGGCAATGGTGTAGGCGAAGTACGCGCCCAGCATGTAGAAGCTGGCGTGCGCGAAGTTCAGCACGCCCATCATGCTGAAGATCAGCGTAAGCCCGGAAGAGAGCATGAACAGCAACAGCCCGTAGCTGACGCCGTTCAATAGGGAAATGACGAAGAATTCCACAACTTATCCTTCATTCTGACGCACGTGGCCAGTTGGCGGCCACCGATCGGCCGGTCGGAGAACGGGCGCGCGCGGGTGAGCGCCGCCCACCCGAAAGCGGCATGCGCCGCGCCGGGTCGACCGAAGTATGCAGGATCGGGTGGCGCGCCGGAACTGGCCGCGCCATCCGCCGCGCGCGAGCTTAGCCCGGGCGCTTCATCTGGCAGGAAGTCGGCTGCGCTGCCACGTACTGATCCATCAGCGCATCGGTCTTCCAGCCAAAGCCGGTGTTTTCCTGGTCGAACTTGACCTCCTTGCCGTCAACCTTGGTCCAGGTAGCCACCACCAGCGACTGCTGGGCCTGGTGATCCGAGCCGCGCATCTCCACCGTGCCATTCAGGCTTTCGGCCTTGAGGCCTTCGAGCGCCTTGGCCACCTTGACCGGATCCGTCGACTTGACGTCCGTGAACGCCTTGCCCAGCATGGCGATGCCGGTGTATGCGGCCATCACGTAGAAGTCATCGTTGTACTTCTTCTTGAAGCCTTCGATGACGTCCGCGCCCTTGAAGCCCTTGTTGTTGGGGTTGTAGTAGCCGACGTACTTGACGTGCCCGGCTTCCGACGGACCCATGGCGGTCGGCACGCCGGTGGTGGCGGCGTAGTAGGTGTAGTAGTTGGTGCTCAGGCCCGCGTCCTTGCCGGCCTTGATCAGCAGCGCGAGGTCGCTGCCCCAGTTACCGGTGATCACCGTGTCGGCCCCGGAGGCCTTGATCTTGGCCGCATAAGGGGCAAAGTCCTTGACCTGCGCCAGCGGGTGCAGGTCTTCGCCGACGATCTGGATGTCCGGACGCTTGCGCTTCAGGTATTCCTTGGCGGCGCGCGCCACCTGGTGGCCGAAGGAGTAGTTCTGATTGATCAGGTAGACCTTCTTGACGCTGGGATCCTTGGCCAGGTAAGTGGTCAGCGCCTCCATCTTCATGTCGGAATTGGCGTCCAGGCGGAAGTGCCAGTAGTTGCACTTGCCGTTGGTCATGTCCGGATCCACCGCGGCGTAGTTCAGGTAAACGATCTCCTTGCCCGGATTACGCTCGTTGTGCTTGGCCACCGCGTCTTCCAGCGCCAGGCCCACGGAGGAGCCGTTGCCCTGCACGATATAGCGGATGCCCTGGTCCACCGCCTGCTTGAGGATGGTCAGGCTTTCCTGTGGCGAGAGCTTGTTGTCAAAGCCAACCACTTCAAACTTGTTCCCGCCCCCCCAGTTCTTCTGGTTGGCGATGTCCGCGACAAACTGCCAGCTCTTTAGCTGGTTCTGCCCCACCGGCGCCATCAGGCCGGACAGCGGGTCGATAAAGGCGATCTTCACCGTATCGGCAGCCGCAACCCCGGAACCCATTGCCGCGAAAATGGCCGTAGCTGCCACGAGCGGACGCAATCTGATCATGCTTGTCTCCTTCGGTTTTATTGTTGGCTGTGGTTGATCCCGATTCGCGGCGGCGCTCTCTCCCAAGACCGCGCGCGCCGCAAACCTGTCCTGCAATCGCCGGCATCAACGCCCGGCAAGCATTGGCGGCTCTATGGCCGCCTTGGGGTCAGGCCGCCGGCAGGCGGTAGTCCTTGAACTGCTCGCGCAGCTTGAGTTTCTGCATCTTGCCAGTAGCGGTGAGCGGAATCTCGGTGACAAAGGCAACGTCGTCGGGGATCCACCATTTGGCGACCTTGCCTTCGAAGTACGTCAGCAATTCCTCGCGCGTCACCTCGGCGCCGGCCTTCTTCATCACCACCAGCAGCGGGCGCTCGTCCCACTTGGGGTGATAGCAGGAAATGCAGGCCGCCATATGCACCGCCGGGTGGGCGGCCGCCACGTTCTCGATATCGATCGAGGAGATCCACTCGCCGCCGGACTTGATCACGTCCTTGCTGCGGTCGGTGATCTGCATGTAGCCGTCGGGGTCGATGGTGGCCACGTCGCCCGTGGGGAACCAGCCATCCACCAGCGGCGACGCGTCGTTGCGGTAGTAGTGCTCGATCACCCAGGGGCCGCGCACGTGCAGGTCGCCGAACGCCTTGCCATCCCAGGGCAGCTCGTTGCCGTCGCCGTCGACGATCTTCATGTCCACGCCGTAGATCACGCGGCCCTGCTTTTCCTGGATCTTCTGCTGTTCGTCTTCCGGCAGGTCATTGTGGCGCGCCAGCAGCTTGCAGGACGTGCCCAGCGGGGACATCTCCGTCATGCCCCAGGCGTGAATGGTCTCCACGCCGAGCGCCTTGAGCGCGCGGATCATGGCGGGCGGCGCCGCCGAGCCGCCGATCACGGTGCGATTGAAGGTGGAGAACTTGAGATTGTTGGCCTGCACATGCTGCAGCAGGCCCAGCCATACCGTGGGCACGCCGGCCGAGAAGGTCACCTTCTCCTTCTCGAACAGCTCGTAGACCGAAGCACCGTCCAGCTTGGCGCCCGGCAGCACCAGCTTGGCGCCCACCAGCGGCACCGAATACGGCAGACCCCAGGCGTTGACGTGGAACATCGGCACCACGGGCAGGATCACGTCACGCGCCGAGCAGCCCAGCGCGTCCGGCAGCGCCGATGCGTAGGAGTGCAGCACGGTGGAGCGATGCGAATACAGCGCGCCCTTGGGGTTGCCGGTGGTGCCGGAGGTGTAGCACAGGCTGGAGGCCGTGTTCTCATCGAACTGCGGCCACGTGTAGTTGCCGTCCTGCGCGTCGATCAGGTCCTCGTAGCACAGCAGCGGCACCTTGGCTTGCGCCGGCATGTGCGAGCGGTCGCTCATCATCACCCAGCCCTTCACGCCCGGGCAATGCGCCGCCACGCCTTCGACCAGTGGCAGGAAGGTGGCGTCGAAGAACACGTACTGGTCTTCGGCATGGTTGATGATGTAGGCGACCTGCTCTGGGAACAGGCGCGGGTTGACGGTATGGCATACCGCTCCCGAGCCCGATACGCCGTAGTAGATCTCCAGGTGACGATAGCCATTCCAGGCCAGCGTGCCAACACGGTCGCCCGACTGCACGCCCAGCGCGGCGATGGCCTGGGCCAGCTTGCGCGAGCGCAGCTCGCAATCGCGGTAGGTATAACGGTGCAGATCGCCTTCGGTCCGTCGCGAGACGATTTCCGTGCCGCCATAGTGGCGTGCGGCGTGCTTGATGATGGAGGAAATGAGCAGGGGTTCGCTCATCATTTGACCCATCAATGCCATGGAATAGTCTCCTGTAATTTTCGAAATCCGTCAAAAAAACGAACAACCGTTCTATTTTTGGGCCGATTGTTGCCATCCATTGATGAAACGTCAACGGGAATCCGTTGTGCAGCGCCATATCCGGGAGGCCGGCGGGCTGCACCCCGGCACCATGGCGGTGCGCCAGGGGCGGGATTCAAGGGATATCCGGAAACATTGTGGTGACAACGACGGTCAGAGATGCGAATGACGGCGTGGAAGTACAATAACGCCTGCCATGTTGCACCTCAACATGTCGTTTTCCCTAGCCTGCAAGCGCACTTGCGCGAAATCCGACATGCCGGCGCTGCACCGCCCAGCCACCCATAGTGATGCCCCAGTGAACTCTCCCGAGCCAACCGACGCCCCCCAAGCCTTGCCAGACCCCGCCGGCCCCGCCCCATTGAATGCTGCCGAGCCGCGGCCGCCGTTTACTGCCGTGCCTGGCTTTGCGGAACTCGGCCCGCGCTTCTTTACACGGCTCGCGCCGACGCCGCTACCCTCCCCCAGGCTGGTCAGCGTGTCGGCCTCCGCAGCCGGGTTGCTGGGCTGGGATGCGGATGCCGCAACGCAGCGTAGCTTCATCGAAACTTTTGCAGGAAATCACGTGCCCGAGTGGGCAGATCCCCTCGCCAGCGTGTACTCCGGCCATCAGTTCGGGGTCTGGGCGGGGCAGTTGGGCGACGGCCGGGCGATACGCCTGGCCGAGGCGCGCACCGCCTCCGGCCCCTGGGAAATCCAGCTCAAGGGCGCCGGCATGACGCCCTACTCGCGCATGGCCGATGGCCGCGCCGTGCTGCGCTCCTCGATCCGGGAATACCTGTGCTCCGAGGCGATGCAGGCGCTGGGCGTGCCCACCACGCGCGCCATGTGCATCATCGGATCGGACGCCCCGGTGCGCCGCGAGACCATCGAGACCGCCTCCGTGGTGACGCGCCTGGCGCCGTCCTTTATCCGCTTTGGCCATTTCGAGCATTTCGCGGCCCGCGAGGACCTCGGCTCGCTGCGCCAGCTGGCGGATTTCGTGATCGACCGCTTCATGCCCGAGTGCCGCGACGACAAGCAGCCCTACCAGGCCCTGCTGCGTGAAGTCTCCCTGCGCACCGCCGACCTGATGGCCAGGTGGCAGGCCGTGGGCTTCTGCCATGGCGTGATGAACACCGACAATATGTCGATCCTCGGACTGACCATCGACTACGGCCCCTTTGGCTTCCTCGATGCGTTCGACGCCAACCACATCTGCAACCATTCCGATTCGCAAGGCCGCTATGCCTACAGCCAGCAGCCGCAGGTTGCGTTCTGGAACCTGCACTGCCTGGCCCAGGCACTGATGCCGCTGTGGCGAGAGGGCGATGGCAAGGCCGACGCCGAAACCAGCAAAGCGGCCACCGACGCCGCGGTAGAAGCCGCGCGCGCCGCGCTGGATCCGTTCCGCGAACGCTATGCCGCAGCCTTCTTCCAGCAATACCGGGACAAGCTTGGCCTGCGCCCGACGGGCGGCCCCGATGCCGACGACGAGCCGCTGCTGACTGACCTGTTCCAGCTGATGCACGCCCAGCGTGTGGACTACACCTTGTTTTGGCGCAACCTCGCCCGCATCTCCTGCGCCGATGGCAGCCAGGATGCCCCGGTGCGTGACCTGTTCCTGGACCGCGCGGCGTGGGATGCCTGGGCCGAGGCCTACCGCGCCCGCCTGCGTGCCGAGAACTCCGTTGACGCCGTGCGCGCTGTGGCCATGCTGGCGGTCAACCCGAAGTACGTGCTGCGCAACCACTTGGCAGAAACCGCCATCCAGCGCGCGCGCGAGAACGATTTCAGCGAGGTGGATCGCCTGCTGGCCGTGCTGTCGCGCCCGTTCGACGAGCAGCCGGAGGCCGAGGGCTACGCCGCGCTGCCGCCGGACTGGGCAGCCGGGCTGGAAGTGAGCTGTTCGTCGTGAAGGCGCGGCACCACTGCAAGCACCGTAAGGTTTGACAGGCAAGAAACGACCAACTGGCCTCGGGTGACGAAAAGCGGGCTGCGCAACAAGCTGTGCGCCGGCCAAGTCTCCCGGCCAACGAGAAAGGAAAGCCGATTATGACCACGCAAAAAACCGAAGCCGAGTGGCGCGAGCAACTCTCCGACATCGAGTACCGCGTTGCCCGCGAAGCCGCCACCGAGCGGCCCTTCACCGGCCGCTACTGGGATCACTGGGAGCGCGGCACCTACCGTTGTGTCGGCTGCGGCACACCGCTGTTCGAAGCCAGCACCAAGTTCGACGCCGGTTGCGGCTGGCCGAGCTACTTCCGCCCGATCAACGGCGAGGTGATCGACGAGCACACCGACCACACGCACGGCATGGTCCGGGTGGAGGTTCGCTGCAAGGAATGCGGCAGCCACCTTGGCCACGTTTTCGAAGATGGCCCCGCGCCCACCGGTTTGCGCTACTGCATCAACTCGGCTGCGCTAAAATTCGACCAGCGCGACCCTGCCGACCTCAACGCGGGTGACGCCGCGCCGACATCGCCCGACACGCCGCGCTAAGCCCGAACCGCCCGCGCGGCGGTTCGCCGCCAACCAAGCCTTCGACCTTGCGTCGCTCAATCCTGTTCGCATGAAATTCCTGTTCGACCTGTTTCCGGTCATCCTGTTCTTCGTCGCCTTCAAGTTCGCTGGCATCTATGCCGCCACCGGCGTGGCGATCGCCGCCACCGTGGTGCAGATCGGCTGGGTCTGGCTGCGCCACCGCAAGGTCGAGCCGATGCAGTGGGTCAGCCTGGCGATCATCTCGGTGTTCGGCGGCGCCACGCTGCTGCTGCATAACGAGACCTTCATCAAGTGGAAGCCCACCGTGCTGTACTGGCTGTTTGCCGCCACGCTGACCCTGTCGGCGCTGATCTGGCGCAAGAACCTGATCCGCGCCATGCTGGGCAAGCAGGTCACCATGCCGGAAGCCGCCTGGGGCAAGCTCAACGCCGCCTGGGCCGCTTTCTTCGCCGTGATGGGCGTGGTCAACCTCTATGTGGCCTACCAGTTCTCCACCGACGCCTGGGTCAACTTCAAGCTGTTCGGCAGCATGGGCCTGATGCTGGTGTTCATCCTGGCACAAAGCGTCTGGCTGTCCCGCCACATGCAGGAAAACACCCCCGAGTAAGCGCACCGGCGGGCCCAGCCCGCCGCGCCTGCCTCGATTGATCTCCCGGCTCCGGCCGGGCCCCACCAGGATACGCATTCACCGATGGCCGCAGAACCCGCACAAATCGAAGCCCTGCTGCGCGCAGCCCTTTCGCCGTCCAGCATCGAAGTACGCGACGACAGCGCGCTGCACGCCGGCCACGCCGGCGCCGCCTCCGGCGGCGGGCATTACCACGTCACCATCGTCAGCGCGCAATTTGCCGGCAGCACCCGGGTGGCGCGCCATCGCATGGTGTATGATGCGCTGCGCGATCTATTCCCCGCGCAAATCCACGCGCTGGCGGTGACCGCGCTGACTGACCAAGAACTTGAATCCCGCGAAACCTCCCGCGATTCCTCGAGCAACTCTCAGATCTGATTCCATGAAGACCACAGTCCTCTCGTTCAGCCTGGCGGCTGTGCTTGCCGCTGGCAGCTTGCCCGCCCTCGCCCAGAACGCCGCCGTCGTGAATGGCAAGGCGATCCCCTCGGCCAAGCTGGACAAGCTCGTAGCCGGCACCGGACAGCCTCCCAGCGCAGAACTGCGCGACCGTGCCCGCACCATGCTGATCGACCGTGAGCTGCTGCTGCAGGAAGCCAACAAGCGCGGCCTGACCCAGCGCGACGACCTGCAGGAACAACTGGAGCAAGCCAAGCTGAACGTGCTGGCCGGTGCCGTGTTCGAGGACTACGTCAAGACCCACGGCGCCAGCGACGACGAACTGCGCAAGCAGTACGACAAGATTAAGTCCCAGTTCGGCAGCGGCAAGGAATACCACGCCCGCCACATCCTGGTCGAGAAGGAAGCCGACGCGCGCGCCATCATCGCCAAGATCAAGGCCGGCGCCAAGTTCGAAGACATGGCCAAGGCCTCGTCCAAGGACCCGGGCTCCGCAGCCAACGGCGGCGACCTCGACTGGGCCAACAGCAGCAGCTACGTGCCGGAGTTCTCGGCCGCCATGACCGCGCTGAAGAAGGGCCAGATGACCGAAACCCCGGTCAAGACCCAGTTTGGCTGGCACATCATCCAGCTCGACGACACCCGCGACGCCAAGATCCCGACGTTCGAGGAAGTCAAGCCGCAGCTGGTGCAGATGCTGATGGGCGACCAGAACTGGCAGCGCGAGCAGTTCCAGGCAATGATGAAGTCGCTCAAGGACAAGGCCAAGATCCAGTAAGTGGACCCGGGCTTGCCGTGACGGGAAAACCGGCGCCGATGGCGCCGGTTTTCATTTGCGCGAGCGGGATACCGCTGGTTTGCTCCCTTCAGCCTTCCTGCCCGCCAAGCGTTCGCAGGTATCCATGCGCTGCGCCCCGCAGTTGTCGCATCAGCCGCGAGAAATCGATCCCCTCCCCCTCATCGATGCAAGCATGCGAGATCAGGCCATAGACGATGGCCTGCAGCGTCACCGAGGCCTCCTCGACCACCGCGGCCTGCGGCGCGTCGGCCGCGCATAGCAGCGCCCGGCTCCACCCGTTCACAAACCGTGCGTACATCTTCTGGTAGGCCGCGCGCCCCGAGTAATGCCGCTCCAGCAGGTAGATCGGCCCCCAGCGCTCCGGCGTCTCCCGGTGGTGCTCTACGTTGACGGCGATCAGCGCATCCACGATGGCCGCCATCGATTCGCCCCGGCACTGCGCCAGGTAGCCGTCCATCGCCAGCACGATCCGCTTGGCGCGCAGGTGCAGGCACACCTGCGCCAGCTCCTCCTTGCTGCCGAAGTACTCGTAGAACGTCCCCAGCCCCACGCCGGCCAGGTCCACGATGGCGCGGATCGTCACGTGCCCATAGTCCTGCCCGGCCAAAAGCCGAACAAAGGCCTCCTGGATGGCCAGGGAGGTCTGCCATGAGCGCGACTGCACCGGCCTGCGGCGCGGCTTTGCCGGGCCTTTTTGCTGTGGGTTCATGGTGCTCCGAAAGCCGAACATGCAGGCTGGCCATTCTATCTAGAATGACCTTTCGAATCTAACGGGTGGCGGCAAGCCCGGCCGCCCGGCCCAAGGAGACAGCCCGCCATGAACGCCATGAACGCCACCCACGCCACCCACGCCACCCACGTCATCACCAACCAGGTCCCGGAGCTCAAGGACTACAACCTCTACACCAGCGACCCCGGCATCCGCCGCGCGGTTGCCCGCGCCGGCGCGGGATGGAACGAGGGGGAACTCGAACGCCAGGGCGCGGTGCTCGGCGCCGAGCAAACGATCCGGCATGCGGAAGATGCCAACCGCCATCATCCCGAGCTGCACACACACTCGCGCATCGGCGAGCGCATCGACCAGGTGCGTTTTCACCCGGGCTGGCAGGCGCTCATGACCATTGCGCGCCGCAGCGGGCTGGCCAACCTGCCCTTCGCCGATACGCGCCCCTCGGCCTGGGCTTCCTACGCAGCCTCGCTCTATATGCATAGCCAGATCGAATCCGGCTCGCTGTGCCCCACCAACATGACCCAGGCCTGCATCCCCGTGCTGCGCAAGGAGCCGGGATTGTTCGCGCAGTTCGGCGACAAGCTGCTGACGCAGGCCTACGACCCGCGCGACCTTCCCATCGAGCACAAGCACGCGATCAACGTGGGCATGGGCATGACCGAGAAACAAGGCGGCTCAGACGTGCGCGCCAACACCACGCGCGCCATGCCCAGCCGCGGCGAGGGGCGTGGAGCCGAGTACCTGATCACCGGCCACAAGTGGTTCTTCTCCGCGCCGATGTCGGATGCCCACCTGGTGCTGGCGAACACCGAGGCCGGCTCCTCCTGCTTCTTCGTGCCGCGCTGGCGCCCCGACGGCAGCAAGAACCCCATCGAGATCCAGCGCCTGAAGGACAAGGTGGGCAACCGCTCCAACTCCAGCAGCGAAGTCGAGTTCCGCGCTGCCTGGGGCATCATGGTCGGCGAGGAAGGCCGCGGCATTCCCACCATCCTGGAGATGGCCACGTATAGCCGGCTTAACTGCTCGCTATCGAGCGCCGGTTTCCTGCGCCAGGCACTGGTGCAGGCCCTGCACTACGCGCGCCACCGCAGCGCCTTCGGCAAGCCGCTCATCCGCCAGCCGCTGATGGTCAGGCTGCTGGCCGACATGGCGCTGGAGGCGGAGGCAGCGATGCTGCTGGCGATGGACCTGGCCACCGCCTTCGAAGCCACCGACGACCCCGCCCGCCTGGCATGGCGCCGCATCCTCACGCCCGCTTCCAAATTCTGGATCTGCAAGCGCGCGGTGGAGATGACCGGCGAGGCCATGGAAGTGTTCGGCGGCAACGGCTATGTGGAAGATGGCCCCATGGGCCGGCTGTTCCGCGAAGCCCCGGTGAACTCGATCTGGGAAGGCTCCGGCAACGTGATGTGCCTGGACGTGCTACGCGCCATCGGCCGCAACCCGGACGACTACCTGCGGGTGCTGGAACACATGAGCGTGGTCGGCGCGGACGAGCCGCGCATCCAGGCCAGCGTGGCGGCATTGCGCGCGGCGCTGCGCCTGCCCGAGGAAGAGCAGCAGGCCGAGGCACGCCGCACCACCACGCGGCTGGTGCTGACCGCCCAGGCCTGCTTGATGCTCCAGCATGCCGATGCGGCCACAGCCGACGCCTTCCTTGCCAGCCGCTTCGACCCCGAATGGGGCGCCGTCATGGGTATCAGCGCGGGCGGGGGCAATGCCGCGCGCATCGTGGAGCTGGCCTGGGCCGCCTGACGCCAGCATGGCATTGCCGCACCGTGGCCGGGATCAAGCCGCGCAGAGCTCAAGCAACTGCTCGTCGCGAAAGCCCCATTGCGCCGGATCCTCGAACCCCACCACGGTGTCCTCCGTCTCGCGCAGATCGAGCGTCTCGGGGCCGAGGTGAGCGGCCTCGCTCACCGAGTAGAACACCTTGACCTGCGGGCGCAGCGGCTCGTTGTCGTTCTGCGCGAAGACCACCGCCAGCCGTCCGGAACGCAAGCGCAGCACCGTGCCCAACGGATAGATGCCAATGGACCGGGTGAAGGCCTGGAACACGGTACGATCGAACAGCGTATCCACCCGCACCGCCATATACTCCAGCGCCCGCGCTGGTGTCCACGCCTGGTGCCCGGGCCGGTTGGAGGTCAGGGAATCATAGGCGTCGCACACCGCGGCGATCTTGGCGTGCACGCTGATCTCGTTGCCATGCAGGCCAAACGGGTAGCCGCGCCCGTCGATGCGCTCGTGGTGGTGCATGCAGACATCGAGCGGAATATTGCTGTAGAGCTTGGCCTCGTTGAGGACGCGGTAACCCACCGAAGGATGGCGCTGCACCATCGCTACCTCGGCGGCGGTCATCTCGCCCTGCTTGTGCAGCACGTGCGTGGGCACGGAAATCTTGCCGATATCGTGCACCAGGCCCGCCAGCCCGAGCTGTTGCACCGCGGCATTGTCCAGGCCAAGGGTGCGGCCGAGCGCGATCATCAGCGCGCAGACCGCGAAGGAATGCAGATAGGTGTAGTCGTCCCGCACCTTGAGCCGCGCCAGCGCGATCAGGGCCTGCGAATGGCGGGTCAGCGAATTCGATACGGAGTCGACCAGCATCAGGGCGCCCTCCACCTCCAGCGCCCGGCCCATGCGGGCATTCGTGAACATCGACCCGACCACCGCCTTGCCGTTCTTCATCACCTCCCGGGCCAGCCCGAACTCCACCTCCAGCGGCACCCCCGACTGCGGCACGGCGCCGGCCGGCTCGTCCGCGACGGGCTTCACGCTCAAGGATCCCGATGCCGCGAGTTGCGCGGGCGGCGGTACACCCTTGCCCTTGAGCAGATCGATCCAGACCTCCTCGACCTTGGAGGCGATCATCTGGTCGATCTGTTCCTGGCTATTCACCAGGAACCGGGACCGCCAGAAGGGATGCTCCAGCCATGCCCCCCCCACCCTGGCCACGAACATTCCGACTTGAAGCTGTTGGGTCTTGATCCGTTTCAGCATGCCAGCTCCTCGCGTACAGATTGAATAAGGCGTGGCCGCTTAACGGCAAGGAGACGGAATACTTTAGGGCTTCAACGCTTCAACCCTTACCCTGCGGCCGCCTGGCGGCAGGTTTCAGCGCGGCTTCCGTCTCCCCGGCCTGGGCGGACTTCATGAAGCTGCTTTCGCTGGTCATCACGCCGACGATCCGCGCGAGCTGGCGGCTGAGGCTGATGTAGGCGTGGCCCATGCGGGCATCGAAGTACAGCGAGTCGCCGCGCGCCAGATGCACCCGTTCGCCGCCGTCGAAATGCACCTCGATCTCGCCGGAGAGTACGTACACGAACTCCTCCCCGGGATGGCGCGCGAAATCCTCGGGCCCCGCGATACGGCGCGCGTGCACGGTGCTGACCACCGGAATCATCTGCTTTCCCACCGCCTCGGTGCCGAGGAATTCATAGGAAAACGACACGCCCCGATAGGTCACGCCCTCTCCGGCCCGCGTCACGACGGGCCCCTGGAATGGCGCAGTCTTCGCGCCGGCGCCCGCGAACATCGAGCCCATGTCCATCCGCAGCGCCTTGCCCAGCGCGGCAAAATTCTCGTAGCCCAATGCCAGCTGCCCACGCTCCGCGCGCGAAATGGTGGTGATCGACACGCCCGACAGCTCCGCCAGATGTGCCAGCGTCCAGCCAAAGGCCTTGCGCGCACTGCGCAGACGCTTGCCAAAGGTCTCGCGGTCGAGCGTGCGCGACTCTTCGCTATCGTCGCTGCCGCGCCCCGGGGCGATGTGTGTTTTCAAGCCTGCGTCCTTTTTTCCGTTGGAGCGGATGCTATCAGACGGCGCAGCCGGGTACATCCCATGCCGCTCACTTTAGTGCAAAATTTGCGTATCCGCAATTTGCATATTCGCAAATTCTTGAATACACTCACTCGCATTCCAAAGCACCAGCGCCCCACGAGCGCGCTCAGCCCCACCACCATCATGCGCACAACTCACGCTGCTTCGCCGATCTCAGCCGACTACCTCGTCATCGGGGGTGGCATTGCCGGCGCGTCCGTCGCGCACTGGCTCGCGCCGCATGGCCGCGTCATCGTGCTCGAGCGCGAAGCCCAGCCTGGCTACCACTCGACCGGCCGTTCGGCGGCACTTTTCATGGAGAGCTATGGCACCCAGCAGGTACGCGCGCTGACCATGGCAAGCCGCGCTTTCCTGCAGGACCCGCCGCCGGGCTTTGCCTCGCATCCGCTGCTCACCCCGCGCGGCGCGCTCATGATCGCCGGCCCGGGACAATTGCCGCTGCTCGAAGCGCACTGGGAGGTGCTGCGCGCCATGGACCCCGATGCGCGCCGCCTGAGCGCCGAGCAAGCACGCGAGCGCGTGCCGGCGCTGCGGCCAGAACAGGTGCTGGGCGCCGTGTATGAGCCCAACGCCGCGGACATGGATGTGCATGCCATCCACCAAGGCTATCTGCGCGGCATGCGCCAGGCCGGCGGCAAGCTGGTGTGCGATGCCGAAGCCAGCGCCATTGCGCGCGTGCGGGACCACTGGCGCGTGGAAGCGGGCGGGGCTGTATACGAAGCGCCCGTGCTGCTCAACGCCGCCGGCGCCTGGGTCGACGCCATTGCGCGACTGGCCGGCGTGCAGCCGCTGGGAATCGAGCCCCGCCGCCGCTCCGCGTTCATCTTCGCGCCGCCCGCGGACATGGATACGGACCACTGGCCCATGGTCTTCGGCGCCGGCGAGGACTGGTACTTCAAGCCCGATGCCGGCATGTTGCTGGGCTCGCCGGCCAATGCCGATCCGGTCGAGCCGCAAGACATCCAGCCCGAGGAAATGGATATCGCGCTCGCCATCCACCGCATCGAGGAAGCCACATCGCTGTCGATCCGCCGCCCCACCCGCACCTGGGCCGGGCTGCGCTCCTTCGTCGCCGACGGCGACCTGGTCGGCGGCTTTGACGACGCGGCCCCCGGCTTCTTCTGGGTCGCTGGCCAGGGCGGCTATGGCATCCAGACTTCGGCCGCCATGGGCGACACCTGCGCCGCGCTTGCGCGCGGCTTGCCCGTGCCCGCGCATCCCGCATCGTTCGGCCTGACCGCCGAGATGCTAGGGCCCGCGCGGCTGCGCCGCCTCGCTGGCCCGACCTGAATCGCGTCCCCCCCCAAATCGCCAATCGCCAAATTGACCAGGAGTTCACCACCGTGCGTGTATTCAGTGCCTCCCTCGCCACCGAAACCAACACCTTCGGGCCGATGCCGACAGGCCTCGCGTCCTTCAGGGACCGCGGCTACTTCCCGGCTGGCCAGCATCCCGAGCAGATGACGTTCTTCTCCGGCCCGCTGTGGGCCGCCCGGCTGCGCGGCAAGGAGCGCGGCTGGCAGTTGTCCGAAGGCATGGTAGCCGGCGCGCAGCCCAGCGGCACGACCACGCGCCATGCCTACGAAACCCTGCGCGAGGAACTGCTGGCCGACCTGCGCGCGGCGCTGCCCGTGGACATGGTGCTGCTAGGCCTGCACGGCGCGATGGTGGCCGATGGCTACGACGACTGCGAAGGCGACTTGCTACAGCGCGTGCGCGCCATCGTCGGGCCGCAGGTGGTGATCGGCGCGGAACTCGATCCGCACAGCCACCTGACGCCGGAGATGGTGGAGCACGCCGACGTGCTCGTCGCCTTCAAGGAATACCCGCACACCGACGTGCTGGAGCGCGCCCTGGAACTGGTCGACCTGTGCGCGGCCAAGGTGCAAGGCAAGGTCCGCCCCGTGGCTGCCGTGGTCGACTGCGAGATGATCGTTACCGTTCATACCTCGCGCGAGCCGGCGCGCGGCTTCGTGGACCGCATCCAGTCGCTGGAAGGCCGCGACGGCGTGCTGTCGGTCTCCATCGCCCACGGCTTCTCGTGGGGAGACGTGCCCGGCATGGGCACCAAGGTGCTGGTCTACACCGATGGCAACCAGGCCCAGGCCGATGCGCTGGCCCGCCGGCTGGCCGACGAGCTGATCGGCATGCGCGAGGCGCTCACGGTGCGCTATCCGGACATCGACACCTCGCTCGACGAGGCCCTGGCCTTCGACGGCGGCCCGGTGGTGCTGGCAGACGGCGCCGACAATCCCGGGGGCGGCGCGGCGAGCGACTCCACCTTTATCCTGCGCCGCATGATCGAGCGCGGCATCGCCAACGCCGCCGTCGGCCCGCTGTGGGACCCGATCGCGGTGCGCATCGCCTTTGACGCGGGTGTGGGCGCGCGCCTGGCGATGCGCATCGGCGGCAAGATCAGCCCGCTCTCGGGGGATCCGCTGGACCTGGACTGCACGATCAAGGCCTTGCTGCCCAACATGGTGATGACCGGCCTGTCGAACACGCCGGTGCAGATGGGCGATTGCGCGCTGGTGGAAGCCAACGGCATCGACATCGTGCTGATCACCCTGCGCAACCAGGCGATGGGCACGGATCTGTTCACGCAACTGGGCTGCGACCTCGCGCGCAAGAAGATCATCGTGGTGAAGTCCTCGCAGCATTTTTACGCCTCGTTCTCGAAGGTGGCCAGGCACGTGATCTACGCGGGCGCCCCCGGCGCCGTGACGCTCGACCTCACGACCCTGCCCTACCGCAAGGTGCGCCGGCCCAAGTGGCCGCTCGACGCGGCGGCGGCCTGAGCGCCGCGCGCCGGTTAGCAACGGCTACAACCATAACAACGACAACAACGACAACAAGAACGGAGACACGCCCATGAAACCGAATCCCACCCTGCGCACCGCTCTCGCGGCGAGCGCGCTCGCCCTGGCCAGCGTCAGCCTTCCCGTGCTGGCGCAGACCAAGACGCTCAAGGTCGTGGCCCATGCCGACCTGAAGATCCTCGACCCGACCTTCACCACCGCCTACATCACGCGCAACTTCGGCTACATGGTTTACGACACGTTGTTCGCGCAGGACGCGAGCGGCAAGCCGCAACCGCAGATGGTGGAGAAGTACAGCAGTTCCAAGGATGGCAAGCAGTGGAGCTTCACCCTGCGCCCCGGCCTCAAGTTCTCGGATGGCAGCGCGGTCACCGCGGCCGACGCCGTCGCATCGCTGCAGCGCTGGGGCGCGCGCGACAGCCTGGGCCGCGCCATGGGTGACGCTGGCGCCGAATGGAAGGCGCTCGACGCGCGCAGTTTCACGCTCACGCTCAAGGAGCCCTTTGGCATGGTGCTCGATGCGCTGGCCAAGCCATCGGGCTTTCCGCCGGTGATCCTGCCGGAGCGCCTGGCCAGGATGCCCGCCACCGCGCCGCTGCCCGAGGTGATGGGCTCCGGCCCCTTCGTCTTCAAGCGCGACGAATGGGTACCGGGCAACAAGGCGGTCTTCGTGCGCAACCCGAACTACGTCGCGCGCAGCGAACCGGCAAGCGGTCTCGCCGGCAGCAAGAAGAGCCAGTTTGACCGCGTGGAATGGCTCTACCTGCCGGATGCCAACAGCGCCATCGCGGCGCTCAAGCGCGGCGAGGTCGACCTGGTGGAGCAGGTGCCGCCGGACTACATCGCCCCGCTGCGTGCCGACACCAGCGTCAAGATCGGCTCGGGCGGCGCCTACCAGGGTGTGCTGGTGATGAACCAGCTCCATCCGCCCTTCAATAACCCGAAGGTCCGCCAGGCCTTCCTGCAGGCGGTGAGCCAGGAGCGCTTCACAGCGGCCATGGGCTATCCACTCGATATGCGCATGAACTACTGCGCCACCTATTTCATCTGCGGCGGCCCCAACGATACGACGGCCGGCGCCGAGCCGTACCGCAAGGCCGACCTGGCGCGCGCCAAGCAGTTGCTCGGCGCGGCCGGCTACAAGGGCGAGAAGGTGGTGGTGCTGGTGCCGACCGACGTGCCCCAGCTCAACGCCGAGGCCCTGATGGCAGCGCAGACCATGCGCAGCATGGGCATGAACGTGGACATGCAGAACATGGACTGGGCATCCATCGGGGCGCGCCGCGCCAAGCGCGATGCGCCCGAGGCCGGTGGCTGGAGCATGTACGTGACGGTGGCGGGCGAGTTCGATTCGAATTCGCCGATCACCAACGCCTACCTCAGTGCCGCCTGCGGCAACAGCCTACCGGGCTGGCCCTGCGACAAGCCGCTCGATGCGCTACGCACCGCCTGGATCCGCGAGACCGTGCCGGCCAAGCGCAAGGAATTGCTCGATGCCTTCCAGAAGCGCGCCTATGAGGCCGTGCCCTATGTGAACGCCGGCCAGTACTCGGCGGCCTTCGCGGCGCGCGCCAGCCTCAAGGGCGTCGACAAGCTGTGGGCCGGCATGCCCACGGTCTGGATGCTCGACAAGTAGAAACGACGAACGACGAACGACGAACGAAAAACGAAGAACGACCCACCGAGGAGACACAACGATGGGCTACCTGCTCCGACGCCTGGCCGCGACGCTACCCGTGATGGCAGTGGTCGCCACCGTGGTATTCCTGCTGATCCACTTGTCGCCGGGCGACCCGGCTGCACTGATCGCGGGCGACCTTGCCACGGTCGACGACATCGCCAGACTGCGTGGCGCGCTGGGCCTGGACCTGCCGCTGTGGCGGCAGTTCGTGCTGTGGCTCGGCCGGCTCGCCACCGGCGATCTCGGCACCTCGATCTTCACCCAGGTGCCGGTGGCCCGGTTGCTGGCGCAGCGGCTGGAACCCACGGCCTCCATCGCCGCGCTGACCATGCTGCTGACCTTGCTGGTCGCGGTGCCGCTGGGCACGCTTGCGGCCTACCGCGCCGGCAGCTGGATCGACCGGCTGGTGATGCTGTTCGCGGTGCTGGCGTTCTCGCTGCCGGTGTTCCTGGTGGGCTACCTGCTGGTCTACGCCTTCGCCATCCAACTGCCGTGGTTTCCGGTGCAGGGTTATGCGCGCTTGGCCGACGGCATCGGCGAATGGCTGCGCAGCCTGGTCCTGCCCTGCGTCAACCTGGCGCTGGTCTATATCGCGCTGGTAACGCGCATGACGCGCGCCACCGTGCTTGAGGTGCTGCACGAGGACTACATCCGCACAGCGCGTGCCAAAGGCCTGGGCGTGCTGCCCGTGCTCGGCCATGCGCTGCGCAACGCGGCAATCCCGATCGCCACCACCATCGGCATGGGCATCGCGCTGCTGATCGGCGGCGTGGTCGTCACCGAGACGGTGTTCGCGATTCCCGGCGTCGGCCGCCTGGTGGTCGACTCGGTGCAGCGCCACGATTATCCGGTGATCCAGAGCGTGCTGCTGATCTCGGCCGGCGTCTACGTGCTGATCAACCTGATGATCGACCTGAGCTACCGCCTGTTCGATCCGCGTATCAAGTACTGACATCCGGTACCAATCCCATCCTTGCCGCGAGACCTGCCACCATGTCCACCTCCCTGCCCGTGACCGATGGCGCCGCCCCCAGCCCGGCGATGCCGCAGGACACCCCCTTCGTGCTGCCGCGCTGGCACTGGGCGCGCAAGCACCCCACGCTGATCGTCGGCGCGCTGTTGCTGGCCGCGATTGCCGCGCTCTCCATCGGCGCGCCCTGGATCGCCACCTTCGATCCCCAGGATATCGATCCGCTAGCGCGCATGCAGCCGCCTTCGGCCGAGCACTGGTTCGGCACCGACGCGCTCGGCCGCGATGTGTTCAGCCGCGCGGTCTGGGGCGGGCGCGTCTCGATGGTCGTCGGCCTTTCCGTCGGCCTGCTTGCGACCGTCTTTGGCGTGCTGCTCGGCCTCACCGCGGGCTTCGTGCGCTGGGCCGATTCCTTCGTGATGCGCGTGATGGACGGCTTGATGGCCATCCCCGGCATCTTGCTGGCGATCGCGCTGATGGCCGTCACGCAGGCCAGCCTCACGGCCGTGATCGTCGCCATCACCATCCCCGAGGTCCCGCGCGTGGTGCGGCTGGTGCGCTCGCTGGCGCTCACGCTGCGCGAGCAGCTCTACGTCGAGGCGGCGCATGCGGTGGGCACCCGCCTGCCGGTGATCCTGGCGCGCCATGTGGTGCCCAATATGGTGGCGCCGCTGATCGTGCAGGCCACCTTCGTGGCCGCCGCCGCCGTGCTGACGGAAGCGGCCCTGTCCTTTCTCGGCGTCGGCGTGCCCGGGCAGACACCGAGCTGGGGCAACATGATGGCCGAGGGCCGCAACTTCGTGGCGGTGGCGTTCCATATCATCCTTTACCCCGGCATCCTGCTGGCCGCGACGGTGCTGGCGATCAACCTGCTGGGCGACGGCTTGCGAGACGCGCTCGATCCGCGCCTGGCGCGGCAACTCTGAAAGGGCGCTCACCAATGACGACAATGTCCCGCGTTGCCCTGGCCACCGGCGAGCCGCTGCTCGAGGTGGACGACCTCCACACCCATTTCGACACGCTCACCGGCCCGGCCCGCTCGGTCAACGGCGTCTCGTACACCGTGCGCGCCGGCCAGACGCTTGGCGTGGTCGGCGAGTCCGGCTGCGGCAAGAGCGTGACCGCGCTGTCGGTCATGCGGCTGCTGCCCACGCCGCCGGCACGTATCCGCGGCGCCGTGCGGCTGCGCGGCACCGACCTGCTGCAACTCAGCGAGCGCGAGATGCGCCGCATCCGCGGCAACCGCGTCTCGATGATCTTCCAGGAGCCGATGACCTCGCTGAACCCGGTGCTCACGATCGGCCGGCAGATTGCCGAGACGGTGCAGCTGCACCAAGGTGCAAGCCGTGCCGATGCGCTGAAGCGCGCGGTGGAAATGCTGCGGCTGGTGCAGATCCCCGAGCCCGAGCGCCGCGTCAACGAATACCCGCACCAGCTCTCCGGCGGCATGCGCCAGCGCGTGATGATCGCGCTGGCCCTGGCCTGCAACCCCGAAGTGCTGATCGCCGACGAGCCCACCACCGCGCTCGACGTGACCATCCAGGCCCAGATCCTGGACCTGATCCGCCGCCTGCAGAAAGAGCTGGGCATGGGAGTGGTGATGATCACGCACGACCTCGGCGTGGTGGCGGAATGCTGCGACCGCGTGATCGTGATGTACGCCGGGCGCAAGGTCGAGGAAGCCAGCGTCATCGACCTGTTTGACCGCCCGCTGCACCCCTACACCCGCGCGCTGATGGCCTCGATGCCTTCGATGAATACCAGCAGCCAGCGCCTGGCCGAAATCCCCGGGCTGGTGCCATCGCCGCAGGAAGCACGCCGCGGCTGCGCGTTCGCGGCGCGCTGCCCGCATGCCGACACGCGCTGCGCGCGAGAGATCCCGCAGCTCACGCGCCACGGCACAGAGCATGCGGTGGCCTGCTTCGCGATCGAGGAAGGCCGCATCGAATACAACCAGCCAGCCCAGGAAGCCATTGCATGAGCACCCCCACTGCCTCGCCTTTACCCCTGCTCAAGGTCGACCGGCTCAAGAAGCACTACCTCGCGCCGCAGCGCTGGCTGGCACCGCGCAAGCCGCCCATCCAGGCGGTGGACGGCGTGTCCTTCACCGTCGAGCGCGGCGAGACGCTCTCGCTGGTCGGCGAATCCGGCTGCGGCAAGACCACCACCGCCAAGTCGGTGCTGCGCCTGGTCGAGCCCACCTCCGGCTCGGTGCAGCTCGATGGCGAGGAGCTGCTGGGCCTGTCGGCAAACGCCATGCGCCTGCGCCGGCGGGATCTGCAGATCATCTTCCAGGACCCCTACGCTTCGCTAAGCCCGCGCCTGACGGCTGGCGAGATCGTCAGCGAGCCGCTGCGCAATTTCGGCATGCATTCGCGTGCCGAGCGCAGCGAACGCGTGCAGTGGCTGTTCAGCAAGGTCGGGCTGCGCCCGGAGGCGGCCAAGAAATTCCCGCACGAATTCTCGGGCGGCCAGCGGCAGCGGCTGGGCATCGCGCGCGCGCTCGCGCTTAACCCCAAGCTGATCGTTTGCGACGAGCCGGTGTCGGCGCTCGACGTCTCGGTGCAGGCGCAGGTGGTCAACCTGCTGATGGACCTGCAGGCCGAACTCGGCATCGCCTACCTGTTCGTCGCGCACGATCTTGCCGTGGTGCGCCATATCAGCCACCGGGTCGCTGTGATGTACCTCGGCCAGATCGTGGAGCTAGCCGACCGCGACACCTTGTTCAGCGCGCCGCGCCACCCGTACACGGAGATCCTGCTGTCCGCGGTGCCAGTGCCCAATCCGCGCACGCCGGCCCGGCGCCTGCTGCTGCAAGGCGACCCGCCGAGCCCGGCCAACCCGCCGTCGGGCTGCCGCTTTCACACGCGCTGCCCGCTGGCGCAAGCCGTATGCAAGGAACAGTCACCCGCCCTCACCGAACGGCCCTCCGCCGGCGGTGGGCATCAGGTAGCCTGCCACTTCCGCTGACCCGCTGCCCCGCTGACCGACTCGCTGCAAACCAAAAAAAGGAACCCGATGTCCAACCCTGATTCCACGCACTACGACCTGCTGATCTCTGGCGGCACCGTGATCGACGGCAGCAAGGCCCTCCGCTTTGCCGCCGATATCGGCGTGCGCGGCGGCCGCATCGCGGCGATCGGCAACCTGACCGGGCACACGGCCGACCGCACGCTGGACGCGGCGGGCCAGATCGTCTCCCCCGGCTTCATCGATGCGCACACGCATGACGACCAGGCCGTGCTGTCGCAGGCCACCATGCCCTTCAAGGTCTCGCAGGGCGTCACCACCGTGATCGCCGGCAACTGCGGCATCAGCGCCGCCCCGTTGCGCGCGGACATGGACCTGCCCATGCCGCTGAGCCTGATCGACTCGCCGGCCGAGGGGCGCTTCACCACCTTCGCGGCTTACCTCGATGCGCTGCGCGCCACGCCAAGCTCCGTCAACGTGGCGGCGATGGTCGGGCATTCGACCTTGCGCGCAGTCACCATGCCGGCGCTGGACCGGCCAGCGAACGCCGAAGAGATCGCCGCCATGCAGGCGCTGGTCGAGGAGGCTATGCAGGCCGGCGCGATCGGCCTGTCGACCGGCACCTTCTACCCGCCCGCCGCCAAGGCAACGACCGAGGAAATCATCGAGGTCTGCCGGCCACTCAGCGCGCGCAAGGCGCTGTACGTGACGCATATGCGCGACGAGTCCGACCATGTCATGCAGTCACTGGAAGAGACCTTCCGCATTGGCCGCGAGCTCGACGTGCCGGTGGTGGTGTCGCACCACAAGGTGCAGAACACGGCGAACTTCGGCAGGAGCCAGGTCACGCTGCCATTCATCCGTGAAACCATGAAGCACCAGTGCGTCTCGCTCGACTGCTACCCGTACACGGCCGGCTCCACCATGATCCGCACCGACCGCGGCATGCTCGAAGGCCGCGTGCTGATCTCCGCCAGCCAGCCGCACCCCGAATGCGCGGGCCGCGATCTCGACGACATCGCCAGGGAATGGGGCGTGGCCAAGGACGAGGCGGCGCGCCGCCTGCAGCCCGGCAGCGCGGTCTACTTCCTGATGGACGAAAACGACGTCCAGCGCATCCTCGCCTTCAACGACACCATGATCGGCTCCGACGGCATTCCCGTTGGCGCAAGCCCGCATCCGCGCCTGTGGGGCACCTTCCCACGCGTACTCGGCCACTATTGCCGCGAGATCGGGCTGTTCCCGCTCGAAACGGCGGTCTGGAAGATGACCGGGCTGACGGCGCGCAACTTCGGCCTGCATCAACGCGGCACGCTGGAGGTGGGCCACCATGCCGATATCGTCGTCTTCAATGCCGAGAACGTGCGCGATGCCGCCAGCTACGAAACCCCCACCCGCCCGGCCGAAGGCATCGACACCGTGATCGTCAACGGCGCCATTACCTGGCAGCACGGCGCGCACAGCGGCGCGCGCAACGGGCAGGTCATCACACGGCAGGCACGGCAGGACTAGCGGGGCGATGGATTGCCAGCCGGCCCCTGCAGGGACCGCTGGCCACACCGCTATCGCCCAGGCGGGGACTTGTCAACCCGTCTAAATTATCCGGCCAATGCCCTCGGACATTCCGCCCAGGGCCCCGCCACACGGCTACAATGGCGCGCCACACGCTTGCCGTTCACACCATGTCCACAACGTACACGCTTGTCGGAATTGCGCGCGCCAAGGCTCACCGCCGTGAGGTCCTGGTTGCCAAGCTGGCCGCACTGCGCCTGCGCGGCGCCATGGAACCCGGCTGCCTGCGCTACCACGTGGGAGAAGACGCCGAGGATGCCGAGGTGTTTGTGCTCTATATGGAGTGGAATTCCAGGCATGCGCTGGAATCGCACCTCAACAGCGAATATGTGCGTGACTTTCACGCCACCCGACAGGAATTTCTTGAGGGCGACATCAATTTCCGGTGGCTGAACGCTGCCTGACGGCCACCCTGGTGCCGCCATCCCAAAGTAGCGCAAAGCCCGCTTTTCCAGCTGAAGCCGAACCCGTCCGCGATGCGGGTTTCCCGGCACGCCTTGTCATTCCCCCAACGCCGATCTATCACTTTGAGTGACGCTCCAACACATCCGGAGCGCAACACCCGGAGTGCATCATGGACGTCAAGGATGGGTTCGTCGGCACCATCGGCCATACACCGCTGATCCGGCTGGCAGGCTTGAGCGAGGAGACCGGCTGCGAAATCCTCGGCAAGGCTGAGTTCCTGAATCCGGGCGGCTCGGTCAAGGACCGGGCGGCGCTCTACATCATCCGCGACGCCGAGCGGCGCGGCGCGCTCAAGCCCGGCGGAACCGTGGTGGAAGGCACCGCCGGCAATACCGGCATCGGCCTGGCGCATCTCTGCGCCGCGCGCGGCTACCGCTGCATCGTGGTGATCCCCGACACCCAATCCCCGGAAAAAATGGACCGCCTGCGGCTGCTCGGCGCCGAGGTGCACCCGGTGCCCGCAGCGCCCTACGCCGACCCCAACAACTACCAGAGGGTGGCCGGACGCCTGGCCCAGGAGACGGAAAACGCCATCTGGGCGAACCAGTTCGACAACCTGGCCAACCGCCAGGCGCACTACGAAACCACTGGTCCGGAAATCTGGCACGACACCGCCGGCAAGGTTGATGCCTTTGTCTGTGCCACCGGCACTGGCGGCACGCTGGCCGGCGTCGCGCGTTTCCTGAAGGAGAAGGAGCGCAACCCGCCCGTGCGCATCGTGCTGGCCGATCCGCACGGCAGCGGGCTGTATGACTTCGTCAAGCACCGCGAGGTCAAGGCCAAGGGCAACTCCATCACCGAGGGGATCGGCTCCAGCCGCGTCACGGCCAACCTGGCGGACACCCCGATCGACGATGCGGTCCGGATCGACGACCAGGCTTGCGTCGACATGGTTTACCGGCTGCTGCGCGAGGAAGGCTTATGGGTGGGTGGTTCGTCCGGCATCAACGTGGCGGCGGCGGCCTGGCTGGCCCGCGAGATGGGGCCGGGCCACACCATCGTTACCCTGCTGTGCGACCGCGGCGACCTGTATGCCGGGCGCCTGTTCAATGCGGACTGGCTGGCGGCCAAGGGGCTGACGCCGCAGCCCGTCGTGTCACGGCACGCGGCGCAGCCGTGACACGGCTACGGCGCCTCTTTCAGGCGCCGCCACAGGGTCGTGGCGCTGATGCCCAACTGATGACAGGCGGCGGCGCGGTTGCCCCCGCATTGCGCCAGCACGCGCCGGATATGCTCGGCCTGACTGACGCGTGCCACGCCCGCGAGCGAGCCGGCCTCAGTCGAATCGTCACCTCCCGTACCTCCCGCGCTGCGCAAGCCGCTAGCCAGCGGCGCAGGATCGCCCTGCGGCTCCGTGCCAAATAACTCCGGCGCCGCCGCCTGCAATTCCGCGAGCAAATCCCGGGGTGCCAGCTTGCGCCCCGCCACCAGCACGGCAATGCGTTCGGTCACGTTTTCCAGTTCGCGGATATTGCCCGGCCAGGCATAGCCCGCCAGCCTCGCCCGCACCGCTTGCGGCAGCGGCTGTGGCGCCGGCTGCCCCAGGCGTTCCTGGGCACGGCGGTACAGCAGTTCCGCCAGCTCGGGCAAGTCGCCGGCGCGCTCGCGCAGCGGCGGCATCTCGATGCGCAGGATATTGAGGCGGTAATAGAGATCCTGGCGGAAGCTGCCCTGCCGGACCAGTTCGCCCAGGTTGCGGTGCGTGGCGGCGATCACCCGCACGTTAACCGGCACGGCATCCAGGCCGCCGATCGGCAGTACCTGCTTTTCCTGCAGCACGCGCAGCAAACGGGTCTGCAGCGCGGGCGGCATATCGCCCACCTCGTCCAGGAACAGCGTGCCATTGTGGGCGGACTCGAACAAGCCCGCCTTGCCGCCGCGGCGTGCGCCGGTAAAGGCGCCCTCTTCGTAGCCGAACAGCTCGCTTTCCAGCAGGGTCTCGGGGAACGCCGCGCAATTGACCGCCACGAACGGAAATACGCGGCGCGGGCTGGCGTCGTGCATGCCCTGGGCCAGCACCTCCTTGCCGGTGCCGCTTTCACCGCCCACCAGCACGGTGGAATCCACCGCCGCATAGCGCCGCGCCAGTTCGCGCAGGTGATGCATGGCCGGGGATGCGCCAGCGAGGTCGTCCAGGCTGTAGCGCACGCCAGCCGGGCGCGCGCGGCTGCGCGAGCGCAGGCTGCGGTCGACCCGATGGATGGCATTGGCATCCTGCAGCGTCAGCACCGCGCCGGTGGCTCCGCTCTCGGTGACGATGGGGATGCGGTTGACCACCACCATCTTGTCGCCAAGCTTGTGGATGGCTTCGAGCTCCTTGCTGCCGCTTTGCATCACGCCATCGAGCGAGAGCGCGGGGGCCAGCGCTTGCAGCTTGCGGCCCAGCGCAGCGGCCGGCGCCGTGCCGAGAAAACGCTCCATGGCCGGGTTGTAGGTCTGGATGCGCCCGTCCGCGTCGACCGCGGCCACGCCTTCGTTCAGGTGAGCCAGGATGGTGTTGACGTAGTCGCGCCGGCCGGACTCGATGCGGCGCAAGCGAGCCGCTTCGATCACATCCTCCAGCGCACCCCGCACCGAATTGCCTGAGTACAGGAACACGCCGATCAGGCCGATCTTGTCCGCCAGGTCGGTCACCATGCCCGGCCCTACCACCACCTTCACGCCCTCTTGCTTGAGGGCCTTCACGCGGGCGGCGGCATCGTCCTCGGTCAGGTACGTGTAGGCCGGGATGGACAGCGAAAAAGACCGCACGAATTCGTCCACCTCCGGATAGGTGGCGGCGTGTGTCACCAACGCCACCTTCGGCGAGATGCGCCGCGCCGTCGCCAGCGCGCTCATGACATCGAAGCCGGTCACCTTGACCAGCACCACGGGCACATCGACGTGCTGGCGCAGGTAGGCGCCATTGGAGCCGCCCGCCACCACGGCATCGAGCCTGCCCTCGCGCGCTTCCCGGGCGACGGCGCTGGCGGCGGCCGCGTAGCCTTTGCCCACGATGCGGAACTCGGCCTGCGCGGCGTAGGCCGGGATCAGGTCGGCAAAGGCCCGGGACAGGCGGCTGATGCCGATCGCCCAGATCCGCGGGCGGGCCGGCGTGGCAGAGCCGGAGGGGGGAATGGGCGGGAGGATGCCGGATTGCATGGAGACGGAAAACGCTGCAGATACGCCGGATGGCGCTAATCTTGAGATTGTGCGCCCCCACGGATTGCATTTCAATATTGAAATGCAGTTCTTTCATTTTTGAAATTCATCACGCATCAGCGACGCAACATGGGGGCCGGCCACGAAGCCTCGGGAATCGCCGCCAGCCCAGGCCTGGCAAGGGCACCGCCCTACGCCCGCGCTCCTGCGCAAAGCCCGACGCGCAGCCAAAAACAGGCTGGCACACCCCTTGCGCTTATCAGCGGTCCACTCCTAAAGCGATGATCATGACCTTCTCCACTTCCGACCTCGCCCGCTCCGCCGGCGCCCGTTTCCGCCAGGCCCTGGCCGATGAGCATCCCCTGCAGGTCGTCGGCACGATCAATGCCAACCATGCCCTGCTGGCCAAGCGCGCGGGCTACCGCGCCATCTACCTGTCTGGCGGCGGCGTGGCCGCGGGCTCACTCGGCCTGCCGGACCTGGGCATCTCCAACCTGGACGACGTGCTGACAGATATCCGCCGCATCACCGACGTGTGCGACGTGCCGCTGCTGGTCGACGTGGACACCGGCTTTGGCGCCTCCGCCTTCAACGTGGCGCGCACCACCAAGTCGCTGATCAAGTTCGGCGCGGGCGCGATGCATATCGAAGACCAGGTCGGCGCCAAGCGCTGCGGCCACCGCCCGGGCAAGGAAATCGTCTCGCAGGGAGAAATGGTCGACCGCATCAAGGCGGCCGTCGATGCCCGTACCGACGAGAACTTCGTCATCATGGCCCGCACCGACGCGCTGGCCGTGGAAGGCCTGGACAAGGCCATCGAGCGGGCCGTGGCCTGCGTGGAAGCCGGGGCCGACGCCATCTTCCCGGAAGCCATGACCGACCTGGCCATGTACCGCAAGTTCGTTGACGCCGTGAAGGTGCCGGTGCTGGCGAACATCACCGAATTTGGCGCTACGCCGCTGTTCACCACCGAGGAACTGGGCAGTGCCGGCGTGTCGATGGTCCTCTACCCGCTGTCGGCCTTCCGCGCCATGAACAAGGCCGCCGAAAACGTGTACGCTGCAATCCGCCGCGACGGCACGCAGCAGAACGTGGTCGATACCATGCAGACGCGCGCCGAGCTGTACGAAAGCATCGGCTATCACGCCTATGAGCAAAAACTGGACGCCCTGTTTGCCCAGGGCAAGGCCAAGTAAGCACATCAGCAGCACCCGAACAGCACACGAGCACACGAGCACAGCAACCCCAAGGAGACTCCCCCATGTCCGAAGCGCAACCGCTAGCCGCCCCGAAGCCGAAGAAATCCGTCGCCCTGTCGGGCGTGACCGCCGGCAATACCGCGCTGTGCACGGTCGGCCGTACCGGCAACGACCTGCACTACCGTGGCTACGACATCCTCGACATCGCCGAGACCTGCGAATTCGAGGAAATCGCCCACCTGCTGGTGCACGGCAAGCTCCC
>NZ_JBXAHA010000027.1:0-113540 GCF_058794615.1 Cupriavidus sp. GW823-FHT07A04
GTAGTCGCCCCATCCGGCGCGCCTTCTTTGCCTACTTTCTTGGCAAGACAAGAAAGTAGGTCGCCGCCCCGCAGGGGCGGTGAAACTGCAGTTGCCTTTGACGGTAAGCAGTTGCAGCTGCCCTTGCCCCAAAGCAGCCACAAGCAAAACCCACTCCCCTCAAACCGTCATATTCATCATTTCCTGATAAGCCGCCGTCAACCGATTCCGAACCTGTACCCCGGTCTGAAACGAAACATTAGCCTTCTGCATATCGATCATCACATCGTTGAGCGATACACCCGGCTTGCCAAGCTCAAAAGCCTCGGCCTGCCCATAAGCCTTCTCCTGCACGTTGCTGATGCGCGCCAGCGAACGCTGGAGCTCGCCGGCAAAACCGCCGGAAGAAACGGCGGAAGCCTGGCTTTCCTGCCCGGTGGCGCTCTGGGCCAGCCCGCGCAGTTGCTGCAACATGCCGTCGATGGAAGAGATGGTAGTCATGGCGATCCGCTTGGAACCCGCCCCGCCCTGGCCAGCCGAAGCCCGCCCCGGGGGAAACCGGTTCGAAAATGAGTCATTGAGGGTTGCGCCGGGCACCCGCCCGGGCCGCTGCCGGCAAACCTGGCGCAATGCGCCGCCTATGCCACAAATACCGCATCCGCGCGCGCCGCCTGTGCCAGCCCCCGAAGCGTACTCGCGGCGTCACCTGGGCCATTGCGGGAATTCGGGTGGAAAACGAGGCCTATTCGCCGGATTGTCTGCACCCGCCTTGGATGATCATCGATACCGTGCCGAATCTGGGATGCCGCTTACCTTTGCGCGCCCGGTCCGGACCCGAATCTCATCAACTATCGCGGGGAGTACGCGTGTTTTGTCAGCAGCGTGATCTTAGCCATGCCGAAGCCAGGGTTAGCCAGGCCAGCCGGGGTGGACAGGGCAGCCAGAGCGGCGCCCGCCATCCGGCCCAGCCGATCCTGACCCATGCCGGCCCGGCCGTGACGGGGGCGCGCGCATGAACGCCGTGGCAGCCCTGTCGAACAAGTCCGAGCTGTTCGAGCGACTCAAGACCAATCCGCGCCTGCCCCTGATGCTGGGCGGCGCGGCCCTCGCCGCAGCCATCGCGGTGGGTGTGCTTTGGTCGCGTGCGCCGGACTACAAGGTGCTCTACAGCAATCTGTCCGAGCGCGACGGCGGTGCCGTCATCGCCTCCCTGCAGCAGATGAACGTGCCGTACAAGTTCGCCGAAGGCGGCGGTGCGGTAATGGTGCCCTCCGAAAAAGTCCACGAAACGCGGCTGCGCCTGGCTTCGCAGGGCTTGCCCAAGAGCGGCACCACGGGCATGGAACTGATGGACACGCAGAAATTCGGCATCAGCCAGTTTGCCGAACAGGTCAACTACCAGCGCGGCCTCGAAGGCGAGCTGGCCCGCTCGATCGAATCGATTGCGGCGGTGCAGTCGGCGCGCGTGCACCTGGCCATTCCCAAGCCGACGCTGTTCGTGCGCGAACGCCAGAAGCCGACCGCCTCGATCGTGCTGCAACTCTACCCGGGCCGCGCCATCGATGACGGCCAGGTCGCCGCGATCGGCCACCTGGTTTCGTCCAGCGTGCCGGAGCTCACGCCCAAGGCCATCTCCATCGTCGACCAGCACGGCAACCTGCTGTCCGGCAGCGGCACCAACGAGCGTATGCTCGACGCCGGCCAGATCAAGTACGTGCAGGCGCTGGAGCGCAACTACGCGCAGCGCGTGGAGGCCATCCTGGCCCCGATCCTCGGCCAGGACAACGTGAAAGCGCAGGTGACCGCCGACGTGGACTTCTCCATCGTCGAGCACACGGACGAATCCTACAAGCCGAACCAGGACCCGACCCGCGCCGCCATTCGCAGCCAGCAATCGAGCGAGTCGAGCCAGCAAGGCGCGGCGCCGGTCGGCGGCGTGCCTGGCGCGCTGTCCAACCAGCCGCCGGCACCGGCCACGGCCCCGATCGCCACGGCCCAGCCGCCGCGCCCGGGCCAGCCGAACCAGCCGGGGCAGCAGCCCGGCCAGCAAGGCCAGGCCGCGGGCCAGGCCCAGGGCGGCGCCACCGCCACGGCCCAGACCGGCCCGAGCAGCAACCGCCACGACTCCACCACCAACTACGAGCTCGACCGTACCGTGCGCCATGTGCAGCAGGCACCAGGCGGCGTGAAGCGCCTGTCGGTGGCCGTGGTGGTCAACTACCGTCAAAAGGCGGGCGCCAACGGCAAGATGGTGTCTGAAGCCCTGCCCGCCGCGCAGCTCGCCCAGATCGAGAACCTGACCAAGGAAGCCATGGGCTTCTCGGCCGACCGGGGCGACTCGCTCAATGTGGTCAACAGCCCGTTCACCGTGGACAACGACATCAAGCCGGAACTGCCGCTGTGGAAGCAGCCGGAAATGATCGCCCTGGCCAAGACCGCCGCCGGCTACCTGCTGCTGGCACTGCTGGCGCTGTTCGTGTGGTTCAAGGTAGCGCGTCCGGTGCTGCGCAAGTACACCGCGCCGCCCCTGCCGCCGCCACAGGAAAAGTCGGCCGACAACGAAGCCATTTTGTTGCCGCCTGAAGAGCCGGCAAATCCGGAAGTCCTGCGGCTTGCCGCTAAATATGAAAGCGATCTCGCCCTGGTGCGTGACGCCGCGCAGCGCGACCCGCGCCTGGTTGCTAGTGTGATCAAAAACTGGATGGCTAGCGATGACCGATGAAGGATTGCAGAAGAGCGCCATCCTGATGATGTCGCTCGGTGAAGACGCCGCAGCTGAAGTATTCAAGCACCTTGGCCCCCGCGAGGTGCAGAGCCTGGGCTCGGCCATGGCCACGCTCAACTCGGTGACGCGCGAGCAGATGTCCGCCGTACTGGCCGAGTTCCGCCAGGAGACCGAGCAGTATCTCGCGCTGAATGTGGACTCGAGCGCCTTTATCCGCAGCGTGCTGAACAAGGCGCTGGGCGAGGAGCGCGCGGTATCGGTGATCGAGGACATCCTCGAGTCCCGCGACCCGGGCGCCGGCATCGACTCGCTGAACTGGATGGATTCCACTTCGGTGGCAGAACTGATCCGCGACGAACACCCGCAGATCATTGCCACCATCCTGATCCACCTGGACCGGCAGAAGTCGTCCGAGATCATCGCCATGTTCACCGAGCGCCTGCGCCAGGACGTGATCCTGCGGATCGCCACCTTCGGCGGCGTGCAGCCTGGCGCCCTGCAGGAACTGACCGACGTGCTGACCAAGCTGCTGGCGGGCCAGAGCCTCAAGCGCAGCCGCATGGGCGGTGTGCGTACGGCGGCCGAGATCATCAACCTGATGAGCACGGCCCACGAAGAAGCGGTGATCGAAGGCGTGCGCCTGCACGACGGCGACCTCGCGCAGAAGATCATCGACGAGATGTTCCTGTTCGAGAACCTGATGGAAGTCGACGATCGCGGCATCCAGCGCGTGCTCAAGGAAGTGGCCACCGAATCGCTCATCGTCGCGCTCAAGGGCGCGCCGGTGGAGTTGCGCGACAAGTTCATCCGCAACATGTCGACCCGCGCTGGCGAAATGCTGCGCGAAGACCTCGAAGCGCTGGGCCCGGTGCGGGTCTCGCAAGTCGAGGCCGAGCAGAAGAACATCCTCCAGGTGGTACGACGCCTGGCCGAAGCCGGCGAAGTTGTAATCGGTGGTGGCGACGATGCCTACGTCTGAACGTGCCCTGCGCCAGTTCCGGGGCCTTGCCTCGGACAGCGATTTTGTCGATGGTCGCAGCGAGCTTCGCGGCGATCATGCCAGCGATGCCGGCGATGGCCGCGCAGCGGGCAACCGCGGCGCGCCACGCCAGGCTGGCTTCGAGAGCTTTGCCGCGCCGGCGGGCCGCGCCCCGCAGAAAAACGGCTGGCAGCGCTGGCAGATGGTCTCGCTGGATCCGCGCAAGGCCGCGCCCGCTCCGGCAGAGTTCATGCCGCTGGAGCCCGCACCGCCCCCCATCGACTTTGCCGCGCTCGACGCCATGCGTGAAGGCGCGCGCAAGGAAGGCTACGCCCAGGGCTATACCCAGGGCCAGACCCAGGGCTACGGCGACGGCCACCGCGAAGGCTATGCGCGCGGCCTGGAAGGCGCACGCACCGAAGCCGCCCACCTGCAGCAACTGGCCGCCACCTTCAGCCACGCGCTTGGCCGCGTTGACGAAGAAGTGGCCCAGACCCTGATTTCACTGGCGCTGGATGTGGCGCGCCAGCTCGTGCAGCAGGCCGTGCAGGCCGATCCCGCCGTGCTGCTTCCAGCGGTGCGCGAACTGCTCGCGGCCGAGCCGGCGCTGTCCGGCTCGCCCTGCCTGCTGCTCAATCCCGAAGATGTCACGCTGGTGGAAACCCACCTGACGGGCGAGCTTCAGGCCGCCGGCTGGAGCGTGCGCGCCGACCCGGCCATCGCGCGCGGCGGCTGCGTGGCGAGTGCCGCCAGCGGCGAGCTCGATGCCACGCTGTCCACGCGCTGGAGCCGCGTAGTCAAGGCGCTCGGCCGTGACGACCCGTGGGAGCCGCCGCATGCCTGATACCTCGGCCAACACTTCGGCCAATACTTCGGCCAATACTTCGGCCAATACTTCGGTGAATACGGATTTCACCGCCGGCCTGCATGGCCAGCGCTGGCGCGATGCGCTCACCGCGGCCTCGGCCGGCATTGCCGAGATCGACAGCAAGCGCAGCTGCGGCCGCCTGACCCGCGCCGCCGGCCTGGTGCTGGAAGCCGTGGGCCTGCGCCTGCCGGTCGGCAGCGATTGCCTGATCGAGCTGCCGGGTGGCCAGTTGCACGGCAAGAACACCGGCCCGCGCCTGGCCGAGGCAGAAGTCGTTGGCTTCGGCGCCGACCGGCTCTACCTGATGCCGCAATCCGACGTGGTAGGCCTGGTGCCCGGCGCGCGCGTCTATCCGCTCGAGCCCACGCCGCTGCCCAGCGGCGACACCACCCCGCGTGAGCCGGGCTCCAAGCGCCTGCCGGTGGGTGAAGGCCTGCTCGGGCGCGTGCTCGATGCTGCCGGGCGTCCGCTGGACGGCCTGGGCCCCATCACCGCTGCCACGGAAGTCACGCTCGGCGGCACGCAGATCAACCCGCTGTCGCGCGCGCCTATCGAGACCGTGCTCGACGTGGGCGTGCGTGCCATCAACGGCATGCTCACCGTGGGCCGCGGCCAGCGCATGGGACTGTTCGCCGGCTCCGGCGTGGGCAAGAGCGTGTTGCTGGGCATGATGGCGCGCTACACCAGCGCGGAAGTGATCGTGGTCGGCCTGATCGGCGAGCGCGGCCGCGAAGTGAAGGACTTCATCGAGAACATCCTGGGCCCCGAAGGGCGCGCGCGCTCCGTGGTGGTGGCGGCACCTGCCGACACCTCGCCGCTGCTGCGCATGCAGGGCGCCTCCTATGCCACGCGCCTGGCCGAGTACTTCCGCGACCAGGGCCGCCACGTGCTGCTGATCATGGACTCGCTCACGCGTTACGCCATGGCCCAGCGCGAGATCGCCCTGGCCATCGGCGAGCCGCCCGCCACCAAGGGCTATCCGCCCTCGGTGTTCGCCAAGCTCCCCACACTGGTGGAGCGTACCGGCAACGGCGCCGAAGGCGGCGGCTCGATCACGGCCTTCTACACCGTGCTGACCGAAGGCGACGACCAGCAGGACCCGATCGCAGATTCCGCGCGCGCCATCCTGGACGGCCACATCGTGCTCTCGCGCAGCCTGGCGGAATCCGGCCACTACCCCGCCATCGACGTGGAAGCTTCGATCAGCCGGGCCATGACGGCGCTGATCGAGCCGCCGCAGTTCGCCTCAGTGCGGCGCTTCAAGCAATTGATGTCGCGCTACCAGCGCAACCGTGACCTGATCAGCGTGGGCGCGTACGTGCCGGGTAACGATCCGGAGCTGGATCTGGCCATCCACCTGCATCCACAGATGGAGGCCTTCCTGCAGCAAGACATCCATGAGCGCGCCGGCTACGACGCCTCGATCGGCCAGTTGCATAGTCTCTTCCAACGGAGTGAACATGGCTAAGCCATCTGCATTGAATACCTTGGCCGACCTGGCCCAGAACGATACGGATGCAGCCGCGCGCGAGCTGGGCCGGCTGCAAGGCCTGCGCAACCAGGCGGAGCAGCAACTGGCCGCGCTCACGCAGTACCGTCAGGAATACCGCGAGCGCATGCAAGCCATCGCGCAGGACGGCATGACTTCCACCCGCTGGCAGGACTTTGCACAGTTCCTGGCCTCGCTCGATACCGCCATCCGCCAGCAGACCGAAGCGCTGGCCCGGGCCGAAGCCCAGTTGCTCGCTGGCCGCGCCAACTGGCAGCAGCAAAAGCGCCGCCAGAGTTCCTTCGACACGCTCATTACCCGCGCGGATACGCGCGAGCAGATTGCCAGCACGCGCCGCGAGCAACGCGACACCGACGAATATGCAGCCCGCGCCGCCCGCCTGCAAGTTGCAGGCCGCCACCGCTAAGCCGCCCAGACAAACCGAGCCCGAACACATGATCGACATCAGCCAGATTGTCAGCAATGCCGCCGCGGCCGCCACAGCCGCCTCTTCGCGCAGTACCAGCAACACCAGCAGTGCCGACGCGCAGCAGCAAGGGTTCGGCGATGCGCTGGCGCGCGCCCGCAACGACGACCGCACCAGCACCAATAGCACCAATAGCAGCAACGCCGGCAATGGCAGCGCAAGCAACGCCAGCAGCAACAACACCAACAACGCGTCCACACGTAACGACGCCGGCGGCCAGAACGCCAACGCCGCCAATCAAGGCACGCAGTCCAGCACGGTAGCCACCAAGCCGTCACGCCGCCAGGACAAGGACGACGAGACGTCCGAGAACCAGGCCGCGGATCCCGCCGCACAGTCCGCCGCCGCCGCGCTGGCCGCCCTGCTCGCACCGCAACCGGCCCAGCCAGCACAGCCTGCCGCGCTGGCAGCCAACGGCGCGCTGCCGGGCTCGGCTGGACTGCCCGGCACTGCTGCCCTGGGCGCACAAGCCGGCTTGAAGGACATGAAGGACCCGGCGCTCGCCAGCGCCGCCGCCGCTACGCCCAATGCGGCCGCACCGGCGACCTCGGCCGCCGCCGATACGCTGGCCACCATCGCGTCCCAGCGCGCCGCGCTGCAGGCCGTGCCGCAAACCGCGGCCAGCACCCAGGCGGCAACCGCGGACAAGCCCGCCGCAACACCCGGCACCGACGCCACCAAGACCGCCCCGGACCTGGCCGCGAGCCTCAAGGCCGCCATGGCCGGCCAGCAAGGCGGCAATGGCCAGGCCTCCTCCGGGCAGCAGGACGCCTCGCTCGGCCAGCCGTACAAGGCCCCGCTGCAGCTTGGCGATGCCGGCAAGAACAACGCGCCTGCGGCAGCCACCGCCGCCGCGCCGGCCAACCCGATGCAACTGGCGGCAGCCATGCGCGCCGCCGAGCCGGCCAGCACCGAAGCCACGCCCGCCGCCGTCACGCCGCTGATGGCGGCCGGCAGCCTGGCCGCGAGCCAGGCGCCGACTTCCGGCGGCCTGTCGCCGACCACCTCGCTGCCGATCGCGCCGCCCGTGGGTGACGGCCAGTGGCCGCAAGCGCTGGGCCAGCAGATGGTGCGCCTGTCGACCCAAGGCAACCACACCGCCGAGCTGCAGCTCAATCCGCCCGACCTCGGCCCGCTCAAGGTCGTGCTCAACGTCGTCAACGACCAGGCCCAGGCCCAGTTCGTCTCGCCGCATGCCGCCGTGCGCGCCGCGGTCGAAGCCGCGCTGCCGCAACTGCGCACCGCGCTGGCCGACAACGGGATCCAGCTGGGCCAGACTTCGGTGGGCGCCGACGGCTTTGCCGGCCAGGCCGGCAACGGCCAACAGCAGCAACGCCAGCCGGGCAACGCGCAGAACGGCTTTGGCACGTTGGCCGGTATCCCGGCAGCCCCGGTCAATGCCGGCCCCGTGGCCCCGGTGGCGCGCACCCTCGCACGCGGCGAAGTCGACACCTTCGCCTGACCGCCCGGGCGGGATGGAGGCTCGGGCGCACACGCCCGGGCATGCCACGCAGCCCAGCGCATTCGCGCTTACCATGTCGTTTTAGAGCAGGGCCGCAGCCACCAAGGCTGGCGCGCCCCGCCCGCCAGGACGCCATGACCTTCGACCTGTTCGATTCCCTCCCCCAGGACGCCCCCCGCGCCGAGCCCATCGTGCCCGGCGCAGTGGTGCTGCGCGGCTTCGCACGGGAGCATGAATTAACCCTGCTGGATAACGTGCGCGCCATTGCCACGCAAGCGCCGTGGCGGCACCTCATCACGCCGGGCGGCCTGCGCATGTCGGTGGCCATGACCAACTGCGGCCAGTTTGGCTGGGTTTCGGATGTCACCGGCTACCGCTACGAAGCGGCCGATCCCCTCAGCGGCCAGCCCTGGCCCGGCATGCCGGATGCCTTCCTGGCGCTGGCGCGCGATGCGGCCGCCACGGCCGGCTTTGCCGATTTCCGGCCGGACGCGTGCCTGCTCAACCGCTATGCGCCGGGCACCCGGCTCTCCCTGCACCAGGACCGCGATGAGCTCGACCTGCGCGCGCCCATCGTCTCGGTGTCGCTTGGCCTGCCGGCCGTGTTCCTGTTCGGCGGCCTTGCCCGCGCCGAGCGCCCGCTGCGTGTGCGGCTGGCGCATGGCGATGTGGTGGTATGGGGTGGCCCGGCCAGGCTGGCGTTCCACGGCATTGCGCCGCTGGCCGACGGCGATCACGCGCTGGTGGGCCGCGAGCGGATCAACCTGACTTTCCGCAAGACGCGCTAACGGCGTGCCGGGCGCATTGGCGGGCGAGCGTCAGCCGATCTCATCGAGCAACGCCAGCCGGCTATCGTCGGGAAACGCCTTGACGCGATACCTGGCGGGATACTGCGCCTCCGGCTCCATCAGGTCACCCAGCATGGCCAGCGCCTGCTGCCAGCCCACCACGCGCGTCTGCCCCATGCCATCAGCCGCGTCGGGCCGTACCGATCCGCGCGCGGCAGCGAAGTCTCCACGCCGCACGTCCAGGTGGTAATCGAGAACGAAGTGAGCGGATCGTCCTGCCGCCCATAAAGCAGGTAATTGGCCAGGAAAACACCGGCGCCGTCGCGCTCGTTCAGGCGGTCCAGGGCGGCCTTTTGCGTGTCGTATTCTTCCTTGCGGTACAGCCGCGCCAGATGGGCAAGGTGCCGTGCAGCCTCCTCGCCGGACGGGACGAAATGCAACACCTCGGTCCCCGTGGGCACAGCGTGCGCCACGCCCCCGGGCTGGTAGCGGAACATGGCCGGCGAGATCGCGCGGCCCTGGCGGGATGCCTGCAGGCTGAGCTCGACCATGCGCAGCTGCCCGGCATCATCCTGGTCGCCCGTCACCAGCAGCACCTCGCGGGTTGGCATCATGAACACCGGACGACCGCGTACCGGTACCCGCTCCAGCACATCCGGCAGCAGCGCGCGGCTGGCCTCGTAGCCGTCGCTCCAGGCGCCCTGGTAGACGCCTTGCGCGACCGGGACGAAGGCTTCGCCGGTGTGGTCGCGCAGGTTATCGCCCGCCATCTGCAGCGCCTGGCCAAGTGTCACCTGCCAGGAGGCGGAGGGGCCATTGAGCAGCGTCGACGTGGTTTCCGGATAGTCCACCGCCAGCAGGATCACGCAATCCTCGCCGAAGGGCAGGTAGGCGACATCAAAGGTCGAAGGATCGCCTTCCGTGCGCAAGTGGTGCAGCCGGATCTCGTCGATCAGCGAGCGGCTTCGGATCAGCGGGCGCAGCATGGGCCGGGCCTCGGACAGCAAGGCCGGCGTGGCTTGCCCGCTGGAACACAAGGTGGCCACGAAGCCATGCAGCACCTTGTCGCGCTGCGCGCCAGGCGCCTCGCAGTACGCCCGGTAGGCGTTATGGAGGTTGAAGAAAGCGTTGCGCCCGTGCTCCAGCCGGAACTCGTCCGCGTTGACATCGAGGCGCCCCTCAAAGCCCTGGCGCCGGGCAGCGGCAATGAACAACGCCGCGAAACGATCCGGCGGCGGCTTGCGCAGGAAAAACGAATCGAAGAAACCCATGGCGATGGCGTGGCCCGGATGTTGACTGGGAGGTTGGCCTGGATGACAGTGCTTACACCTTACCCCATGTCCCGGCGTTTCGGCATCCTCGCCGTGCTCCGCCATGCGCCCTGCCGCGCGGTGTTGCGCTGCCATGTTTTCCGCTATTCTTGGGCTCGCCGCGGCGCCGGGCCGACCATCCCGCCCGTGGCCCCACCCCCCCCAGGATCACAGGAAACCCGAATTGACGCGCATCTGCCTGAACATGATCGTGAAGAACGAGGCCCCGGTGATCGCCCGCTGCCTCGCGTCCGTCAAGCCATGGATCGACCGCTGGGCGATCGTCGACACCGGGTCCACCGACGGCACCCAGGCGCTGGTGCGCAAGATCATGGGGGACCTGCCCGGCGCGCTCCATGAACGGCCCTGGATCGATTTCGCGCACAACCGCAACGAGGCCCTGGCGCTGGCGCGCGCCGGCATGGAGGGCGCGGCCGGTGCCGAAGACTACGTGCTGTTCATCGATGCCGATGAAACCCTGCGCATGCCCGAAGGATTCCGCTGGCCCCGGCTGGCCGACGACGGCTACCGCTTCCAGTGCGAGCTGGGCGGCTGGCAATACCAGCGCAACGCCCTGGTCAAGGCGGGCCAGCCCTGGCGCTGGGAAGGCGTGCTGCACGAATACCTGACGCAGGATCCGGCGCACGCCTGGCAGCACCTGCCCGGCCCCGCCATCGTGGTCTCGCGCGATGGCGCCCGCGCCCGGGATCCGCAGACCTACCTGCGTGACATCGAAGTGCTGGAGCGCGCCCTGTGCAAGGATCCGGCCAACGCGCGCTACTGCTTCTACCTGGCGCAGAGCTACCGCGACGCCGGCAAGCTGGAAGCCAGCCTGAAGCAATACCAGGTGCGCGTGGCCATGGGCGGCTGGGAGGAGGAGCGCTGGTTCGCGCTGTTCCAGATCGCGGTGCTGACCGAGCGCCTTGGCGCCGACGCCGCGCATGCGGCAAACCCAGCCTACGCCCCCGGTGCCGTACGCGATGCCTACCTCGCTGCCTACCAGGCGCGCCCCGCGCGTGCCGAGCCGCTGTGCGAACTGGCCCGCTACCACCGGCTGCGCGGCGAGTTCGCGCAGGCGCACCTCTACGCCCAGCAGGCCGCGGCCATGCCCTGCCCGGCCGATACCCTGTTTGTCGATGCGTCGGTCTATGCCTGGCGCGCGCTCGACGAACTCACGGTCAGCGCGTACTACATCGGCGCGCTGGCGCAAGGCAAGGCCGCCTTGCAAAAGCTGCTGACCGAGGAGCGTTTCCCGCCCACCGAAAGCACGCGCATCCAGTCGAACCGGCCTTACTACGGGCTGTAGCTTTTCATCCCGGGCCTGCCTTAGCCTGCCTTGGCCGCCCCACGGTCCACCCAGTTGACCTTGGGGAACTTGCGCGCGAACGCCTCCGGCATCGGCACGACCTGCTTGCGCTCGTAGCTGAAAAAGACAAAGCCGGACTTGGCCATGGCCACCAGCGCCTGGTCTGCCGGGCGCGTGATGCGGAAGGTGATATCGCCGCCATAGCGGTTGAAGTCCATCACCCCCACCTCGAACAGCAACTGGTCGCGGGCATGGGCCTCGGTGCGGTACGTGGTGGCCAGGTCGGTCACGATGATGCCCACCTGGTCGGTCTGTGCATCCGGCTCGTCTGCCGTGCGCAGGTCGAACAGAAAGCGCGCCCGCGCCTCGGAAATCATCGAGATCATCGAGTCGTTGCCGAGGTGGTTGGCGGAGTTGATATCGGTCACGCGCACCGTCAGGTGGGTGGAGTAGCAGAATTGGTCTTCGGGGAATTCGAGATTTAGGCGGGCCATGATGCGAAGGGGAAAACTAAGTGAGTGATTGTTGCTGTTTCTTTTTGCGGCGTTGGTTTTTGGACCTGCGGGCCGTACGACGTCGGTCTTTGGGGTTGGTCGCTGTTTCTTTGAGCGGCGATGGCGCTTGCACCCAAAAGCCATACGACATCCCCCTGCGGGGGCTGCCGGTCACTCTTCTTTGCGTCGGCAAAGAAGACTAACGAGAAGAAAGCCGACCCTGCCGGGAGCAGAACAATCAGACTCGCGAATATCGGTGGTTTCGTCGTACGGCCCGGGGTGCCGGTGTGCATCTGCCGGTACCGGATTGACTGACCACGACCCTGCCAGCCTCCGGGATTCGTGGTGAGGCCCCCGGTAGTAGACATCACTTGCTTCACGCCGTCTGTCGCTCGCGGAGCGGCCGGCCACGAAGTTGCAGGCGCATCGGTTCCGTCGTGGGCGCGGTGGCACCGGGTTGATATGCCCGAGGCCTTCACCACCGCGCCCGCCCCACCACGAAACCACTGATGGGCGATGTGTCGTGATGGTCCGTGCCGGTAACGGCAGATGGTCGAATGCTCACAGAGCAAAGCGATCAGGGGCACCACCACGTGACCATTGGGTCATGCATTTTAGATGCCCTACAAGCCGGTATGGCAAAGGCCAGCCAACACTCCGGGCCGTACGACGCAACCACCGACGCCCACAAGCCCGATTGCTCTGCCCCCGGCAGGGTCGGCTTTCTTCTCGTTAGTCTTCTTTGCCGACGCAAAGAAGAGTGACCGGCAGCCCCCGCAGGGGGATGTCGTATGGCTCTTGGGTGCAAAGGCCAACGCCGCAAAAAGAAACAGCGACCAACCCCAAAGACCAATGTCGTACGGCCCGCGAGTCCAAGATGCCAATACCGCCAGCAAACCATAAAAGAAAAGCCCCGCAAGGGGCCTTTCAAACGTACGGCTGGAAAACCAGGACAGCTTAAACCGTCACCGTATCCGCCACGCCCTTGAAGTCTTCAATCTTGTCGAAGTTCAGGTACTTGTAGATCTGATCACCGTTGGTGGCCAGCACGCCCATGTCCGACATGTACTCTTCCTTGGTCGGAATACGACCCAGACGCGAGCAGATCGCGGCCAGCTCGGCCGAACCCAGGTACACGTTGGTGTTCTTGCCCAGACGGTTCGGGAAGTTACGGGTGCTGGTCGACATCACCGTGGCGCCTTCGCGCACTTGTGCCTGGTTACCCATGCACAGCGAGCAGCCCGGCATTTCGGTGCGGGCGCCGGCCGTGCCGAACACGCCGTAGTGGCCTTCTTCGGTCAGTTGCTTGGCGTCCATCTTGGTCGGCGGGGCAACCCACAGCTTGACGGGGATGTCGCGCTTGCCTTCGAGCAGCTTGGAGGCTGCGCGGAAGTGGCCGATGTTGGTCATGCACGAACCGATGAAGACTTCGTCGATCTTGGCGCCAGCCACTTCCGACAGGGTCTTGACGTCGTCCGGGTCGTTCGGGCAGGCCACGATGGGCTCATGCACGTCGGCCAGGTCGATCTCGATCACGGCGGCGTACTCGGCGTCCGCATCCGGCTCCAGCAGCTTGGGGTCGGCCAGCCAGGCTTCCATGGCCTGGATACGGCGCGACAGGCTGCGCGGGTCTTGGTAGCCTTCGGCGATCATCCACTTCAGCAGCGTGATGTTGCTGTTGATGTATTCGATGATCGGTTCCTTGTTCAGACGCACCGAGCAACCGGCGGCCGAACGCTCGGCGGAAGCGTCGGACAGCTCGAACGCTTGCTCGACCTTCAGGTCGGGCAGGCCTTCGATTTCCAGGACGCGGCCCGAGAAGATGTTCTTCTTGCCTTGCTTGGCCACGGTCAGCAGACCCGACTTGATGGCGTACAGCGGAATGGCGTTGACCAGGTCACGCAGGGTGACGCCGGGCTGCATCTTGCCCTTGAAGCGCACCAGCACGGATTCCGGCATGTCCAGCGGCATCACGCCGGTGGCAGCCGCGAACGCCACCAGGCCCGAACCCGCCGGGAAACTGATGCCGATCGGGAAGCGGGTGTGCGAGTCGCCGCCGGTGCCAACGGTGTCGGGCAGCAGCATGCGGTTCAGCCACGAGTGGATCACGCCATCGCCCGGGCGCAGCGAGATGCCGCCACGGGTGCTGATGAACTGCGGCAGCGTGTGATGGGTCTTGACGTCGACCGGCTTCGGATAAGCGGCGGTGTGGCAGAACGACTGCATCACCAGGTCGGCCGAGAAGCCCAGGCAAGCCAGGTCCTTCAGCTCGTCGCGGGTCATCGGGCCGGTGGTGTCTTGCGAGCCCACCGAGGTCATCTTCGGTTCGCAGTAGGTGCCCGGGCGGATGCCCTTGCCTTCCGGCAGGCCGCAGGCGCGGCCAACCATCTTCTGGGCCAGCGTGAAACCGCGGCCAGTGTCGGCCGGGTTGTGCGGCAGGCGGAACAGCGTGGACGGGGCCAGGCCGAGCGCCTCGCGGGCCTTGGCGGTCAGGCCACGGCCAACGATCAGGGGAATACGGCCGCCGGCGCGCACTTCGTCGAACAGCACATCGGACTTGACGGTGAACTCGGCGATGACCTGGCCGTTCTTCAGGGCCTTGCCATCATAGGGACGCAGCTCGACCACGTCGCCCATTTCCATCTGCGACACGTCCAGCTCGATCGGCAGTGCGCCGGCGTCTTCCATGGTGTTGTAGAAGATCGGGGCAATCTTGCTGCCCAGGCACACGCCGCCGAAACGCTTGTTCGGCACGAAGGGGATGTCTTCGCCGGTGAACCACAGCACCGAGTTGGTGGCGGACTTGCGCGAGGAACCGGTACCGACCACATCGCCCACGTAGGCGACCAGGTTGCCCTTTTCCTTCAGCGATTCGATGAACTTGACCGGGCCGCGCTTGCCGTCTTCTTCCGGGGTAATGCCCGGGCGCGCGTTCTTCAGCATGGCCAGCGCGTGCAGCGGGATGTCGGGGCGGGTGGTGGCGTCCGGCGCCGGCGAGAGGTCGTCGGTGTTGGTTTCGCCGGTGACCTTGAACACGGTCACGGTCAGGCTTTGCGGCACTTCCGGGCGGCTGGTGAACCACTCGGCGTCAGCCCAGCTTTGCAGCACGGACTTGGCGATGGCGTTGCCCTTGTCGGCCTTTTCCTTGACGTCGTGGAAGGCGTCGAACATCAGCAGCGTCTTCTTGAGCGCTTCAGCCGCAACGGGACCAATCTCGGCGTCGTCCAGCAGTTCGATCAGCGGGGCGATGTTGTAGCCGCCCAGCATGGTGCCCAGCAGCTCGGCAGCCTTGGCACGCGAGATCAGCGTGCAGGCTTCCTTGCCCAGCGCCACGGCGGCCAGGTACGAGGCCTTGACCTTGGCGGCGTCGTCCACGCCCGCCGGCACGCGATGCGTGATCAGGTCGACCAGGACTTGTTCCTCGCCAGCCGGCGGGGACTTCAGCAATTCGATCAACTCCGCAGTCTGCTTGGCGGTCAGCGGCAGAGGGGGGATGCCGAGCGCGGCGCGTTCGGCTACATGGGCGCGATAGTTTTCAAGCATGGGAACCTGCGGGTGATAGGGTTGCAAAAACCGGTTGTGCCGCGATTGTAAAATAAAGTGCACCCTTGGGTCAAACGTCTTATATCTTATATAAGAGTTAGAAACAGAAAACCCAATAAAATCAAGGCCAGGCCGCATGCAAGAGTTCCCCCGGCACCATCAGGCCACCCGCCATCATTCCTGGCTCGGCGGCAGGAAAACCAGCTTCTCCTCCTCATACAGCCGGTAGATCATGTCCAGCATGGCGCTGATCTCCTCGGTCTCGTCGAGCCTGCGCATGCTCATGATGATGGGCGAGACCAGGTTGGGATCGTCCAGCTCCCGGTAGCTGATGTCGTCCCGCTTGAGGCCGTGCACGCTGCTCGGGACGATCGAGATACCCTCCCCGGCCGCCACCAGCCCCAGCGCGATCTGCAGCTCGCGCGCTTCATGGATACGCCCGGGCTGCAAGGCCCGGTCGTGAAACGCTGCCAGCACCTGGTCGGCGTAACTTGGGCGGGGCGCCTTGGGAAAGATGATCAGGTTCTCGCCCAGCAGGTCATGCAGGGCCAGCACGGGCTTGGCCAGCGAGAGCGGGTGCCCGACCGGCAGCGCCACGATCATCCGCTCCTCGCGCAGCACGACCCGGCGCACGTTCGGGTCCTCGTGCCGGATGCGGCCAAACCCCACGTCGATGGTGCCCTGCTTGAGCGCCGCGATCTGGTCCATGGTGGTCATCTCAACCAGGCTCAGCTCGATCTGCGGGTGCTCGGCGCGAAAGCGCCGGATGATCTTGGGCAGCATGCCGTACAGGGTCGAGCCGACAAAGCCGAGCGACATCTTCCGCTCGATCTGCCCCACCCGCCGTGTCATCGACTCCAGTTCCGCGGCTTGCGCCAGCAACTGCTGGGCGTGCGCGTAGAAAAAGCGCCCGGCCTCGGTCAGCTTGAGCGGGCGCGCGTTGCGCTCGAAGAGCTGCACCCCCAGGCCCTCTTCCAGTTGCTGGATCTGCCGGCTCAGCGGCGGCTGGGCGATATGCAGCCGTTCGGCCGCCCGGGTGAAGTTGAGCTCCTCCGCGACGGCGACAAAGTAACGTAAGTGACGCAAGTCCACGACTATACCTTTTGAGTATTCAGCCAATACTAAAACAGTGTTGGACCGCCAATTTCTGCACTCCTATCCTTCGCATCAGGCTGTGACAACGACTTTTTATACCTTTATGGCATTTTAGTTCGAATCACGCGGCCCTGGCGGAATGCCACTGCAAAGACGGACCCCCACATAGAAAACCCGAGACAAGGAGCAGACAAATGACGCATCCGGAAATCGAAGCGCTGGTGAAAGCGTTCATCCTCGACACCGCCAACGGCAAGGCCGATGCGCGCGTGCAAAGCGTAGTGGTCCGCCTGACCACCGACCTCTTCAAGGCGATCGAAGACCTGGACCTGAGCGCCAGCGAAGTCTGGAAGGGCATCGAGTACTTCGCCGAGGCCGGGCCGGAACTTGGCCTGCTGGCCGCCGGCCTGGGCCTGGAGCGCTTCCTGGACATCCGCGCGGATGAAGCCGAGGCAAAGGCCGGTCTCGCCGGCGGCACGCCGCGCACCATCGAAGGCCCGCTGTACGTGGCCGGCGCGCCCGCGAGCGAAGGCTTCGCGCGGCTGGACGACGGCAGCGAAGACGGCCAGGGCGAAGTCCTGTTCATGCAGGGCACTGTGTTCGACACCAACGGCAAGCCGCTGCCCGGCGCCGCGGTGGAGGTCTGGCATGCCAACTTGCTCGGCAACTACTCGTTCTTCGACAAGACGCAGTCCGACTTCAACCTGCGCCGCACCATCACGACCGATAGCGAGGGCCGCTACCAGTTCCGCAGCATCGTGCCGATGGGCTATGGCTGCCCGCCGCAAGGCACCACGCAGCGCCTGCTGGACCTGCTGGGCCGCCATGGCCGGCGTCCCGCGCACATCCACTTCTTCGTGTCCGCGCCCGGCCATCGCAAGCTGACCACCCAGATCAACATCGACGGCGACGAATACCTGTGGGACGACTTTGCCTTTGCCAGCCGCGAGGGCCTGGTGCCAGCGCTCAGGCACGTCGAGTCCCCGCGGGCACTGGCCGAGCACGGCCTGGACAAGCCGTTTGCCGCCATCGATTTCGATTTCCGCCTGTACGCAGATTGCGCGGCAGCGCCGGCACCGGAAGTGGAGCGCACGCGCGCCGCCGCGTAAGCCCCGGCGCCCGAGGCATCTCAGGCGCCCGCACCGCATCAGCAACGACGCAGCAACATCAGGGCCGACCTGAGGATCCCTCACGGCCCGGCGCATCCGCCACGGATGCAGGAGACACCGCATGATCCCCATTTACCCGGACCACAGCCCGGCCCTCGCGCGCCTGGACGACTACCTGGTGGAAAACCGCGAGACCGGCGACCACCGCCTGCATCGCAGCGCCTTCACCGACGAGGCCCTGTTCGAACTCGAGATGAAGCACATCTTCGAGGGCAACTGGATCTACCTGGCGCACGAAAGCCAGATCCCCGGCAACAACGATTACTACACCACCTACATGGGCCGCCAGCCGATCGTGATCGCACGCAACCGCCAGGGCGAACTCAACGCGCTGATCAACGCCTGCACCCATCGCGGCGCCATGCTGTGCCGCCACAAGCGCGGCAACAAGGCGACCTACACCTGCCCGTTCCATGGCTGGACCTTCAATAACAGCGGCAAGCTGCTCAAGGTCAAGGATCCGGAGGGCGCCGGCTACCCCGATTGCTTCAACAAGGAAGCCTCGCACGACCTGAAGAAGGTGGCGCGCTTCGAGAACTATCGCGGCTTCCTGTTCGGCAGCCTGAACCCGGATGTGGCGCCGCTCAAGGACTTCCTGGGCGAGGCCGCCAAGATCATCGACATGATCGTGGACCAGTCCGCCGACGGGCTCGAAGTGCTGCGCGGCGCGTCCACCTATACCTTCGAAGGCAACTGGAAGCTGCAAACCGAGAACGGCGCCGACGGCTACCACGTCTCCGCCGTGCACTGGAACTACGCCGCCACCACCAACCACCGCAAGCAGGAAAACGCCCGCGAGGACAAGATCCGCGCGATGGACGCTGGCAACTGGGGCCGGCAAGGCGGCGGCTTCTACGCGTTTGATCACGGCCACATGCTGTTGTGGTCGCGCTGGGCCAACCCGGAGGACCGGCCGAACTTCAACCGGCGCGAGGAATTCGCCGAGCGCTGCGGTGCCGAGACGGCGGACTGGATGATCCAGAACTCGCGCAACCTGTGCCTGTACCCCAACGTCTACCTGATGGACCAGTTCGGCTCGCAGATCCGCGTGCTGCGCCCGCTGTCGGTTGGCAAGACCGAAGTCACCATCTACTGCATCGCGCCCAAGGGCGAAGCCGACGACGCGCGCGCACGCCGCATCCGCCAGTACGAGGATTTCTTCAACGTCAGCGGCATGGCCACGCCCGACGACCTGGAAGAATTCCGCGCCTGCCAGCAAGGCTATGCCGGCAGCGCGGTGGCATGGAACGACATGTGCCGCGGCGCCACGCACTGGGTGGAAGGCGCCGACGAGGCCGCCCGCAAGATTGGCCTCAAGCCGTTGATGAGCGGCGTCAAGACCGAGGACGAAGGCCTGTACACGGTGCAGCACCGCTACTGGCTGGACGTGATGAAGAAGGCCACGGGAGCCGAAGCCAGCAAGATCAGCAGCGCCGGGAGCGAAGCATGAGCACGACCCCAACGACCGCACCCATCGGCCTTGCCGAAATCCAGGCCTTCCTCTACCGGGAAAGCCGCTTGCTTGACGACGAACAATGGGATGAATGGCTGGCCTGCTATCACCCGGATGCCGCTTTCTGGATGCCGTCCTGGGACGACGACGACACCCTGGTGACCGATCCGCAGCGCGAGATCTCGCTGATCTACTACCCGAACCGCCAAGGCCTGGAAGACCGCGTGTTCCGCATCAAGACCGAGCGCTCGAGCGCCACCATGCCGGACACGCGCACCAGCCACAACATCAGCAACGTCGAACTGGAGCGCCAGGAAGGCAGCGCCTGCACGGTGCGCTTCAACTGGCACACGCTGAGCCACCGCTACAAGACCAACTACAGCTACTTCGGCATGTCGCGCTACGTCATCGACTTCGCCGGCGAGCAAGCGCAGATCCTGGACAAGTACGTCGTGCTGAAGAACGACTACATCCACCAGGTCATCGACATCTATCACATCTGAGCGGACGCGCCGGAGGAACCACGCCATGGAATACAACATCGCTCTGCAGTTTGAAGACGGCGTTACCCGCTTCATCACCTGCGCCGCCAACGAAACCCTGTCCGACGCCGCCTACCGCCAGCAGATCAATATCCCGCTGGACTGCCGCGACGGCGCCTGCGGCACCTGCCGCGGCTTGTGCGAATCCGGCGAGTACGACCTGCCGGCGTCGAGCTATATCGAGGACGCGCTGACGCCCGAGGAGGCCGCCAAGGGCTACGTGCTGGCCTGCCAGACCCGCCCGCGCTCCGATTGCGTGATCAAGGTGCCGGCCTCGTCGGCCGCCTGCAAGACCGGCGTGACCCGCTACCAGGGCAAGCTGGCGGCGGTGGACAAGCTGTCGGACTCCACCATCGGGTTCTCGATCGAGCTTGGCGCGACCGCCGCCCCGACCTTCCTGGCGGGGCAATATGTGAACGTGGAAATTCCGGGTACCGGCCTGACCCGCTCGTACTCGTTTTCCTCCGCCCCCGGCGCCGCCCGCACCTCGTTCGTGGTGCGCAACGTGCCCAACGGCCGCATGAGCGAGTTCCTGAGCAAGGAGGCACTGCCCGGCCAGCCCATTTCCTTCGCCGGCCCCTATGGCAGCTTCTACCTGCGCGAAGTGACCCGCCCGGTACTGTTCCTGGCGGGCGGCACCGGCATCGCGCCCTTCCTGTCCATGCTGGACGTGCTGGCCGCGAACGGCAGCCCGCACCCCATCCGCCTGGTGTACGGCGTGACGCATGAGATCGACCTGGTGGCATTGGCACAACTCGACGGCGCAAAGGACAAGCTCGCCGGCTTCGAGTACCGCACCTGCGTGCTCGATCCGGTCAGCGGCGAAACCCGCAAGGGCTATGTCACGCAGCACGTGGAGCAGGACTGGCTCAACGGCGGCGATGTCGACATCTACCTGTGCGGCCCCGTTGCCATGGTGGATGCGGTGCGCGCCTGGCTGCAGGACGCCGGGGTGACGCCGGCCAGCTTCCACTACGAAAAATTCTCGGCCAGCAACGCTGCCTGACCCACCTTCCACGGATCACAGACACGCCATGAACAACAACGCGCGCTTTAGCGGGAAAATCGCCGTGGTAACCGGCGCGGCGCAGGGGATTGGACGCGGCGTGGCGCTCGCCGCCGCGGCCGAGGGCGCCAGCCTGGTGCTGGTCGACCGCTCGGCCCTGGTGCACGAGGCCGCCGCGCAAATCCTCGCCAACGGCGGTCAGGCACTGGCGGTGGAGGCCGACCTGGAAACCTATGCCGGCGCCCGCCTGATGACCAGCGCGGCGCTGCAGGCCCATGGCCGCATCGATGTCCTCGTCAATAACGTGGGCGGCACCATCTGGGCCAAGCCCTACCAGGAATACGAGGAAGCGCAGGTCGAAGCCGAGATCCGCCGCTCCCTGTTTCCCACCCTGTGGTGCTGCCGCGCCGTGCTGCCCGGCATGATCGAGCGCAAGCAGGGCGTGATCGTCAATGTCTCGTCCATCGCCACGCGCAGCATCTACCGCGTGCCCTACGCGGCCGCCAAGGGCGGCGTCAATGCCCTGACCGCTAGCCTCGCCTTCGAGCACGCGCAGGACGGCATCCGCGTCAATGCGATCGCCACCGGGGGCACCGAAGCGCCGCCGCGCAAAGTGCCCCGCAACACGGCGGAGCAGACCCCGCAGGAAGCCGCGTGGTACCAGAGCATCGTCGACCAGACCATGGCATCCAGCCTGATGCACCGCTACGGCACCATCGACGAACAGGTGCGCGCGATTCTGTTTTTGGCGTCCGATGAGGCCTCTTACATCACCGGCACCGTCCTGCCCGTAGGCGGCGGCGACCTCGGCTGAGCTGCGACGACGCCGGCTCGCGCCCTCCCGGCAGACTGACGCTTCACATTTTCGTGTTTTTTCTGCACGAAGCAGCTGGGAGCTGCGTTTTCGGGGCGATGCCCTGAATGGCGAGGCGCACAACGTATTCGCCACCTCAAAAAATATGCCTTTAAGCGCATATTTCTGTGCCGCCTCGGACAGGTAACACCACTCGCGCATGGGTGGGCCCGGGTATGCGGATTTCTCGGTCCGCAGCCGGCTCGCACGGCCCGCCAGGCGCGGCGTGGCGCCTGGCGCCCGCGGCACGCGGTTCTCCGCGCCGTGCCACCATTGGATTTAATCCGCAATCCAATCAATGACTTAGCAAATCGGCGCGACAAGCGGCGGCGCCATCGTCAACGCCAATTCCATGCCCTTGGCGGCCACCTGCGCCTGCTTGCCGCCCTCTCGCCAACCCGGCAAATCATGGCGGTTTCCTGGTCCGTCACCCGCTATCCGGTACCCCGCGCGGCTTTTAGTCAAACATCCACTCAAGTTCCGTGCCCGTCATTCGTTAACCCCTGTAAGACCATCCGCGTAGCTCGGATGACAAGACCTGTTCGGCTCAAAGGGCCAAGCTGAGCGGGTTTCACCCTTTTTTTCGGCCCTTTGCTTGCCGGTCATTCCCTCAAGAATGGCAAGGCATTCCGATACAGGCATCTCATGGCGAATACGCTCACTTCTTCCCAGGCTGACGGCAACACGAGCAAGCGCGGGCGACTGCTGCTGGTGCTCGGCGTCGTGCTCGTCGCGGCGCTGGGTGCCGGGGGCTTTTTTCTGGGCAACATCCTGAGCAACCGCCAACCGGCCGCGCCTGCCGCTCCTGTTGTACCGCCGCCGATTTTTGTGCCCTTGGAAGCATTTACCGTCAATCTGAAAAGCGATGACGGTGACCGCTTCCTGCACACCGGTTTGTCGCTCAAGGTGGCCGACGCGAAGGACCAGGCGCGCATCACCGAGTACCTGCCGGAAGTCCGCAGCCGCATCTTGCTACTGCTGTCGGCCAAGCAACCGCCGGATCTGGCGACGGTGGACGGCAAGCGCAAGCTGGCCCAGGAAATCCAGAGTGTCATCAGCCAGCCGTTCGCGCCCAACCTGCCCAAGCAGCAGATCCTGGACGTCCTATTTACTTCCTTCGTGGTGCAGTAAGCGCTTTGCCCTGCCCCACCAGCAACTCCGATATGAATTCGTCCTTGTTTTCCTTGCCTGTCTCACAGCGCGCGCGCCAACGCCAGCGCGCGGGCTGATCGGTACATGGTCGCTTTCATTCATCACGGCACTCAAGGGGCAGGACACTAGATGGCCTACGACAAGTTTCTCTCGCAGGACGAGGTAGACGAATTACTGAAAGGCGTGTCAGGCGAGACCGATACGCCCGAGGTCGCCGCGCCGGTCTCCGAGGATGGCGTGCGCCCGTACAACCTGGCCACGCAAGAGCGCATCGTGCGCGGCCGGCTGCACACGCTCGAAATCATCAACGAGCGCTTTGCCCGCCAGCTTCGGACCCAGCTGTTCAACTTCATCCGCCGCGGCGCCGACATCTCGGTTGGCTCGGTGCGGATCGAGAAGTACGGCGACTTCGTGCGCAACCTGCCGGTGCCGACCAACCTGAACCTGGTGCACATGAAGCCGCTGCGCGGCACGTCGCTGTTCGTGTTCGACCCCAACCTGGTGTTCCTGGTGGTCGACAACCTGTTCGGTGGCGACGGGCGCTTCCACACCCGCGTGGAAGGCCGCGACTTTACCCAGACCGAGCAGCGCATCATCCGGCGCCTGCTGGACCTTGCGCTCAACAGCTACGGCCAGGCCTGGAATGCCGTGCATCCGATCGAGCTGGAATATGTCCGCTCGGAAATGCACACGAAGTTTGCCAACATCGCCATGCTCAGCGAGGTGGTGGTGACCACCGCCTTCCATATCGAGCTTGGCGCGGTGGGTGGCCAGCTGCACGTCTGCTTCCCGTACTCGATGATCGAGCCGGTGCGCGACCTGCTGATGAACCCGCTGCAGGACGAGGTTGAAGTAGACAAGCGCTGGATCTCCCAGCTGTCGCAGCAGATTCGCTCGGCGGAGGTGGATCTGGTGGCCGAATTTGCCCACGTGGAAAGCACCGTAGCCGAAGTGCTGGCGCTGCGCGTCGGCGACGTACTCCCCATCGAGCTGCCCGAGCAGGTCTTCGGCAAGGTCGATGGCGTACCCGTGCTGCAGGCCGGCTTTGGCACCATGAACGGCCAATATGCGTTGCGGGTAGAACGGATGATCAATCACCAAGAAATCGATTCCAACAAGGAAACCGACCATGACTGACGGCAAAGACGACAAGCCGGCCGACCCGATGGACGACTGGGCCAGCGCCCTGGCGGAGCAGACCAGCGCCGAGGAAATCGCCGCTGCCGCCGCGCCTGCCCAGGCTGTCGCCGCCACGCCTGCCACAGCCACACCAGCCGCCTCCAAGGTCTTCCAGCCGCTGGAGAAGGAAACGCCGAGCGGCTTCCACAACGATATCGAGATGATTCTCGATATCCCGGTCCAGCTCACGGTAGAGCTTGGTCGCACCAAGGTGCCGATCAAGACGCTGCTGCAGCTGGCCCAGGGCTCCGTGGTGGAGCTCGACGGCCTGGCCGGCGAGCCGATGGATGTGCTGGTCAACGGCTACCTGATCGCCCAGGGCGAAGTCGTCGTGGTGAACGATAAGTTCGGCATCCGCCTGACCGACATCATCACGCCGTCCGAACGCATCCGGAAGCTCAACCGATGAAAGCCGGCCTGCGCCGGACCGCCAACGCTGCGCTTGCCGCCGGCGTGGGCCTGGCGCATGCGGCGGGCGCGTACGCGCAAGCCAGTGCCGCGGCGGCCAGCCCTGCCGGTACCGGCACGATCGCCGGCAACGCCGGGGCCGGCAGCCATGTCCCGGTCAGCAGCGCGACGGGGCTGGCGCAAGCCGGCCTCGGCCTGTTCGCCGTCATCGCCCTGATCCTGCTGCTGGCCTGGCTGGCGCGCCGCGCCGGCCTGGTCCGGCACGGCCAGGGCGGCCAGATGAAGGTGGTAGGCAGCACCATGCTCGGCCCCCGCCAGCGCCTGGTGATGGTGGAAGTGGGCGACACCTGCCTGGTGCTGGGCGTGAGCGCCGGCGAGATTCGCACGCTCCACACTTTGCCCGCGCAAGCCGCGCACAAGCCAGACCACCCCAGCGGCAGCGCGGCAACCCCGGGCTCGGCCGGCAGCTTTGGACAAAAGCTGCTGCGCGCCATGCAAGACAACCTGAAGTCATGAATTTCCTGCCTGACGCCTCCCGGCGCACTTTGCAACACCACCTGCAACGCCATCTCCGGTCCGTGCGCGAATGCGCCAGCCAACCCTGCCGGCTTGCGCTCGCGGCATTGCTGGTGAGCGCCTGCCTTGCGCTGGTGCTGTTGCCTGCCATGGCCCACGCGCAGGCGTTGCCCGGCCTGACCAGCAAAGCCGGCCCGGGCGGCAGCCAGACCTGGTCGCTGTCGGTGCAGACGCTGGTCCTGCTTACCTCGCTGTCGTTCCTGCCCGCGGCCATGCTGATGATGACGGGCTTCACCCGCATCATCATCGTGCTGGGGCTGCTGCGCAATGCGCTGGGCACGGCCAGTTCCCCGCCCAACCAGGTGCTGGTGGGGCTGTCGCTGTTCCTGACCTTCTTTGTCATGTCGCCGGTGTTCGACCGCATCTACACCGACGCCTACAAGCCGCTGTCCGAGAACAAGCTCAGCCTGGAAGACGCCGCCGCCAAGGCCGCCGCGCCGCTCAAGACCTTCATGCTCAAGCAGACCCGAGAGAAGGACCTGGCGCTGTTTGCCCAGATGGCCAAGGTGCCCGAGATGCAGGGCCCCGAAGACGTGCAGATGCACATCCTGGTGCCCGCCTTTGTCACCAGCGAGCTCAAGACCGCGTTCCAGATCGGCTTTACCGTCTTTATCCCCTTCCTGATCATCGACCTGGTGGTAGCCAGCGTGCTGATGGCGATGGGCATGATGATGGTGCCGCCGGCCACCATCGCGCTGCCATTCAAGCTGATGCTGTTCGTGCTGGTGGACGGTTGGCAATTGCTGCTGGGCTCGCTGGCGCAGAGCTTCCTGAACTGATCACGGGGCGCTAGCCCCATCCAAGGCCTTCGCCATGACGCCGGAAACCGTAATGAGCATCGCCACCCAGGCGATGAAAATGACCCTGATGCTGTCCGCGCCGCTGCTGCTGGTGGCGCTGGTGGCCGGCCTGGTGGTGAGCCTGTTCCAGGCCGCCACGCAGATCAATGAAATGACGCTGTCCTTCATCCCCAAGCTGCTGGCTCTGTTCGCCACCATGGTGCTGGCCGGCCCGTGGATGATCAACACCTTTGTCGACTACATGCGCGAAGTGTTCCAGGGCATTCCCGCCCTGGTGCATTGAGTCCGATGCGTCCGATGCGTCGGATAAGCCTGGCGTCGCACCTGGCCGCGCTGGGCAACATCTAACGCCGCAATAGCCGTAATAGCTGCAACAGCCGTATCCGCCGCAACAGCCGCCGTGCTCTCCGTCACCTCCGCCCAGCTCTACGCCTGGATCGCCGCCTTCCTCTGGCCCTTGTTCCGCCTGCTGGCCCTGATCGGCACCGCCCCGCTGTTTGGCGAGTCGACCATCCCGAGACGCGCCAAGGTTGGCCTGGCGGCCCTGATGGCGGTGATCATCTCGCCCACCATCGACCACCTGCCGCTGGTGCCGGTGTACTCGCTGGAAGGCTTCCTGATCATCCTCAACGAGGTAGGCATCGGGCTGGCAATGGGCTTCAGCATGCGGCTGGTGTTCTCCGCCGTGCAATTCGCCGGCGAAACCATCGGCCTGCAGATGGGCCTGTCGTTCGCCTCCTTCTACGACCGCTCCTCCGGCGGCCAGACCATGGTGCTGGCGCGCTTTCTCAACGTGGTCGCCATGCTGATGTTCCTGGCCATGGACGGCCACCTGATGCTGCTGGCCACCATCGCCGATAGCTTCGCCAGCCTGCCCATCGCCGCCCAGCCCCTCACCGGCGCCGGCTGGGCAGCGGTGGCCGCCTCCGGCGCCACCGTGTTCTCCTCGGGACTGCTGCTGGCCCTGCCGCTGATCGCCGCGCTGCTCACGCTCAACCTTGCCATGGGCATCCTGAACCGCGCATCTCCCCAACTGTCGATCTTCGCGGTCGGCTTCCCGGTCACGCTGGGCGGCGGCATCCTGATGATGATGCTGATCATGCCGCAGATGAGCACCTTCATGGCGCGGCTGATCGAGGGCGGGTTGAGTACGGTGGCGACGGTGTTGGGGCAGTTTGGGCGGTGAGGGTCAGGTCTCGGCAGACCCGCCCGGAGCTTTAAGAATCCGTTTCAAATTGATTCTGGCAGCGCCGCGCGGCGGTGCCGTACAGTGACGTGTCGGCGGCCGCGGTTCCAGCCAGGGTCCTTTTGCTCCCTGCTGAAGCGGCATCCATAGGTTACAAGCAGGGCCGCCCGACGATTCAGGAATCGATCGTTGAGCACCCTCTCTGCCTCCCTCGACACCGGTGCAAACACCGGCTTCGGCCCCGCCGCCGTGCACCCCGCGGCGGTACCCGCCACGCCAAAACGCTTCGCCATCACCGCGTCCGACCGTTATGTTGGCGTCTTCGACGCCTTCGTCCAGCACGGATGGGAACCGGTGAAGCTGTTCACCGCCCGCGTCGACGGTCGCATGCATCGCACCGACGCCATCCTCGGCCGCGCGGAAGCCCGCAAGATCGACATCCAGCTCTCGCCCATGAATGACCGCTCACTCGACGGCTTGCGCGATCTCGGGTGTGACTTGCTGGTGGTGGCGAGCTACGCGTGGCGCATCGGAGACTGGGCCTCGCGGATTCCGATGGCCATCAATTTCCACCCCTCGCCATTGCCGGTGGGCCGCGGCCCCTATCCGCTGCCACGGGCCATCCTGGACGGCCTCGCCACCTGGGGCGTGAGCTGCCACAAGATCAGCAGGGACTTCGATCAGGGCGACATCCTGGCCCAGCGCCAGTTCGACATTGCCCTCGACGAAACGCATGAAAGCCTCGATCTGAAAACGCAGCGCGCCACCTCGCGCCTGGCCCGCGAAGTGGCCTTCAATCTCGATGCCCTGTGGAAGAACGCCGTGCCGCAGGGTGCGGGCTCCTACATCCCCTTCTGGACCGACGCCGACCGTACGATCGACTTTTCCCTGACGCCCGAGCGCATTAACGCGATGCTGCGCGCCTTCGGGCGCCATGAATGCCTGGCGCGCATCAACGGCAATGTGGTCCACGTCATCGACGCCCACGCCTGGCACGAACCGCATAACCTGCCACCGGGCGTGGTAGACCATGTCGATGGCGAGCGCTTCGTCGTCTCCTGCACGGGCGGATTCATCGCCATTCTCGAGTGGAACCTGTTGCCGCCCGGGCAGATGCGGGGCACGGCGCCGCGCTGAGCGCGCACGGCGCGCGAGACACCACGGGCGAATTGCAGCGTTGCCCCTCAGCCCTTCGGCCCCTCGGCCCAGCCCCCCTCACGCAACCACCACCCGCGTACACCCCTCCTGCGCCTCAAACCCGATATCCACCGGCAGGAACTTGGCAATCACCTCGGCATTGCTGCGCACGTGATTGGTCACTTCGTCCACGGTGAAGCTGCCGCCGCCCGCCAGGGCCATTGGCAGCAGGAGCTGGTCAGCCAGGTGTGGGCCCACCGCACCCTTGCCAGCCAGATAGGCGCTAGCCTGGCGGCAGGCGGCGGCGGCTACGCTTTGCGCGGGGCGGCCCTTCTCGCCGAACTCGCAGAAGACCTCGGTCACGTGCTCGTGCGGCAGCGTCAGCAGCACGGCGTTGCCGGGGCCTTCCTCATGGCGCAAGCCACCCACGTGCAACTGGCTGGCGTCCCATCCCATGTGCTCGCCGACGAGGTCGAGCTCGCGGCGAGCTACGTGGAACGGGACGCCGGCGATCAGCACGCGTGCATCGGGCCTGCCGGATGCGCCGCGCGTGTCCAGCGCCAGCGGGCGCCAGGCCGCGCCGGAGCGTCCGCTCACTGTCAGTTCGCCGCCGCCGGCGGGATAGAAGCCGTGGCGGCGCAGCGCGAGCTCGGCAGGCGCGCCCATGCGGGCCATCAGCGGCAGCCAGGCGTCGCGCAGGAAGGTGGCTGAAGGCGCCATGGGGTTGTGGGTGCCACCGGACAGGGTGAGCGTAAAGCCGTCGTCCCCCGCGACGGACCACAGCGCCGGCAGCAAGGTCTGCAGCACCAGCGTGCAACTGCCGGCGGAGCCAATGGCAAAGTCGTAGTTGCCGGCGCGCACGGGCCCCGGCTCGAACGTCAGCGCCGTCGAGCCGATCGCTGCGCCTTCGGTGCGCGCGCCGCTGATCGCCTGCGCCGCCACCACGGCGCTCAGGTGCTGGCGCATCAGCCCGGGCTTGCTGCGCCGGGCGCGCACGTTGGCGATATGCACGGGCGTGCCGGTCACCATGGCAAGCGACAGCGCGGTGCGCAGGATCTGGCCCCCGCCCTCGCCGTAGGCACCGTCGATTTCAATCATCACGGAATACTCTTCTGTTCTTGTTGTTATGCCAGCGCCGCCAGGGACAGGTTCGTCCCCGGCGGCGGTTGCTGCCCTCAGCCCTTCACGCACACCACCTGCTTGAGCGTGTGGACGATCTCGACCAGGTCGGACTGCGCCGCCATCACCGCGTCGATGTCCTTGTAGGCCATCGGGATCTCGTCGATGACTTCGGCATCCTTGCGGCACTCGACGCCTTGCGTGGCCAGTCGCTGGTCTTCCACCGAGAATTGGCGCTTGGCTTCGGAGCGGCTCATGGTGCGGCCCGCACCGTGGCTGCAGGAGCAAAACGATTCCGCGTTGCCCTTGCCACGCACGATGTAGGAGCGCGCGCCCATCGAGCCCGGAATGATGCCAAGCTCGCCGGCCTTGGCGCTGACCGCACCCTTGCGGGTGACCAGCACGTCTTCGCCGAAGTGGCGCTCCTTCTGCACGTAGTTATGGTGGCAGTTCACAGCCTCCATCTCCGTGGCAAAGGGCTTGCCGATCACGGCGCGCGCGGCGTCCAGCACGTTGGCCATCATCGTCTCGCGGTTGCGGCGCGCGTACTGCTGCGCCCACTCCACCGCGAACACGTAGTCTTCATAGTGCTCGCTGCCTTCCACCAGGTAGGCCAGGTCGCGGTCGGGCAGGTTGATGAAGTGTCGGCGCATATCCGCTTGCGCCAGCTCGATAAAGGTGTTGCCGATGGCATTGCCCACCCCGCGCGAGCCCGAGTGCAGCATGAACCAGACCGACTGGCTCTCATCCAGGCAGACCTCGATAAAGTGGTTGCCAGTACCCAGCGTGCCCAGGTGGTTGCGGTTGTTGGTGCGCGCCAGCTTCGGGTGCTTCTGCGTGATGCGCTCGAAGCCACCTGCCAGCGCGGCCCAGCTCGCATCCACCGCATCCGGCACCTCGCCCCAGGCACCCTTGTCGCGCCCGCTGCGGTTGTTGGAGCGGCCGTGCGGCACCGCTTTCTCGATGGCGCTGCGCAGCGGGCCGAGGCTATCGGGCAGGTCGCTGGCGGTTAGCGTGGTCTTGACGGCGATCATGCCGCAACCGATATCCACGCCCACCGCCGCCGGGATGATGGCGCCGCGTGTGGGGATCACCGAGCCGATGGTGGAACCCTTGCCCAGGTGTACGTCCGGCATCACGGCCAGGTGCTTGAAGATGAACGGCATCTGTGCGGTGTTGGCGAGCTGCGCGCGCGCGCCGTCATCGACGGGCACGCCATGGGTCCACATCTTGACCGGGCGGCCGGTGCCAGACTGGAATACGTCGTAATTCTCCTTGCTCATGTCTTCTTCTCTCTTTGCCTTGCGGCGGGACTACGCTGGCGTTGGCCAGCAAGATACCAAATAAGGTGGGCGACTAGTGGTTGTGGAACCGGCGCTCTAATCGTAGGGCAATGCGGCCTCGCCACGACAAGGATCGGCAGGATTTACGCTGCGTATGCCGCAGCGGCCGGAATTGAACCGGCAATCACCAGATGTAATCCTGGCCAGCATTCGTGGCGAGTCCGCATACCGCAGGCGCCATGCGCGGCGGCTGGGGTATGCCGGCTCGGGGGCGGTAACCAGCGACAAGGGATAGGACAGACAAGCCTTGGATGTAGTCTGCCCGGCATTCGCCAGTCACCGCCGAACCTCACAACTTCAGAACTTCAAACCTTCACAGCGTCGTGGCCGATATCTCGCCCACCCAGTGGCCGGCCTGCAACTGCCCTGCAGCGAAGGCTGCGACGACTTGGAACACCGAGTCGGAGAAGCCCCCGATGTTCAGGATGTCGTCGCGCTCCGGCGCCTGGCTGGACGCGTAGGGCTGCATATCCAGGCACACCAGCCGCGCCTTGGGATTGCGCTGCCTGAAACGCTCCCACTCCCGCAGCGTGGCCGTTTCGCCATGGCGTGCATCCATCCACGACTGGTTGTCCGACACCAGCATGACCACGTCGGCGCTCACGCGGCGATGGTTCAGCCACGCCAGCGGCGCGCTGCAGTTGGTGCCGCCCGCGCCGATCGCCGCCATCTTCTGCGCGTTGGTCATCACCGTGTCGCGCGGGTTCAGCGTCAGCTTCACCACTTCCTCCTTGAAGGGCAGCACCATCGTGTCCGGCTGCTTGCGCAGGAAGGTTGCGGCGACCAGCGCCGCGGCGTCCACGCAGCGCACCGCGCTGCTCGACCCCGCACGGTAGCCCGTCACCGGCGAGTGCATGGAGCCCGACACGTCGGGGCAAACCACCATGCGGCCCTCCACCAGCGGCACATTGGCCAGCGCCAGTTCCAGCGCATCCTGCAAGGCCTCGCGCACGCCCGCCGGCATGTCTTCCCCGGCGGCGTGGTACGCGGCCAGCAACTGGTACGGAAACACCCGGGCCCGCGCGATGGCTTCAGGCTGCCGCAGCTTTGCCGCGATCTCGTCCGCCATGCCCGGCAGGGCAAACACGCCGTGGCGCGCAAAGGTGTTCAGGTTCATGCGCACCATCTGCCAGCCGCCATGGCGTGCCACCTCGGCCCAGGCCTGGGCATCCAGGTCCAGCGATGCCAGCATCTGGAACGGCACCGCCGGCACCGGCGCCTGCCGCCCTTCGGCCCGCGCCAGCTTGTAGGCCTCCAGGGCCTGCGTCACCGGTGGCAGCGCAGACACGTCATACGGCTTGCCGATCAGCCGGGCAAAGAAGGCGGCGCGCCAGGCTTGCGCCGGCTTCGGGTGCACCATCTTCACCACATCGGCCAGCGACGGGCTGGTGCCCACCGATGCCGACAGCAACGCACGCTCATCGGCCGTGTTGAGCCATTGCTGCACCAGCTTCTTCGGCCGCGTGCCCAGCGACTTGCGGCCCACCGCGCCGCTGCGCAGGATCTGCACAAAGGTGCGCAGCATCTTGCCGTTGTCGATCACGCGGCCGAACACCGCCGGCAGGTGCTGCGAGCCCCGCACGGTCAATGCGGCCAACAGCAGGGCCGGCATGTCCTTCATATAGCCGCGCTCGCGGCAATACACGGCGGTCTTGGCGATAAAGGCCGGATCGACGTCCTCGCACAGCGCCATCACGGCGTCGAGCTGCGCTTCGGCGCTGGCGTAGAAGGTGCCGTTCAGGCAACCCGTTGCCGCGTACTGCGCCAGGCGATGTTCGCGTCCCAGGGCATAGGCAGTGCCGCCCGCCTCGTTGATCGCGTCCGCCGGCGGCAGGAAGCGGCCACGCAGGCTTTGGAACAGATTGGTATTTGCCATTTGCATTCTCCCCAGGAGACAAGGTTGCGTCGTATTCGATGGTCTCTATTTTGCAAACGGCGTGCCAGGGAGCCGCAGGCAAGCAGCAACAAACACATAACCCAATGATTTATAACGACTTCTATCGGACCCCCTCAAGAAACACACCAATTTCCTGCTTGTTTGCCACACCTAATATCTATATATTTGTATAGCTATCTATAAATATGAAGAACATGAAAAAGGTCGTCATCGGCTTCATCGGCACACAACTCGACCGGGGCAAAGGCTCCGCGCGCTGGGAAAAATGGCGGCCCAGCGTAGCCCTGTGCCAGCACGAAGACCTGTTGCCGGATCGCTTCGAGCTGCTCTATACCGGCCGCCACCGGGCGCTGGCCGAGCAGGTCGCGGCCGACATCGCCAAGGTCTCGCCGCAGACGGAGGTCAGGCTGAACCTGCTGGCGCTGGAGGATCCCTGGGATTTCAGCGAGGTCTATGCTTCGCTGCATGAGTTCACGCGCGGCTACCGCTTCGATACGGAGCGCGAGCAGTACTGGGTGCACATCACCACCGGCACCCACGTGGCACAGATCTGCCTGTTCCTGCTGACCGAGGCGCGCTACCTGCCGGCCTGCCTGTTGCAGACCTCGCCGCCCTTGCGGCAGGCCAGCGGCCAGCCGGGCCACTACGCCGCCATCGATCTCGACCTGTCCCGTTACGACCAGCTGGCCGCGCGCTTCTCGCGCGAGCAGCAGGATGCGGTGTCGTTGCTCAAATCCGGCATTGCCACCCGCAACGCCGCCTTCAACCAGATGATCGACGAGATCGAGCGCGTAGTGCTGCGCTCGCGCGCGCCGGTGCTGCTGACCGGCCCGACCGGCGCCGGCAAGTCGTTCCTGGCGCGGCGCGTGTTCGAGCTGAAGAAAGGCCGCCACCAGCTCAGCGGCGGCTTTGTGGAAGTGAACTGCGCCACCATCCGCGGCGACGGCGCCATGTCGGCGCTGTTTGGCCACGTCAAGGGTGCCTTCACCGGCGCGCAGGGCGAGCGCACGGGTTGGCTGCGCTCGGCCCATCAGGGCTTGCTGTTCCTGGATGAGATCGGCGAGCTGGGGCTGGACGAGCAGGCGATGCTGTTGAAAGCCATCGAGGAAAAGCGCTTCTTTCCGGTAGGCGGCGACAAGGAAGTGCAGAGCGATTTCCAGCTGATCGCCGGCACCAACCGAGACCTGCGCGCCGAGGTGCGCGCCGGACGTTTTCGCGAGGACCTGTTTGCCCGCATCAACTTGTGGACCTACCGGCTGCCGGGACTGGCCGAGCGCCCGGAGGACGTGGAGCCCAACCTGGACTACGAGCTCGTGCGCCAGGCGCGCGAGCTCGGCAGCCAGGTGCGCTTCAACAAGGAAGCACGCCAGGCGTGGCTGGATTTTGCGGTATCGCCGCAGGCCTGCTGGCGCGGCAACTTCCGCGACCTCGCCGCGTCGGTGACGCGCATGATGACGCTGGCCGACAGCGGCCGCATCGATGCCAGTGTCGTGGACGCGGAAATCGCGCGGCTGAACGACTCGTGGCAGGACGGCGCTCAGCAGGCGGTAGCCCAGGGCCAGGCGCTGGCCATCCTGGATCCCGCCGTGCGAGCCGCCACGGACCCGTTCGACCTGGTGCAGCTCGACTATGTGCTGAGCGTGTGTCGCCGGAGCAAGAGCCAGGCCGAGGCCGGGCGTACGCTGTTTGCCGTGTCGCGGCTGGGCAAGAGCAGCAGCAACGACAGCGACCGGTTGGCCAAGTACCTCGGCAAATTCGGCCTGACCTTCGCGGCCGCGAGCCAGCCCTAGCTTAGCGCCTCGGCCGCGATCCGCGCCGCAGAGGCCAGCACGTCGTTGCGATAGGCGGCGTCCTTGCCGGGTTGCGTGAAATAGATCGCCAGCACGATGGGCGGCTTTCCGGGCGGCCATGCCACACCAATGTCGTTGGCCGTGCCGTAGTCGCCGGAGCCCGTCTTGTCCGCCACCTGCCAGTCCGCCGGCATGCCGGCGCGGATCCGCGTGGCGCCAGTGGTATTGCCGCGCATCCATGCCACCAGCTGTTCGCGCTCTGCCCCGCCCAGCGCATCGCCCAACGTGAGCCGTTGCAGGCTAGCTGCCATGGCCGCCGGGGTCGACGTATCGCGCGGGTCGCCAGGCAACGCGGTGTTGAGCTCGGTCTCCCAGCGGTCGAGCCGGAACTGGTCGTCGCCGATCGCACGGGCAAACGCGGTCACGGCGGCGGGGCCGCCGAGCAGCTTCACCAGCAGGTTGGCGGCCGTGTTGTCGCTGTACTGAAGGGCGGCCGCGCACAGTTCGGCTACCGTCAGGCCGTCGCCGACGTGTTTCTCGGTGATCGGGGAATAGGCAACCAGTTCGTCCTTCTTGTAGGCAATGCGCCGTTGCAGCAGCCCGGCCTGCGTTGCGCTGCGCTGCAGGACGGCGGATGCGGCGATCACCTTGAATGTGCTGCACAGCGCAAAGCGTTCGTTTGCACGGTGATTGAGCCACGCGCCATTGGCGGTGTTCAGCGCAGCGATGCCAAGGCGCCCGCCTGCTGCGGACTCGAGCGCGGCCAGGCGGTCTTGCGCCGCATCGCTCCCTTCGGTCCTGCCGGCCCACGGCGTACAGGCGGCGGTAAAGGGGGCCGTCGCGGCGGCGAGCAGCAGCGTGCGGCGAACGGGGCAATGTGTCATCGGTCCTTTCCTGTGATTAAGCGGTTGCATCAGAGTGATCCCAACAGTCCCGGCAACGCCTGCATGAACGCATCGCGCGCGCGCAATCCTGCGCTGACAGGCTCCTTCTTCTCATCCTGGATCAGGCGCGCAAAGACGACGTTCCGGCCGTCCTTCGCCGCCCAGCCGACAAACCATCCGTAGCCGTGGCTCCAGTCCTCGGTGCCATTGGCCAGGCGCGGGGCGCCGGTGCCCGTCTTGCCGTAAACGGCCCATCCGTTTGGCAACGCGCCGAGCGCCATGATCCGGCTTGTCATGTCATAGGCATGCGCGGTCACGGGCAATTTGCGATTGACCACCTTTTGCAAAAACGCAACCTGCTCCAGCGGCGAGATCTTCAGCGACGAGCTGAGCCATGAGCGCGTCAGCCCGTTGTGCTTGCCGGGGTCGCCAGAGATATCGCCGTTGCCGTACTGGAACGCACTGACGTACCGCCCGAAGCGCGCCTGGCCAAGCTGTTGCGTCAACTGCTGCGAGTACCACACAACCGAGGTCTTCATCCAGCGCTGGGGGTCCGTGGTGACGCGCTTGGACGGGTTGCTCTCACGATACGCCTCACGATACGGCATGGCTGGCGCGTGTTCATCCGCCAGTAGCCCCGCGTCGAAGCCCATCAGGCTGAGCGGGACCTTGAATGTCGATGCCGCGGTCACGCGCTGGTCGCAGGTGCCCTCTTGTTTAAGCAACTTGCCGCTACTGGCATCCGCAAGGACCGTGCACGTCAGCTCGGCACGGGCGGTTGATAGGGACAGCGCCGCGCAGAGCGCGGCAAAGATGGCGATTGGCTTCAAGATGATCTCCGTGATTTTTATGAGCGCGATCGATCTGGCCGGCCAGGCCGGCGCACGAAACGGAGCATAGGAGCGCGGCGGCATGACGCCAAGCCCGCTGGCTGTAACCTGCGTAACATAGCACCCTCGGCACACGCGCTGATGGCACAATTCCCACACGTCCCGCTGCAAATTACCGCTAGAAAGTGCCGCCGCAAAGGCCCGTTTCAACGTCCTGCATCAACGTCCTGCATCAACGCCCCACACACAACCGTCCCGCATGCGCCAGCCCGCCCTTGCCATCGAGCTATCCGCCCCCTATCTCGTCAACGGCGAGCCCGCGCGCTACCAGAGCCTGTGGCTGCTCGCCGCCGTCTGCGCGGCCGCGCGCAACCGCGGGGCCAGCCTGCCGGCGGTGCATTTGCAAACCCGCTTCCCCGATGCCGCCAATATCCGCATGATGGTCTCGCGCGCCTTTGCCGACTTCGCACGCTGGGGCGTGCCGGTGGGCTGGGGACCGGACCGGGGCCAGGGCATCGCGGGCCTCAACCCGGCGCGCCGCAGCCGCGGGCCGTTCTGGATCGAGCCGGAGCACGGCAAGCGCGTGCGCTTCACCGTGGATGGCCGCAGCGCTGGCGACGCGGCATTGGCGCGCTTCGTGGGGCTGGGCACTGCCGCCGCGAAGCATGCCGCCCGCCAGGCAGACGAGGCCCACCCCGCGGTCGACTACGTGATGCGCGACATCAGCTACTGGAGCCATCTCACGCAAGCCATGCGCGGCATGCAGGACGGTGTGGGCGTTGCCGGCGTTGCGGGTGGTGGCGCCAGCAACGGGGTAGCGGATGCCCTGCGCGCCGCGCAGCGCTGCGCCACCGACGATTTCCAGCACGCCTTCGCGCTGCTCAAGGAGAGCCTGGCCTGGCGGCGCGGCGACGATCTTGCGCGCAGCCGCGCGGCGCTCCAGCGCTTTGACCGCATTGTGGGCACCGGCACCGTGGACACGGCGGTGCCCACCTTCGCCGCCATGGCGCGCGTGGTGCGGGCCTGGGAGCGCTATGCAGGCAACCAGATGGAGGCGGCGCAGGCGGAACTGGAAGGCCTTGCCGCCGATCCGGCGCTGCAGCCCGTGGTGCGCTACAACCCGCGCGTGCGTTTCGAGACCCTCAACCTCGGTGCGCTGATCTACAAGACGGTGGCGATCCGCGACATGGCAACGCAGCCAGAGGCGGCGCGGCAAGCGGCCGAAGCGGCCGTGGCAGGCTTCTCCGGCGCCCTGCAGGCAGCCTATGAGGCAGACTCGGTGGATGCCGCGCAGCACGTGGCGGCCAACCTTGGCCTTTGCCTGTGGCTGTTCTGGAACCACGCGCTGATCGATCCCCGGCGCGCATGGCCCGCGGGCCAGGTGCAGCGCCAGGCCGTGCGCTGGCTGGGCTTGTCAGAATGGATCTGCGACCGCTTTGGCGTGGGCGGCGGCTCGGCGTGGAACATCATCTTCCTGCTGCGCATTGCGCGCGGCAACTGCGCGCAGGACGGCGGCGGGGCGCTCCAGGCGTTTCGCGCGCAGCGGCCGCTGCTGCTGGATGAAGCGGTGGACGCGCTGCGCCCCTTCCATGCGCCCTTTGCGCGGGCCAAGGGCTTTATCAGCTGGTCGTCGCTGGCCAGCTTCGCGCTCGACGAGCACGACACCGGCCACGTGCACTACGGCGCCCTGCCGCTCGCCAACCTGCTGCTGGAAGCCAGCTGGTTCCACGCCTTCGAGCACGGCGCCACGCCTGCCGCGTTTGCCACGGTGGAGCGCCTGGCCGAGCTGCTCGGCAAGCTGCGCCCGGCGGAGCGCCGCTTCTTCGTCTCAGCCATCACCGCGCTGCCACGCGAGCTGCAACTGGCCGCCGCCGAAGCCATCCGGGCCGCACCGCGCCCCGCCCGCAAGACCAAAGCAACGCCACGCCGGTCAGGCTGACACATAACGTTCATCGTGCAGAAACATCCCATCCGTATATTTCCGCCTCGCAATCAGGGATAACAGGGAGATATAAGAATGGGTAACCACAACACCAACCGGCAAGCCGGTCCCGCCATGCGCCTGGGCGCCGGTGCCATCCTCGCCATGCTGGCTGCGGCCGCCGTGCTGCACGGCTGCGGCAGCGACAGCACGGACGCGGCGCCAGCCGCCGCCGCGCCGGTCACGCCGGTCACGCCGTCCGGCGATGCACCCAGCGCCAGCGCCAACATCCAGGCCGCGTGGGTCGAGATCGGCGACAGCAACCAGGCCATCGCCCGCGTCATCACCAACTATGCGGCGCCAACCGCCGCCGCAGGCAGCGCGTTGCCTTCGAACGCCCTTTGCCCGCTGCTGACGGTGGACGGCGTGCAGCAACGCATGGCGCTGCGGGCCGGCGCCGGCACGATGGCGCAGCGCACCACGGCCAGCGCCGCGGCTGACTCCAAACCGTCGGATTTCCCGGTCTCCGTATGCGAGGCCACGCTGCCAGCCGGCGCCGCCGCCGCCAGCGTGGCGGGCCAGACGCTGCCGCTGCCCAAGGCCCAGCCGCAACGCGTGCTGGTGCTGGCCGACACCGGCTGCCGCCTGAAGAAGGCGGATAACGCCTACCAGCCTTGCAGCGATGGCACCGCCTGGCCGTTTGCCGCGCTGGCCACCACCGCCGCCGGCATGAACCCGGACCTGGTGCTGCATATTGGCGACTACCACTACCGCGAAAACCTCTGCCCGCCCGACATCGCCGGCTGCCAGGGCACGCCGTGGGGCTATGGCTGGGATACCTGGCAGGCCGATCTCTTCAAGCCCGCCGCGGCACTCATGGCCAAGGCACCGTGGGTGGTCGTGCGCGGCAACCATGAGGAATGCGCCCGTGCCGGCCAGGGCTGGTTCCGCTTCCTCGATCCGCGCCCATATTCGGACGCGCGCTCCTGCAACGACCCCGCCAACGACAGCAACGCCAACTACTCGGAGCCCTATGCGGTTGCGCTGGGCACCGGCTCGCAGGTCATCGTGTTCGACTCGGCCAAGGCCGGCAAGGCCGCGCTGCCGACCACCGACCCGCAGTTCGTCGCCTACCAGAAGCAGTTCCAGACGGTAGGCTGGCTGGCCGCCAAGCCGGGCATGACCACCACCATGTTCACCAACCACCATCCCATCCTGGCCTTTGCGCCGGTGGCGGGCAGCAACCCGGCGCCGGGCAACCTGGCCCTGCAATCGGTCATGAGCAATGCCAACGCCCGGGCCTACTACCCGCCCGGCGTGCAAGTGGCGCTGCACGGCCACGTGCATGACTTCCAGGCCATCAACTTTGCCTCCAGCCACCCGGCTACCATCGTGTCGGGCAACGGCGGCGACAACCTGGACGTAGCGCTGCCCGATCCGCTGCCGCCCGGCACGATTCCCGCGCCCGGCACCGTGATCGACAAGATCACGCACAGCGCAAGCTTTGGCTTCGTGATGATGGAGCGCAATGCGTCGCCCGCCACCGGCTGGACCTTCAAGGCGTATAGCGTGGCCGGCAAGCTGATGGCGACCTGCGTGCAAACCTCCAATACGCTGGCTTGCGACAAGACCGGCTTCCTGGCGCCGTGATCGGGGCCCTGCGCGCCGCCAGCGCCACCATTGCCGCCAGCGCCGCCGTCTGTCTCGCGGCTGGCGCTGGCGCTGGCGGCGCGGCGCTTGCCGCGCCCGCGCCGGGCGTGGTGCTGATGCCCGGCGCCCCGCCCGCCAGCGTGGTGGACACCATCGGCAAGGGCACGCCCAAGGTCGCCGCCAAGGTCGACCCCACCGCCGCCGTGTTCCGTCCCGATCCGGCACTGGCCGCGTTGGGCAAGCGCATCTTCTTCGATGCGCGCCTGTCCGAGCCGCGCGGCACGTCCTGCGCCGGCTGCCACGACCCCGCGCGCGCCTTCGCGCCGACACTATCGCCCGCGTCGCTGGCAGGCCCGCACGTGCCCCAAGGCAGCCGGCCCGGCCGCTTCAGCCTGCGCAACGCGCCCTCGCTGCTGTACGTGCGCTACATCCCGCGCCGGCATTTCTACCAGGACGACGACGCGCCTTACGCCTCGCCCTTCGGCGGCCTGTTCGCCGACGGCCGCGCCGATACGCTTGCCGAACAGGCGCGCGGCCCCTTGCTCGACCCCAACGAGATGAACAACGGCACGCCGGCCAGCCTGCTGCGCAAGGTCAAGGCGACAGAGCTGGCGCCCGTGCTGGCGGCGCGCTTCGGCCCCGCCGTGCAGACCGATCCCGAGCAAATGCTGCTGGCGCTCGGCAAGGCGCTGGAGGCCTACCTGCAGAGCGATGAGATGGCGCCGTTCAGCTCCCGCTTTGACGACTACCTGCGCCATCGCACGCCGCTGGCGCCGGCACAAGCCCGCGGCCTGGCCTTGTTCAAGAACCCGGACAAGGGCAACTGCATGACCTGCCACACGCTCTCGGATACCGCCAGCCGCCCAGAGCGCTCGCTGTTCACGGATTTCGGCTATGACGCGATTGCCGTGCCCCGCAACCGGGCGCTGGCCGCCAACCGTGATCCCAAGCGCTTCGACAATGGCCTGTGCGACACCGCCCGCCGCCTGCGCTGGCCCGAGCCGGAGCAATGGTGCGGGTATATCCGCACGCCCGGCCTGCGCAATGTCGCGGTGCGCCAGAGCTTCATGCACAACGGCGTGTTCACCACGCTGCGCGATGCCGTGGCCTTCTACAACACGCGCTCGACCGACCCGGGCAAGTGGTATCGCGGCGGCAAGACCTTCGATGACGTGCCGGCGGCGTATCGGGGCAATATCAATATCAACTCGACGCCGATGAACCGGCGCGCGGGCACCAAGCCGGCCATGACCGAAGCGGAAATCGACGATCTCGTGGCGTTCCTGCGCACGCTGACCGATGCGCCCTATGTGGGCATCATGCCGGCTGCGCAGGCCGCCAAGCCCTAAGGACCCCGCGCCGCACAGACGGCATCGGCCTCGAACCCGCGAAAGACCAGCTGCGTGGGATCCGGCTGCGGCTCAATCTCGCGGCCGTCCTTGCCGGCCAGCCGCAGCACTTGCCCGGTGCAGCTCTTCGCCGCCGCGTTGCGCTGGTAGCGCAACTCGTACTGCCAGCCCGGCAGCGGCACAAAGGAAACCCCCACCGAGCACCGATAGGGCTGCTCGCCAGCGGCAACCGCAGCTGCCGTCAGGTAGATGCGCTGGCCAGCCGCCAGCCACCGCTCGCGCGTGTGGCCGGGCGGCTCCGGTGATATCCCCACCATGGCCAGGTCACGCTCCGTGCCCATCGCGGGCAGCTGCTTGCCCGTGCCGCCCAGCAGGAGCGGCTTGGGTGGCTTCGGGCACCGGGTGGCGTCCACCACGCTGAAGGTCGTGTTGTCGTCCGTATTGGTCACCAGCCGGATGCGGGCGGCGGGCGTGCCGGTCTCGACCCGATAGTGGGATATGCAGCCGGACAGGGCAAGCGCCAGGACGCAGAGCGCACCGGGCGGGATGGCGGACTTGCGGACTTTCGACATGGGGATGCAGGAAAGTTGGCCACCGGCAAAGCATACCCGCTTTGATTTCATGACGGGTTCCCCCAAACGGCCGACGGTATGGCTCATGGCACAACGGCCGCGAGCGCGTAGCGGACCCTTGCCACCGTCGGCGCCGACGGCATGGCCAGGGTTAAGGGGTCTCGCTGGCTCAAGGGGACGCGGCTGTTGTGGTCGAGCTTCACCCACGTGCGGGATATCCAGTTCTCTGCCTTCAGGCCAGTGGCCTACCCGGTCATGATGGAGGGGCTGTGGGAGACCGCGCGCAAGCCCTGACCTCGCCCGCCAGCGAAACCCAGCCTTTGCCATATCCAGATTGACAGCGCTTGCGCTCGGACTTACCCTCGGCCGGGTTATCCGATCGGCCCGCATACCGATATCCCTATCGATATCACTTCACGGCTGCGTGACTTCACGGCTGCCCGTAGTGTGACAATCAGGTCACGACAAAGAAGAAAACAATAACAACAATACAAAGACAGAGACCGTTCCACCGTGCCCCCTCGCCTGTCCGACCTCCGCCCCGTCCTGCCGATCCTGATTGGCGCTTCCGTCATGCTGAGCCTGGCCATGGGCCTGCGCCAGAGCCTTGGCATCTTCATGCCCCCGCTGACCAGGGACATCGGCATCTCGGTGTCGGATTTCACGATTGCGATTGCGGTGCAGAACCTGGCCTGGGGACTGCTCCAGCCCATGGCCGGCGCCTGGGCCACGCGGGTGGGGTTCCGGCCGTTGATGATGAGCGGCTCGCTGCTCTATGTGCTGGGGCTGGCGCTGCTGGCCACGGCGCACGGCATCGCAGGCGTGACGCTCGGCGCGGGCGTGGCGATCGGCGCATCGATGGCTTGCACGGGCAGCGCCATTGCCATGGCGGTGGCCGCGCGGCCGGTGCCGGCGGCGTTGCGCAGCGCGGTGCTTGGCATTGTGTCCGGCGCCGGCTCGCTCGGGGCTCTGGTGGCGGCGCCGATCGGGCAGGTGGTGGCGCAGTCGTTCGGCTGGCGCGTGGGGCTGGCGGCCTTTATCCTGCTTGCGCTGGTCATGCTGCCCGCCGCGTGGTACGCGGGCAAGGTGGATCGCCTGCCGCTGCCCACGTTGCCCGGCGCCGTGCAGCAGAATGCGCGCGAGGCGCTTGGCGCGGCGCTGCGGAACAAGGCGTTCCTGGTGATGGGCGCCGCGTATTTCGTGTGCGGCATGCAACTGGTCTTCCTCACTACGCACCTGCCTTCGTATCTCGACATCTGCGGCATGGACCCGATGCTCAGCGCCAAGGCACTCGGCGTGATCGGCGGCTTCAATGTGCTGGGCAGCCTGTTCTTCGGCTGGGCCGGCGGGCGGGTCAACAAGCTCGTGCTGCTCGGCATCATCTACAGCGTGCGCTCGCTCGCGCTGGCCTGGTACTTCTCATCGGCGCCCACGCCGGGCAGCACGCTGGTGTTTGCCGCCATAATGGGCTTCCTGTGGCTGGGCGTGGCGCCGCTGGTGGCGGGCTGGATCGCGCAGACCTTCGGCCTGCGCTGGCAGGCCATGCTGGGCGGCGTGGCGTTCTTCAGCCACCAGATCGGCAGCTTCGTCGGCGCGTTTGGGGGTGGCCTGGTCTACGATGCGCTGGGTTCCTACACCCTGGCGTGGCAGACCGGAGTGACACTTGGGCTGGCCGCCGGGCTGGCGCAGATTGCCTTTGCGGTGGCCACGCGCCCGCGGCCGCCGCAGCTGATGACCACGTAGGCGGGCGCTACGGCAAGGAGCAACCATCATGGCACTGACTCTCCACTACCATCCGCTGTCTTCGTTCTGCCACAAGGTGCTGATCGCGCTCTACGAAAACCAGACGCCATTTTCCGGCGTTGTGGTGAACCTTGGCGAAAAGGACTCGCGCGCCGCGTTCCTGGCGCTCTGGCCCATCGGCAAGATGCCGGTGCTGCGCGACGACAGCCGCGACGTGACGCTCCCGGAAACCACGATCATCATCGACTACCTCAACCAGCACTACCCCGGCGCGCGCGCGCTGCTGCCGACCGATGATGACGAGCGCCGCGAGGCGCGGCTGTGGGATCGCATCTTCGATCTCTACGTGCACCTGCCGATGCAGAAGATCGTAGGCGACCGGCTGCGGGCGGAGGCAGAGCGCGACCCGCGCGGCGTGGCGGACGCGCAAGCCGCCCTGCGCACCGCCTACGACATGATCGAGCAGCGCATGGCCAGCCGCACCTGGATGGTCGGCGAGCACTTCACGCTGGCGGACTGCGCCGCGGAACCGGCGCTGTTTTACGCGGCAGCGGTAGTGCCTTTCGCGCCGACGCATCCGCGCCTGGCCGCCTATTTCGAACGGCTGGTGGCCCGTCCCGCGGTTGCGCAGGTGCTGGCCGAGGCCCGCCCCTACTTCTCCATGTTCCCGATCAAGGACGCCATCCCGGCGCGCTTTCTCCAGGACCAGCCGCCGGTTGCCTGACCCCTTCACATCATGCAGGCCGTCGCCGCCGGCAACGGCGACACGCCGGACCAATGGGTTGTGCCCGTGGTTGCCCGGCGACAGATCTTCCTGGCCGGCCTGGCAGAGTGAATGACTGCACATTGAAAATGCATGACGGCGATGTGCGCGATGTATCACGAATTGACACTTCATCCCGCTGCCGGGTGATGCACGCGGCAGTTCTTGCGCCCATGGCGGGCCCGCTTCGTTCCTAAAGCCGGGATAAGGCCGCAATGGCCCTGCTCCTCTTCGCATTGATCCCCCTTCCCGCTGCTTAATATTCCGCCGCACCTTACGAAACACGACGAGGTGCGGCTGAACCCGAAACGCCGAGGAATTGAAGATTTGCTGGCCCGGCCGCGCCCATGCGGGTGTTGCCAAGTCGTCCTGGTCGCCCCGCGTGTGCTCCCGCCGCGCGGGGTGCTTTTTTTTGCGCGCCGCGGCAATGCGGCGCGCGGCCCGGGGAGGAACTTCAACCGGCCGCGTGCGCGGTCTCGGCGACCAGCGCATCGATCAGCGCCGCCATGGACGCGCGCTTGAGCGACGACTGCCTGACCAGCACGCCGATCTCGCGGGATATGGGTTCGCCGGGCAACGGTATCTCCACAACGTGACGCGCGGCCCGCAGCGGCACCAGCGCGGCCGGAATGATCGCGCAGCCCAGTCCTTCATCGACCATCCGCAGGATCACGGCGGGCTCGTCCAGCTCCATCCCCTCCTCGACCCACAGCCGGTGCCGGCGCAGATAGCGGTCCACCAGTTGCCCGCCCATGGAATGCCGGTTGTAGCGGATGAAGGCCATGGCCGCCAGCACCGCCTTCAAGTCGCGCGGCGAGCCCGCCGGCGCAACGCCGACAAAGCGCTCGCGCATCAGCGGTACCCATTTGAGTTCCTGCGGAATGCCTAGCCTTGGCTTGATCAGCACCGCCACGTCGAGCTCGCGGGCATCGACCTGGGTCAGCAATTGGGTAGATGTGCCGGGGACGATGTTGACGTGTGTCTTGGGAAATCCGGCGCGAAAGCGCTTCATGGCCCCGGGCAGCAGCGCGGCCTGCACGGTGGAGACGGCGCCAAGATCCAGCGGCGTGGTGTCGGAGGCGGAATGCGCGCGGCCCTTCATGGACTCGTATAGCTCGACGAAGCGCATGGCTTCAGGCAGCAGCTTGCGGCCCTCCTGGCTCAGCGCGACCGATTTGCCGGCCCGGTCGAACAACGTGCAGCCAAGGTCTTCCTCCAGCCGGCGTATCTGGGTGCTCACCGCTGACTGGGTGAGGGCAAGGCGTGCGCCGGCGGCGGAAAAGGACGAGGTCTCCGCCGCAACAAGGAAGGTGCGGAAATAACGGATCATGTGGGGGTCATGTGGGGGTCATGTGCGAATCACAGGCGGGATGGCGTGACTCATATTGAAATTTTCGATGCTGAGCACAGAAATCATTCGTTTCATATTACGACTTCTGCTGATTACAATCAAACACGGCAACACACCGACAACCCCCACGCACAAGAGACAAGAGCCCCTTTGATGAGCGCAACCCCGTTGTTCCACCTGGCCTTCCCCGTCAACGACCTGGAAGAAGCCCGCCGCTTCTACGGCGAGCTCCTCGGCTGCCCCGAAGGCCGCAGCTCAAATGCCTGGATCGATTTCAATTTCTATGGCCACCAGGTCGTCGCCCACCTCGCGCCGGAAGAGTGCGGCCACCGTGCCACCAGCGCCGTCGACGGCGACGAGGTGCCGGTGCGCCACTTCGGCGCGATCCTCTCCATGGATGCCTGGGAAGCGCTGGCCGAGAAGCTGCGCGCTGCCAATACGCAGTTTGTGATCGAGCCCCATGTGCGCTTCAAGGGGCAGGTCGGCGAGCAGGCGACGATGTTCTTCCTGGATCCGTCGGGCAACGCGCTGGAGTTCAAGGCTTTTGGCGACATCAGCCAGGTCTTCGCAAAGTAATCCCTCCACGCTTTCGTCACAGAAGGACCCAGACATGACCGAATTCGTAATCCAGCCCGCCGAACAGGCAAGCGTCGCCGTGGCCGGCAGCAGCGCCCGCTTTCCCATCCGCCGCGTGTTTTGCGTGGGCCGCAACTACGCCGCGCACGCCCGCGAGATGGGCAATGACCCGGACCGCGATCCGCCGTTCTTCTTCACCAAGCCGGCCGATGCCGTGGTGGCCGCCGAGGGCACGGTGCCATATCCGCCGCTCACGGAAAACCTGCACCACGAGGTCGAACTGGTGGTGGCGATCGGCAAGAGCGGTGCGAACATCAAGCCCGAACAAGCACTCGACCTGGTGTGGGGCTATGCCGTAGGCGTGGACCTGACCCGCCGCGACCTGCAGGACACCGCCAAAAAGATGAGCCGTCCGTGGGATTGGTCCAAGGGCTTCGACGCCTCCGGCCCTTGCGGCCCGCTGCACCCCGTGGCCAGCATCGGCCATCCCGGCGCAGGCCACGTGTGGCTCAAGGTCAATGGCGAGACGCGCCAGGAAGGCGACCTGAACGAGCTGATCTGGCCCGTGGCCGACGTCATTGCCTATGTGTCGCAAAGCGTGACCCTGGCACCTGGCGACCTGATCTTCACGGGCACGCCGGCCGGCGTCGGCGCGCTGCAGCCCGGCGACGAAGTGACCGCCGGTGTGGCTGGTGTCGGCGAGATCGCTTTCCGCGTGGGCAAGCGTTAAGACGCATTGCACTGGCAAGACATACGATGACATGGCTCACCGCGAGCCATGTCATGGCCTCAGCACGATTCCCGCCTGCCTCGGGCCACGCCGAGCGCACTAACTTTCCTCAAACCGGCCTTAACCTTGCTGCTTCGCTTGACGACGTGCCTGCGCGGGTTATACTTGCCCCATGTTGTACGATAACTTATAAGCCAAGCCACAGGAGACACAATGCGCGAGAACCGGATACGGAACATGTGGGCGAACGGGCAAGCCGTCGTCAATGGCTGGCTGTCCATCCCCAGCAGCTTTGCCGCGGAGACCATGGCCCACCAGGGCTGGGACTCGCTCACGGTGGACCTGCAGCACGGCGCGCTGGACTACCGCGACGCCCTTAGCCTGTTCACGGCGATCTCCACCACCGACACCATGCCGGTGGCGCGCGTGCCCTGGAATGAGCCAGGCATCCTGATGAAGGTGCTCGACGCCGGCGCGTACGGTGTGATCTGCCCGATGATCAACACGCGCGAAGACGCGGAGCGCCTAGTCGCCGCCACCCACTACCCGCCGATGGGCACGCGCAGCTTCGGGCCGATCCGCGGCATGCTGTATGGCGGCCCCGACTATCCCGAGCGCGCCAACGAAACCATCGTCGTCTTCGCGATGATCGAGACGAGGCAGGGGCTGGATAACCTGGACGACATCCTGTCGGTCAAAGGGCTAGATGCGGTTTATATCGGCCCGTCCGACTTGTCGCTCGCGCTCGGCTGCCGCCCGACATTCGACGATGTCGACCCACCCGTCGCGGAGGCGATCGCGCACGTGGTGGCCCGCGCCAAGGCGCGCGGCGTGGTCGCCGGCATCCACAACGGTGCGCCGGAAGCGGCATTGCGCAGGATCGAGCAAGGCTTCCAGTTCGTCACCGTTGGCTCCGATGCGCGCCTGATGGCGGCCGGTGCCCGGCAGGTGGTGACGCAGATGCGCGACGGGCAGGCGGCAGGCGGCGAAACATCGGGATACTGAGCCGGTACTGAGCCGGCCCCGTTTCGGGACAAGCATTTCAGACAAGATCGAGACAAGAGATTTGAGGCACCGGCATCGCGGTGCCCGCTGCGCAGGCGTCCGGCGGCAAGCGATGCCATTGAGATCGACTAACGGAGAACGAAAGTGAAGCTTGGATTTATTGGCCTTGGCATCATGGGCACCCCGATGGCCGCCAACCTGATCGCCGGGGGGCACGAAGTGAGCCTGTCCAGCCGCAGCGGCGTGCCGCAATCCCTGCTGGACAGCGGTGGCGTGGCTTGCAGCTCCGGCAAGGAAGTGGCCGAACGCGCGGACGTGATCTTCCTCATGGTGCCGGACACGCCCCATGTGGAGGCCGCGCTGTTCAATGACGGCGGCATTGCCGCCGGGCTGAGCGCCGGCAAGATCGTGGTCGACATGAGCTCGATCTCGCCCATCGCCACCAAGGGCTTCGCCGAGCGCGTGAATGCGCTTGGCTGCCAGTACCTGGATGCGCCGGTGTCCGGCGGCGAGGTCGGCGCGCGCAACGCCACGCTGTCGATCATGGTCGGCGGCTCGCAAGCGACGTTCGAGACCGTGCGCCCGCTGTTCGAGCTAATGGGCAAGAACATCACGCTGGTGGGGGACAACGGCGCGGGGCAGACCGCCAAGGTGGCCAACCAGATCATCGTGGCACTGAACATCGAGGCGGTTGCCGAGGCCCTGCTGTTCGCCTCCAAGGCCGGCGCGGATCCGGCGCGCGTGCGCCAGGCGCTGATGGGCGGCTTTGCGTCGTCCAAGGTGCTGGAAGTGCACGGCGAACGCATGATCAAGCGGACGTTCGACCCGGGCTTTCGCATCGGGCTGCACCAGAAGGACCTGAACCTTGCGCTGTCGAACGCGCGCGAGATGGGCGTGTCGCTGCCGAACACGGCCACCTGCCAGGAGTTGTTCAATGCCTGCGCAAGCCATGGCGGCTCGGACTGGGATCACTCCGCGCTGGTCCGCGCGCTTGAGCTGATGGCCAACCATGAAGTCGCGGCCAAGAAGGATTGAGGGCACGACTTAGCCAGCAGTCTTTGCCATCGGGCAGCACCCGCTGCCGCCCGATGGCCTTTCCCCACTTTTCCCCTTTCCTCGGTATGGCGTTTGCCCTGCGGTGAGCGCCGTTCACCCCCGCCTCGCCCTATGCCTAGCCTTCCCGATCCCCTTATCGTCATTGCCCCCGATTCATTCAAGGGCTCCCTTGCGGCCGACCAGGTCGCCGCCGCCATCGCCGCCGGGATCCAGCGCGCGCTGCCCGGGGCGACGATCCGGCAACGCCCGATGGCGGACGGCGGCGAAGGCACCATCGACGCAATGCTGGCCGCAGGCGGCCAGCGCGCCGGCATCGAGGTACGCGGCGCGGACGGCGCCGCGCGCATCGCCACGGTAGCGCTGCTCGCGGGCGACCGCGCCGTGATCGAATCCGCGGAAATCGTCGGCATCACCGATCCGGCAGGCATGGCATGCCCCGTGGCGCAGCGCTCGACGACCGGTCTCGGCGATGCCATCAAGGCCCTGCTCGACCTGGGCATGCGCGAGATCTTCGTCGGCCTTGGCGGCAGCAGCACGAACGATGGCGGCGCCGGCCTGCTGCATGGCCTGGGGCTGCGCTTGCTGGATGCGCAGGGCCGCGACATCCCGCCAACGCCCGCCGCGCTGCCCCAGCTGGCGGCAATCGATGCCAGCCAGCTCGACCCGCGGCTGGCTTCCACCAGGCTGGTAGCGATGTGCGATGTCACCAACCCGCTGACCGGGCCGCAAGGCGCCACTGCCGTGTTCGGCCCGCAAAAGGGCGTGCAAGCGCAGGATGTGCAGGCCATCGATGCCGCGCTCGCCGGCTATGCGAGCTTGCTGGAGCCGGCGCTCGGGCGCCACGCCGTGGACGCCGCGGGTGCGGGCGCGGCCGGTGGCCTGGGCTACGCCTTGCTGATGCTTGGCGCGCAGATGCGCCCGGGCGCCGACATCGTGGCGGACTGCGTAGACCTCGATGGCGCGCTCGCGGGCGCCGACTGGCTGATCACCGGCGAGGGACGCAGCGATGTGCAGACGCTAAGCGGCAAGGCGCCGTTGATCGCCTGCCAGCGCGCCCATGCCTGCGGAGTGCCCGCCTCATTGCTTTGCGGCGCCATCGACCCCGCCGCGCTGCCGGCCCTGGGGACGCATTTCACGGGCTGCTTTTCCCTGGCGCCCGGCCCGATCACTGTCGAGCAAGCCATGGCCAACGCGAGCGCTTTGCTATCGGATGCGGCGGAACAGATGGCAAGACTGCGTTTCACCAGCACTCATCCGCTCGAACATGGGTGCCCCCGCCAGGCGGGCGAGGCCTTGCACTGAGCGCCACGGCGCGCCCTGCCTGAAAATCCAGAAATTTCTTAAAGGTGAGCGACCGCGGAAGCAGTATGCTTTTACGAGTCCGCCACGCTCGCGTTGAAGCAGGCGGCCTGGTCTTGCCCCCATAGCCTCCCCCTCTTTAAGGAGCTTGCATGCATCCTAGCGCCCGAGCCGGCCCCAATTCGATCACGCGCGGCGGCAGTCCCTCCGACCCGCTCCTCGCCATCAGCAGGCAAGGCGATCTCATCGCCGAGCTGATCGGCATGACGCGTCCCGCCAATGCCGAGGAACAGCCCCTCGTATCCGCACTGATCGACCGGATCGAAACGCTGGATCGCGGCCTGCGCGAACGCATCGCCAACGCTTGCGCGGAGTTGCAAAGCGTTAGCGCCGGGATGGATAGCCTGCTGCAACTGGCGGAGCTTCAGAGCGAGAAGACGGAGGCGGCTTACGGCTTGTACTGCTTGCTCAAGCTGCTGAAGCTGCAACTGGATGACGCTGTGGAGGACGTGGCTCGGCTGGTCTGAGACGCCGGCGGCCGGGCTGCGGCCGCGACGGCCGTTACACAAGGCGCGGCCTCAACGTTGAAGACATTGCAAACCGTGCCGCTACGCCGGCGTGTCATGCGAATTGGATTTGATTCAAATAGAATTCTTTAAAGAATTCTGATAGATGGTATTTTCCCGGCGGGAGTTTCCCATAGGCCTTTTGGCGCCGCATCCCATATTCATGGGATAAATCCTTCCCCGCCGTGGAGCCGCAAGCCCCCTTAGCCAGCAGCGGCAAGCCACCTTGGGGATTCAAAGAGCCAACGTCACGGCATCTCTCACCCGTTCGGAGGTGGGCACCTTATTTCCCGGTCGATACAATCGCCATCACGGGAAAAGCTAACGTGTGATGCGTCGGTAGTCAATCAAGAATGCACAAGTTATTTCGCACCGCCATCGGCGTGAGCGCGTTGGCACTGGTCCTGCCGGCGCACGCCGTCGTCACCAGCTATCGCATCTCCGGCGATCGCTACATCCTGCGCGTGCTCGCCCAGACCAACGATCCGGTCGACTGCCAGCTCGACTGGCAGGTCCGCACCACGGCAGGCTTTACGCGCCAGGGCTCCGTCTTCATCAACAACGTCCCTGGCAATAGCTGGAACGAGGCACTTGGCCCGTTGGTGCAGGACGCGGACCCGCCGGCTATCGGCGCCCGTTGCCAGCTGTCCGACATCGAGCGAACGCGGCGCGCGCAGGAGCAGGCGCAAGAGCAGGAACGCCAGGCGCGGGCACGCCGGCTCGAAGAGGAACGCCGCCTGGCGGCGCAACGGCAAGCCGAGCTGCGGCAGCAGGCAGCGTTGCAGCAACAGTTGCAACAGCAGCAGGCGCAACAAGCCCGCGAGCGGGAGGCAGAGCGCAAGGCCGAAGCGGCATCGCAGGTCCTGAGCCGGGGCAATGCGCAGCAGGCGGCCCGCGAGCGCGAGCAACAGGAGCGCGTCGCCGCGCAGCAGCGCCAAGCGATGCTGGAGGAACAGCGCCGGGTCGAGCTGCAGCGCCGCACCGAACAGCAGCGCCGGGCGGAACAGGAGGCCCAGGAGCGCGAACGCCTCGCCCGCCAGAAGGCGGCGGAGCTGCAGCAGCGCCGCGCCGCGCTAGGGCAATCCGCCATGGCGATGAGCGGGTCCATGAGCCAGCAGGCCGCGACGATGGGCGCGGACATCGCGCAGATCGCCGGGGCAGGGCAGGGGCGCGTTGCCGAGATGGCGCGGGAGGCCCCCCAGGGCGATGCGCTCGCGCCGGTGTCCGGCGAGGCGATGCGCAGCTTCTTGCTGGGCCAGGTCGACCTGCCCGCCGGCGTGCGTGCCGAAGCGGCCGGCGCCGGCATCCCGGGTTGCCGGGCGCGCGCCGCGCAAGCCGCCAGCGCGGCACAGGCGTCTTGCCCACCCATCACCAAATTGCCCGCCACAGAGGCGAACCCAGCCACGACGAGGAAACTGCCTTGAGCCAAACCAACCGAACCCTGCTGCGCGGCGTCGCCGTCGCAGCCGCCGCGCTTTGCCTGGGCGCTTGCAGCACGACAAACTTCTCCAGCATGGATGCCGCGTACAAGCAGCAAGGCACCGTAGCCGCCGTGCAGCCGCTGACGGGCAGCGCGCTAGTGGTCGTGCGCTGGCCGCAGGCCGTCACGGAGTCCGCGCAGGCGCTCCTCAAGCCGAACTGGGTCAGCCGCTATAACGATCTCGTGTGGAACAACCCGGTGTCCATCATGGGCTTCGACGGCATCCACGACGCCTACCGGGGCATCCCCGCCGGCTCGATCTACTACGCGGCGGAGTTCACCCGCCTGCTTGGCCGCTACATCCCGTCCGCCGACATCGCACTGGAGCCGCTGATACTCGATGCCGAGAACGGCAAGCTGGTCTATCGTCCGCTGGTGCGCAATCGCTTCCCGGCGCGCATGGTCGTGGACCTGTGGGATGTCCCGCTGACCCACAAGGGCAGCACGCATGGCTCGGCCCAGGTCATCGCCAGCGTGTCCACGGCCGGGCTAGCGTCGGCCAAGACCTGCGGGGTACTGGCCTACAAGCCGGCGCTGAACATCATGCCGGCCTTCGATGCCGCAGCATGCCCCGCGCTGGAGGCCCGCGACGTGCCCCATCCAGATGTGATCTACGGCTTTGCGGGCGACTCCTGGGACTACAGTACCCCCATCCCGACCAAGGCGGGCGTGCCACTCGCGCCGGATGCAGCCGTGGCGTTCCCGCAGACCTATGAGCCGTTCAGCAAGGCGTACTACGAAGCCTCCGCGGCACCGGATTTCGATGCCGACGGCAAGCTGCGCAACGAAACGCTGGACAACCTGGCGCGCGTGGTGGCCGACGGACTCACGCGGATCGATGCAGCGCAGGCAACCCGCGTGGCATTCGACGCCTATGTCGCGCGCTACGACAAGCCGCTGGCCGAGCGCCTGGCGGCACGCACACCGGCCCCCGGCGATGAGGCCAAGCTGAAGCTGATCTCGCAGCTTGCCGATGCCGAACGCAAATGGGTCGCCGCGCAGGACCGCGCCCTGGTGGCCAAGCTGCTCGACGGCGCCTATGGCAAGAGCTTTCGCGCGATGCGGCTAGCCAAGGAAAAGCAGGGGGCACGCCAACAGATGATGTCCATGGCCGGCGCCTTCGCCATGGCCGGGGCGGGCATGGCCAGCGGCGCGTTCTCGGGCGCGGGCGCGTTCAATGCCCAGATGGGCAACACCATGGCGCTGCAGGCCGCCATGCAGTACTACAGCGTATCGGGCCAGGCCACCACGGCGTTCTACGAGCAGTTCGGCGCGGAGATGGCCGCGCAGGACAGGCTGGTCCAGATCGAGATCGGCGGCAAGCAGATCGGGCTGCAGGCGGACAATCGCGCGCGCTTGTATGAGGAGGCTGGCAAGATCTATCAAACGGCTTTTGGCGGCGCCACCGAGGCGCCAAAGCCCAAGCCGGCCATGGCGCGGCGCGCGGGGGGCGCGGCGAAGTAAGGCGGCGAAGTGAGGCGGCGAAGCAAGGCGGCGAAGCAAAGGGGCGCCGGGGTAGAGCACTTCAGGGATTTGGATGGGCTTGCTGCCCGCCGTCAACGATCGACGATCGTGCCCAGGTTTTGCCGCACGCGCTGGAGCAGGCCGATCAGTTGCTCGCGCTCCGGCTCGCTGAGGCCGGCCAGCGCCTCCGCCGCAACCTCGTCGCCGACCCGCCGGGCCTTGTCCAGTGCGCTTTCCGCCTTGGGCGTCATGCGCACCACGCGCTCGCGGCGGTCTTCCGGGTTGGGCACGCGCTCGATCCAGCCGCCCTCTTCCATCCGGTCAAGCAGGCGTCCCGCCGAAATCGGCGCGACTTCCAGCAGCTCGGCGAGCCGCACCTGGTTGACTTCACCATAGTGCGACAGGTAGGCGAGTGCGCGGCATTGCGCCCGGGTGAGATCGAGGGACGACTTGGCCAGCTCATCGAACCGCTTGCCGTTGAGGCGGCCAACGTCCGAGACCAGGAAGCCAAAGCGCTTTTCCAGTTTCGTTTCCATGGCGCGATTGTACAAAGATCTCCCTCAGGCACGCCGCCACGCCAGCAAGAAGCGGCTTGCCATGCTTTGGCGCGACCGTATAATAAGCATGCTTATTATTCAACCCCACCCCTCCAGGTTGTTCAAACCATGTCCTCCGATGCGGTAGCCGGGCGCGTAGAAATGCCGCTCAACCGGCCCATGATCACCATCGCGATCATGGCCGCGACCTTGATCCAGACACTCGACAGCACCATCGCCAACGTGGCGCTGCCCCACATGCAAGGCAGCCTGTCGGCATCGCAGGACGAGATCACCTGGGTGCTGACCTCGTACATCGTCGCTGCCGCGATCGCCACGCCGCTCACCGGCTGGCTGTCCGACCGGCTCAGCGTCAAGCGTCTGCTGGCCATCTCGATCACCGGCTTCACCATTGCCTCGGCGTTCTGCGGGATGTCCGACACGCTGGCGCAGATCGTGGCGTCGCGGCTGCTGCAGGGCATATTCGGGGCGTCGCTGGTGCCGCTGTCGCAATCCATCCTGCTGGATATCAACCCCCGCGAGAAGCAGGGACAGGCGATGGCGGTGTGGGGCATGGGCGTGATGGTGGGGCCCATCCTGGGCCCGACGCTGGGCGGCTGGCTGACCGATAGCTACAACTGGCGATGGGTGTTTTTCATCAATGTGCCGATTGGCGCATTCGCGTTGTTCGGCGTGCTGTCCTTCCTGCCCAACCGGGCGCCGGCACGGGCCTTGAAGTTCGATGCGTTCGGCTTCATCACGCTTGGCCTGGCCATCGGCGCGCTCCAGGCCATGCTCGACCGCGGCGAACAGCTCGACTGGTTCGGCTCGCTGGAGATCCGCATCGAGGCCATCCTGGCGGGGGTCAGCTTTCTGTATTTCCTGGCGCACACCGCCACGGCCGGGCCCAGGTCATTCTTCCGGTACCAGTTGCTCAAGGACCGCAACTTTGCCACCGGTGCCTGCTTCATCTTCGTGATCGGCGCGGTCATGTACGCCACCCGCGCCTTACTGCCGCCGATGCTGCAAAACCTGATGGGCTATCCGGTGGCCACCACCGGGCTGGTCACCGCGCCAAGCGGCGCCGGCACCATGCTCTCCATGCTGCTGGCCGGGCGCCTGCTCAAGCGCATCGACGCGCGGGTGCTGCTGTTTGCGGGCTTCCTGATTTCCGCTTTCGCGCTGTGGCAGATGATGCAGTACACCGTGGTGCTGTCGGTATCCGATATCGTGTGGCCCGGCATCGTCCAGGGCTTTGGCCTGGGACTGGTGTTCGTGCCGCTGAGCGCGCTGACGTTCTCCACGCTCGCGCCGGAACTGCGCGCGGACGGCACGGCCACCTACAGCCTGATGCGCAATATCGGCAGCAGCATCGGCATCTCCGTGATCCAGACCTTGATGACGCGCAACACGCAGGTGGCCCACGCCGACCTGGCGGCCAATGTGAGCGTGTACAACCCGGCCCTGCAATCCTTGCTGGCAAGCGGCTCGCGCTATGACCTGGCCATGCTCAACCAGTCGATCAACCAGCAGGCCGCGATGATCGCCTACCTCAACGATTTCAAGGTCATGTTCCTTGCGACGCTGCTGGTGGTGCCGCTCATCCTGCTGATCAAGCCCACGCGCCACGTCGAGGACGATGCCGTGGCGCATGCGGCCATGGATTGACGCGCTTTTAGCCGAGATTGTTCATTAGCGATGTGCCTGCGAGAGGTCGACTGGCTCACCCGCATTGCCCCACAAGCCCTCAAACCACGGTCTTCGTTTTCGCGCCACGGCCAGGCGCAAGACTGGCTTGACATTTCCTGCATCGTCATCCCACAGGGCGCCCACGGCCAGTACCCGATGGTGAAGCGTGCAGAGGGTGTGATGCACCTTCTGACGCATCACTGCATGGCAAAACACGCTCATCAGGTTGTAAGCGAGCATCGCCACGCCCAGCGCTGCCTCCGTGGCCCAAAAGTCGCGTAACACAAAGCGACTCAAACCAAAGTCGGCCTTGAGCTCCTCGATGCGGTTCTCGCAATCGGCCCTGCCCCGGTACAGGCGCCAGACTTCCAGCGCGGGAAGTTGCAGATCGGTGAGCATGGCCTTCTAGCGCCAGCCCTGCAAATCGGCGTCATCGGCAAACAGCGGCAGCGTCTTGCCCCCAACGGTGGCGTTCTCGGCGCCGTCCTTGCGGCCGATGTGCTGGCGAATTTGTTTGTAACCAACCCTGAAATGGCTCTTATATTTCTGTGCCCACCTCTCATCGCAAAATCATCGATTTTTTGAAATCACACCACTCATGTATTGATTTAAATCGCGCAGATCCTTAATCCTCCAAGGGTACGGCGATAGCTTTACACCATTCTCTTGCAAAGTTTTGGGAATCAAGTCTCCGTTTGGACGAAGTATTATCGAGGATACAATAACACCAGGATAATCATTTAGTCGTTTTTTGAAAGCGGATGTTGTAAGATCAGGTGTAGGAGGATTGCTTTTATTAGCCAATGGCCCCGTTCCTTTGATATCCATTCCGTGGCACATGGCACATCTCTGTAAATAGAGATTTTTCCCATTGAAATTATCCGCGAAGGATAGTGATGTTTGAACTAGCGACAAAATTCCTAGCGAAACGATGAATAATATTTTCATTTTCATTCAGCCTTTTTATATAAATCAGATCTGAATCGAGAGCAAACCCCGGAGGCGCCACTGCAACACTCAACGCTCTCGATAACATTTGAACCGTGATTGTTCATTAGCAATGTGCTCGCGCCCGCGAGAGATCGACTGGCTCACCGGCATTGCCCCACTAGCCCTCAAACCACGGTCTTCGTTCTCGCGCCACGGCCAGGCGCAAGACTAGCTTGACGTTTCTTGCATCGTCATCCCACAGGGCGCCCACGCGCCAGTACCTGATGGTGAGGCGTGGAGAGGGTGTGATGCACCTTCTGACGAATCACTGCATGGCGAAACGTTGATCTCACTGAACAAATCCTAATGACGGCCATTAGAAATCCGCCATCCTAATTCGGGACGCCCTTGCTTTCAAGGATCGCCCTGAGGGGCTAATGAACAATCTCGGTTTAAAGAACCTTTAGAGATGTGGAGGCCATTTCCAAAAGATGCTGGCGTCGTTGCGCAGCCTTGGCCGATCCACTTGTACTGTCTGCGGCCGCGCGCCTAGCCAGAACCGCTTCGCTTCATTTTGAAACAACCTCTTAGCTAATCTTTAGCTGGCGGCCCCGGCGATTCGCTGCCGGACATCAAGGTACTCCGCCACGGCGCGCTGGAACACCGGCAACTTGCCGGTGAAAAAATGGTTAGCGCCGGGCACCACCACGACCGGCAGCTCCTGCGGGCGCGCCCAGTCGAACACCGCTTGCAGCGGCACATTGGCGTCGTTCTCGCCATGGATGACAAAAGCTTCGGCCGGCACCGTGGGCGTGTCGTAGGTGCGCCCGCCGGCCGCTGGCCCGGCCGGCATGCCGGCCAGGATCAGGTACGCGACGGGCTCGCCGCTCTGCAGCAAGCGCTGCGCCACGCGCGTCTGCACATAGGCGCCGAACGAGAATCCCGCCAGCGCCAGCGGCAGGCCCGGGTGCGCTGCCTGGATCTGCCGGACCACGGCAAGCACATCGTCCGTCTCGCCCGCCCCCGCATCGTGGCCGCCTTGCGTGCCGCCCACGCCCCGGAAATTCGGCCGCACGGCAAGGAAGCCTCGCGCCTGGAAGATCCTGGCCAGCGCCACCGGGATCTTGTGTTCCGCGCTGCCGCCCAGCAGCGGATGCGGGTGCGCCACGACAGCGATCGCGCGGATCGGGCCTTGCGGCGCATCCGCCAGGGCTTCGATGCTACCGGCAGCGCCATCGAACCAGATGCGATTGCCTGAGGGGGGAAGCGAGGACATAAGGAGGTAGGGGATTAGGCGTAGGAAAAAACAGACCGGCCAGCCTTGCGGGCAACGCGGCGGCTTTGCAGCCGCATTGTAATGCCCGCAAGGGTGGATGACAGCCACGGATGGTCGGATACAGAGGTCAGGCGGGAGCGTTCGCGCCGCGACCCGCGCCCGGCCGGTGCCTATACTCGTTGCATCACTTCCATGGCCTTGCGGCACCAATCAGGAGGACAGCCCATGACCGCCTCGCAAGCCGATCCCGATCCTGGCCCCGCGGCCCCGCCGCCGCCCGTCCCCAAGGCGGCAGGCGCACCGCCGCAGGTCGTGCCGGCCGGCTACCGGCAAGGCATCATCACCGCTATCACGGTCCTGCTGGGCTTCTCGCTGGCGTTCTGGCGCTTCTGGGGCTTCGAGAGTCCCGGCCACTGGAGTGTCCAGGCGCTGTTCGCCGCCACCTCCCTGGTGGCGGCGGTGTGCCTGCAGATCATCGCCCTGTTCCGCTCGCTGCGGGTGGAGGACGACCAGGTGCCCGAGTACCGCAAGACGGTGCGCTGGTTCATCGCCTCGGCCATCGCGCTGCTGATCGGGTTGTTCGGCGCCATGCTGGATGCGGCCGTGGCGGGATAGGCGCCCGGAGGGCACGCCCTGCAGCCTGCATCGCGGCCAAGTAGAATGCACCCCGCCATTCAGGAAACACAAACAACAGGAGATAACGCCTATGCAGATTCCCGCTACGTTGGAGTGCCTTTGCGGCCAGGTGCAGCTGCGCATTGCCGGAGAACCGGTGGCGAGAGCCAATTGCCATTGCCAGGCCTGCCGGGATTTCTATGCCACGCCGGTGTTCGCCGCCACGGCCTGGGAGCCGGCCAACGTGGTGGTGGCGCGCGGCGCGCAGCACCTGGCCACCTATCATCATGCGACCCGGCAGCTCCAGCGCCAGTTTTGTCCACAGTGCGGCGAAACGCTCTTTGGCATCAACCGGCTGGGCATGTCGGTGATCCCGAACACCCTTTTCGCGCGGGCCTGCGGCGGTGCGCTGCCGGATGCGCTGCAGCCAGCCATGCACTTGTTCTATCGCCATCGCGTGCTGGAAGTCGACGACGCCCTGCCCAAGTACCTCGACGGCTGGGATGGCCCGGTGCACAAGGCCGGGTTCTGAGCCAAGGGCCGCGGCCCGGATGCCATTGGCAGCGCCAGGCGCCCTAAGCGGGTTCAAGCATGCGGGTGCGGGTGCGAATGCCGGTGCGTGTGGCCGGCGTCAGCCTCGACCATCATGAAATGGTGAAGCGTTCCATGGTGTGGGCAAGAGTGCCGGGCGGAGTGCCTGGCTGGCGCGAACCACAATATACCTTGGCCGCGGCTTATTCCCGTTGCGCGACTGGCCGGTGCCGCGCAGGCATTGTCATGGCGGCTACGCCCGCGACGACACACGCCAGGCCGGCCCAAGCCCCCGCGGCCAGCGATTCCCCAAGAAACACGATGCCAATGGCCACGCCGATCGGCACGCGCAGATAGGCTTGCGCCGTGGTGCCCACCGGCCCCAGCGTACGTACCAGGCGAAAGTAGATGACAAAGGCCAGCGCGGTCGAGAACACGGATAACGCCAGCAGCGCCGCAAGCGATGACAGCGACGGATGTAGCGTCCAGGGCCGGTCGATGGCCAAGCTTGCCGGCACCAGCACCGCCGCCCCGACGATCATCGAGCCCGCGGCGGGCGCGGCGGCGGGCAGGTCCTTGAACGAGCGCCCGTAGATAGCCGCGCCGGCGTAGCAGACGGTCGCGGCAACGATGGCCAGTTGCGCAAGCAGTTGCTGCCCAAGCCCGCCCAGCACGCTGGTGCCGACGATCAGGCAGATGCCCGCAAGCCCCGCCACCACGCCGAACAGCTTGCGCGCCGTGATGCGCTCATGGCGCGTGACCAGCCACGTGCCCAGTACGGCGATCACCGGCGACGCGGAGTTCAGGATCGTCGCCAGCCCCGCCGGGACCGATTGCTCGGCCCACGCAATGAGCGTGAACGGCACTACGCTGTTGAGCATGGCCTGCACCGCAAAGCGGCGCCAGACTGCCGCACCGCGCGGGATCTGCATGCCTCTTGCCGCCATCCACGCCACCAGCAGCGCACCGGCGATCGACGTCCTGGCCGCAATCAGCGTGACGGGGGGAATCGTGGCCACCCCAAGCCGGATGAATGTGTAAGACGCGCCCCAGAGCGTGGACAAAGCCAGCAGCAGGACCATGTCCAGCGCGCGGCCGCTGGCGCCTTGGGCGTGGTTGGCGCGTGCATCCGCGCTGGGCAGGGCTGGCATGGCGTTCTCTCTGAAAGGGCTCATCGCCATTGTGGGCGCGTGCCGCGGGAGAACGTTTCAGCTTGTGGCGAAGCATGGATTGCAGGCCAAGCCAGCCCACATCAGGGCATCAGGGCGCCCTGCTGGAATCCCCACCCAGCGGATCCAGGGTGATCTGCACCTGCCTCAGGATGCCCTGCTTGTCGAAGTAGCAATTGAACAGCGAGGATAGGTTGCCGTCCTGGCGGAAGCGATAGGACCAGACGTCGCGCTGCATCAGCGGGTAGTACTGCACCGGCTCGAGCGGCTTGCCGAAATGCTCTTCCACGTCGCGCTTGGTCCAGCTATCGACCTTGGCCTGGTAGATCTCGGAAGTGACCAGCATCTGCCGGAAGTTCGTGAGTTTTCCGCTGGCATCGAAATCGGCCGCGTAGGCCTCATAGCCCAGCGGTTGCTTGGAGTAGATCCAGCGCACGGAACCGTCGGCCAGCCGGTAGATATTGGTGGGCTCACCGAAGGTCGCGCGCACCGCGCTTTCCGGCGAGCCGATCAGTTTCTGGCCTTCCTGCACCGGTTGCAGGACGGCGCAGGCTGGCAGCATCAGCAGCGCAGCCGCGCAGATCAGCCAGCCGCCCACGTATTGCGAGGGGGTTTTCATAGCATTCCAGAGGGGAAACCGCCATGCCCGGCATGGCGTCCAAGGCTGAAATATATAGCATCCCCCGCCACCACGCCGTGGCGCGACAATACGGCATTGCCACGCCTTGCTGCCTTGCCCATGACCATCCGAACCGCCGCCCCCGCCCTGGCCGCCGCCCTGCTGTTTGGGGCAAGTACGCCACTTGCAAAGGCCCTGGCCGGGTCGATCCCGCCGTTGCTGCTGGCCGGCCTGCTTTACCTGGGCAGCGGGCTGGGGCTTGGCATCCTGCTGGCGCTGCGGCGCAGCATGAGCGGCGCCGCAGCAAGCCCGCTCAGCGTGCCGCGCCAGGAGGCGCCATGGCTGCTGGGTGCCATCCTGGCCGGCGGCGTGGCGGGGCCGGCCCTGCTGATGACCGGCCTGGCCAGCACCAGCGCGGCATCGGCCTGCCTGCTGCTGAACGTGGAAGGGGTATTCACCGCGCTGATCGCCTGGGTGGTCTTCAGGGAAAACGCCAGCCGCCACATCGTCCTTGGCATGCTTGCCATCGTGGCGGGCGGCTTGCTGTTGTCCTGGCAGCCGGGCAGCCTGCGGTTGTCCGCTGGTGCCTTGCTGATCGTCGGCGCGTGCCTGTGCTGGGCCATCGACAACAACCTGACGCGCAAGGTGTCAAGCAACGACGCCATGTTGATCGCCTGTATCAAGGGGCTGGTTGCCGGCGTGTGCAACACCGGGCTGGCACTGGCCGGCGGTAACCACCTGCCGGCGCTGCCCGCGCTGGGCGCGGCCATGATCATCGGGTTCCTCGGCTACGGCGTGAGCCTGGCTCTGTTCGTCATCGCGCTGCGGCTGCTGGGGACCGCCCGCACCGGCGCGTATTTCTCCGTGGCGCCGCTGTTCGGCGTGGCGATCGCGTTCGGCATGTGGCCGCAGGCTCCGCAGCCGGTGTTCTACGTGGCGGCGCTGCTGATGGCGCTGGGCGTGTGGTTGCACCTGCGCGAGCATCATGAGCACGAGCACAGCCACGAGGCGACCGAGCACAGCCACGCGCATCGCCACGATGCGCACCACCAGCACGAGCACGCCTTCGACTGGGACGGGCAGGAGCCGCACCGGCACCTGCATCGGCACGAGCCGCTGGTGCACAAGCACCCGCACTATCCGGATACGCATCACCGGCACTCGCACTGAGGCATTGAGGCAAGGGCTCGGTATCCACACGGTTTTCTTGAAGCCGTGCACGTAGTTGCGTTTTTTTCCAACACTGCCCTGAGCGAGGTTGCCGTTGTTGAAATCGGTGATCGGCGGCTGTCGTGTCTTTCCATTTCGCCTGAATTCGATGCCAAGAAACGGAGTTCTTGCGCCTCGACAGGCGAGCAGACTGACGGCTGATCAATTTGAACATCGGAAAGAAGAATGAACACGCTTGCAAACAAAGTCGCCATCGTCACCGGCGCTAGTTCCGGGATTGGACGCGCGACCGCGCTACTTTTCGCTCGTGAGGGCGCAGCGGTGATCGTTGCCGCTCGTCGCAAGGCTGAGCTGGAAGACCTTGTGAGGGAAATCACTGAAAATGGCGGAACGGCTACATATGTCGCAGGCGACGTCAGGGAGGAGGCATATGCTCGGACTCTCGTTCAGACGGCTGTTGAGCGTTTCGGTGGATTGGACATCGCGTTCAACAACGCGGGGACACTCGGCGAAATGGGGCCTACACCGGGCGTCTCGGCGACGGGTTGGAGCGAGACCATTGACACCAACCTCACCAGCGCGTTCTTTGGCGCGAAGTATCAGATCCCCGCGATGGTGCTTCGTGGCGCCGGAAGCCTCATCTTCACTTCGACGTTTGTTGGGTACACCGTCGGCTTCCCCGGCGTCGCAGCCTACGCCGCCAGCAAGGCAGGATTGATCGGGTTGACACAATCACTCGCCGCAGAGTTTGGGCCGAAGGCCATTCGCGTCAATGCAATCCTTCCTGGCGGAGTAGACACGCCCATGGGGCGCACAATGAGTGCGTCGCCCGAAGCCATGGCTCATGTAGCAGGACTACACGCTCTCAAACGCATCGCGACACCGGAGGAACTTGCGCAGTCGGTCCTCTACATGGCATCCGGCGCCTCGTCATTCATGACCGGCGCAGCGCTGCTGGTTGACGGAGGCGTGTCGATCAATCGCACCTGATGTTGTTGGGACTTGGGCTGGGGCTGGGGCTGGGGCTGGGGCTGGGGCTGGGGCTGCTAGAGGAAATGCTGGCCTGACGCGATCTACCGCCTGTTCAGTCGTTTCGACCTTCAATGCCTGCCGAACCGCCGGACGTTCTCCTATCGCCTTCGAATCGGGAGCGATGGATGGCGGTATAGTACGGCCGGACGCTGACGGCTGCGATCAGGCCAAGTGCGGACATTCAACCTATCAACGAACGTCGTAACCACGCCTGGTTCTTCGGCATCAACCCATGAAGTTCAGACACCTATTGCTCGCTATCACCCTGACGTGCGTTGCGCTGCCGGCAACCACGCTTGCCGTCATCAAGCCATTGCGAGTGGTCGCCCCCACGCTGATGCCCGATGTCGCCTGCCCGCTCCCAGGCATCTGCATCGACGACCTGGCCAGACTCGCCGACGCGCAGGCGCTGTATCGGGAGGGGTATGCGAAGGCGGCCAGCGCAGTTGGCCCGTTCCGGCAATCGCCGCGTGTGGTGTTTTGCTCGACGCAGGCATGCACCGATACCTTCGGGCTGGGGCGGCGTGCAGCGGTGGCGATCGGGAACTTCGGCACAGTGGTAGCCCCGCGGGGGTGGCAGGCGTTCTATGTCGCGCACGAGCTGATTCACCATCGGCAGGCAGAGATGCTGGGCAATATCGCCGTGGCGTCGCAACCCGGGTGGCTGATCGAAGGCATGGCGTACGCGTTGAGCGGCGACCCAAGGCATCCGCTGGGCGAGCCGTTCGAACAGTGGCGATCGCAGTTTGAGGCTTGGTATGCCGGCGTGGGTGCGAGCGACCTATGGGCGTCGGCGCGCGAGGTCCGCTGAGGTCTTTACGTCTCCCTACGTCTTCTTACGTCGTCAGACACGGAGCCTCGTTGTTCGCAGTCCGTCAATCGTGATGCTGACGCCAGCAAACGCTGGCATATCCCTCTTGGTCGCGTTCGGCGCTCAAGCGTGGCCAATCCAAGCCGGCTATCGCTTTCGCGTTCGTGGTTCGGCTTTGGCGTTGCGGGACTATGCCTCGCGCTTCAGCAATTCCCGCTTACGCTCAACGCCCCATCGATATCCAGAGATGTCGCCATCTCGCCGGATAACGCGATGGCAAGGAATGGCCACCGCGATATGATTTGCGCCGCAAGCCTGGGCAACTGCCCGCACGGCCTTCGGTGAACCTATACGCGCTGCGATCTCGGCGTAGCTGGCCGTTGCACCTGGCGGAATCTCGCGAAGCGCTTGCCAGACCCTCTCCTGGAACGCGGTACCTCGGACGTCGAGCGGAAGATTCAACCCGATTGCCGGTGCCTCGATGAAGCCGACAACGTTCGCGACCAGTCGCTCGAAATCCGCGTCCCCGCCGACGAGACTTGCTTTGCGGAACAGATCCTGCAGATCACGCACGAGAAGGTCGGGGTCATCTCCCAACAAGATCGCGCAGATGCCCCGTTGGCTTTGCGCCACCAGGATGGCACCCAGTGAGCACTGGCCGACAGCAAAGCGGATTACCGCGTTTTTGCCGCCACCCCGATAGTCACGTGCGCACATGCCGAGCATGCCGGCGGATGCCTCGTAGAAGCGACTGTTCGAATTGAACCCGGCCTCGTAGATCGCATTCGTAATGGTCTCGGCACCGGCGAGTTCCTCGCGCAGCCGCCGAGCACGGGACGCGCTCGCGTACGCTTTCGGAGTCAAACCAGTCTCGGCTTTGAATATCCGGTGGAAGTGAAACATGCTCATGCCAGCTTGCAGAGCTAGCGCTTCGAGATTGGGTTGGACCTCCGAGACGTCGATAAGCCGGCAAGCTTCGGCGACCAGGGCGGCACGCTGGGCAGCCGCAGCACTTCGGTCCGAAGAGACACGTCGACTGGATCGATAACCGGCGGCTTCCGCGGCTTCGGCGGAATCGAAGAACTCGACGTTCTCCCGTTTCGGGAGACGGGCCGAGGAACTCGGGCGACAATAAATCCCCGTCGTCCTGACTCCGTAGACAAATTTTTCGTCTGCCGAAGGATCTCGCGCTTCCACGGCCGCCCATCGCTCGTCATCAAGCGAAGGAGCCCCTGGCATATTGGCATCTATATTCATGATCGCGTCCAAGAACGGCTTGGTGTGAGGACACTATAATCCTCGATTCGATCGCAAGAACTCCGTTTCTTGCGATCGAAACGCCTCACGGCGTACACCGCCACAAGTACCCGAAGCGATTCCCGCTATCCGGGGATGCCGAGGCCGCCCCTAGGGCGCGACGCCGCCATCCAGCGTGGCCAGCGCCGCCAGGTAGTCGTAGCGCTCGACTTGCGCGTGCAGGCGCTGGCAGCCATCGGCGGACAGCAGGCGGGTAAAGACGTCTCGGTAGCGGGCGAAGGTGTGATTGGCCGCGCTGTCGCCCTCTTCCAGCTGTTCGCGCAGGAGCTTGAGCACAGCCTCCTGCGTGACATCGGGATCCGCAAGGGGGCCGGACGTATCCGGCGCGCCGCCATCCAACGCTGCGGGCCCGGTTGGCAGGTGCGTGCGCAAGGTCGCCAGCAATGGCGGGAAGGTGGTGCGCAAGGCCGCCAGCAGCGTGACGGGGTCGGGGCGCCCGGGCGCATGAGGAAGTTGCAGGCTCGCCTCCAGCGTAGCCGCCGCGCACGAGATCGACATGGCACCGAGATTGGCGGCCAAGCCCTTGAGCGAGTGCGCGAGCGACAACGCGCCGTCGCGGTCGCCGCGGGACAGCCGCTCGCCGATCCGGTCCGGCATGTCTGCGTAACCGCTGGCAAAGCGCTCAAGCAGCTGCCGGTAGACTTCCGCGCGGCCGCTGACGCGGCCCAGGCCGCCGCCGACGTCAAGATACGCAGAGGTTGCCAGCGCGTCCACCCAGGCCGGCCGGGACCCGGCTGACGGGGCCGCGTCGTCGCCGCCCGGGACCGCCAGCCACTGGCGCAGCATGGCATAGAAGGCCGGCGGGCTGATCGGCTTGGCGATATGGTCGTTCATGCCGGCTGCCAGGCAGCGCGCCCGGTCTTCCGGCAACGCGTTGGCCGTCATCGCCACCACCGGCAGGCTTGCGAACTTCTCTTGCTCGCGGATGTGCCGGGTGGCTTCAAACCCGTCCATCACGGGCATCTGCACGTCCATCAGGACCAGGTCGTAAGCGCCGGCCTGGAGCAGGTGCAGCGCCACGGCGCCGTTCTCGGCCGTATCGGGGTAGATGCCCGCGGCCTGCAGCAAGTGGACCGCGACCTCGCGGTTGATGTCGTTGTCTTCTACCAGCAGCACGCGCGCGCTCGGCAACTCCGGCATGGCATCGAGCGCCGCCGAATGCGGCTCCGCCGCCTCCGGTGGCGCGTCATTGTCCGGGGACAGCGTGCGCACCGTCGCCTCCAGCAGCAGCGATGCGCTCACCGGCTTGATCAACGTCGCGTCAAAGCCCGATCGCTCGCCCTCGCGCAAGACTTCCTCGCGGCCATGGGCGGTAATCATGACGCGGCGCGGGCGCGGGTGGCACAGGCGCATGGCGTCGATGTGGCGAGCGGTCTCGATGCCGTCAAGACCAGGCATCTTCCAGTCGATGAACACGGCCTGGTAGGGATCGGCGGCTTCGTCGGCCTGGGCAATCCTTGCCAGAGCGGCACGGCCTGAGGCGGCCTCGTCCACGCGGAAGCCAAAGTTGCGCAGCATGGCAATGATGACCTGGCGGGCGTAGTCGTGATCGTCCGCCACCAGCAGGCGGCAGCCCGCCAGCTGTGGCGCGACCAAGGCGCTGGCAGGCCGCTTCTTGCCCGCCAGCAGGTCCAGCTCGAACCAGAAGTTGCTGCCCTTGCCCGGCGTGCTTTCGACCCCGAGGGTGCCGCCCATCAACTCCACCAAACGGCGGCAGATGGCCAGGCCCAGGCCGCTGCCGCCGTAGCGCCGGGTAGTCGAGGCGTCGGCCTGCTCGAAACTCTGGAACAGGCGCGAGCAGGTAGCCGCGTCAATGCCGATGCCGGTGTCGCGCACCTCGAAGCGCAAGCGGATGCGGGGCTGGCATTGCCCGTCGCCGTGGTGCTCGACGCGTATGACGATTTCACCCTGGTGCGTGAACTTCACCGCGTTGTTGGCGAAGTTGATCAGGATCTGGCGCAGGCGCAGCGGATCGCCGCGCAGCGAGTCCGGCACGTCCGGGGCGACTTCGACGATCAGCTCGAGGTGCTTGGCATCGGCCCGCTCGGCCACCAGGTCGCACACCGTGCGCAGCATCCGCTCCAGCGAAAAATCGACCCGCTCGATCTCCAGCTTGCCGGCCTCGATCTTCGACAGGTCGAGGATGTCATCGATGATCTCGAGCAGATGCTGGCCGGAATGCTGGATCTTTTCCAGGTAGCCGCGCTGCTTGTCGTCGAGCCGCGTGCGCAGCGCCAGATGTGCCATGCCGATCACCGCATTCATCGGGGTACGGATCTCATGGCTCATGTTGGCCAGGAAGCTGGCCTTGGCATGCGCCGCGCTCTCCGCGGCCTGCTTGGCCACGACCAGTTCGGCATTGGTCTCGGCAAGCTCGCGCGTACGTACCTCGACGCGGCGCTCCAGCGTCTGGGACAGCGAGGTCAGCCGGTGGTTGGCCTCGACCTGCTCCGTGATATCGATGCCCACCGCGCCGACCCCCACCACCTCATGGGTAGCCGGGTTGCGCACCGGGAAGCGCGTCACCTGGAGATGGCGCTCGCCATGGGGCGTCTGAAGCGCATAGACATGCTCCTCGGCCTTGCCCGAGGACATCACGCGCGCCTCCATGTCCCGGCGTACCCGCGCGACTTCAGGGTTGGAGCCGGAATCCCAGTCGGACCTGCCCAGGACTTCGCCCTCGCTCGCGCCGAGCAGCGCCTGCATGGCCGGGTTAAGGGCCAGCATGGCGTGATCGCGGTCCTTGAGCGACATGATGGCGGGCGAGTGCTCGAGCATCGCGCGCATCCTTTCCTGGCTCTCCGCCAGGCGCCTGCCGTCCCGCCGCGCGATCCACGTGGCGGTGCCGATCAGCAGCAGGATGATGGCCGTCAGTGCCGCCAGCACGTCGCGGGTAAACAGGTACGGGGCGAACGCTTCGCCCATGTTCTGCTCCACGATCAAGCCCATCTCCAGGCCGGGGACCCAGATCCCTGCGCCCGCGGCCCGCTGGCCACGGTAGTCGGCATAGTCGTAGGCAAGCACAGAGGCATGGTCGCGCAGCAAGCGCTCGGCAACCAGGGTCAGCGGGCCGCCCGGCTGGGCGCTGCCCCCGTCCTTGCCGCTTTGGCCGGGGACCCGGGCCCATACGTTGAGCATGGACGCGGTGCCCGGCGCCAGCCGGCCCTTGGCCTCCAGCTCCGGGCCGAAGCGGCTGGGAGACACCAGCCGGCCCCGGGCGTCGATGGCGTAGAGCTCACCGGTGCGGCCGAACTGGCCGGCCGCGATGATCGGCAGCATCACGGCACCGGGATCCAGCCGCAGGCATAGCACGCCAATGGCGCGTCCCGCGTCCAGCAGCCGGGCGCACACCACCTGGAACGGCAGGTCCACCAGCGTGCCCCATGGGTCCCGGGTTCGCTCCGGGGCAGGATAAGGCGGCGAGGCCGCGCTACCCTCTTCCAGCGCCCGCCGGGCCGTCCGGGCAGGTTCCGGCAAGAGCAGGCGGCCGGTGCGGCCGGGCAGCTCCGACGCCACGATCTTGAGGTCCGGCGTAGCCAGGACATAACCGAGGTAGCCGCTGCTCTGGAAGACCGGGGTCACCCAGCGTTCGAACCTGGCCACCGCCTCGCCATCCGGCAACGGCTGGCCTGGCGCCAAGAGCAGCGGGCGCGCAAGCCTGAGCGCCTCCGGCAGGCGCGCAATCCGCTCGGCGCGCCGCTGTTGCTCGCCACTCCAGAGTCCCAGCAGCCGCGCGTTCGTCGCCAGCATCGACTCCACCCGCGCGCCCAGGTTGGCCCGGTCGTTCTCGTACACCAGCTGGGCGGCGCCGCCGGCCAGCAGGCAGACTGTCACCACCAGCGGCACGGGATAGACGTAGCGCCGCAGACCGGCGCGCGTGGCCACCCGCCTGCGCCAGGCAGCCAGCCATCCAGAGGCGGATGCGCCCATCATGCCTGCGGCGTGGTGACGGGATAGCCGTTGGCGGCCACTAATGCCGCCTCGCGTGCATGGTCCGCGTCGGTGTCCGCGTAGCGTTGCGAAATGGCCAGGAACTCCGGCGCGATGGCCAGGAACGCGTCCACCATGTCCGGATCGAAATGGCTGCCGCGTCCTTCGCTGATCATCCTTACCGCCTGCTCGTGCGGAAATGCGGGCTTGTAGACGCGCCGGCTGATAAGCGCATCGTAGACATCGGCGATCGCCATCAGGCGCGCGGAGACAGGAATCGCATCGCCCGACAACCCGTCGGGGTAGCCGCTGCCGTTCCATTTCTCCTGGTGATAGTGCGCAATCTCGCGGGCGTAGCGCAGGAAGGAGTTAGGGGTGCCGCACTGGGCCTCGGCGTGCGCAATGGCATCACGCCCCAGCGTGGTGTGGGTCTTCATGACCTCGAACTCTTCGGCGGTCAGCTTGCCGGGCTTGAGCAGGATGCGATCGGGGATGCCGACCTTGCCGATGTCGTGCAGCGGGGCCGACTTGAACAGCAGCTCGATGGTCTCGTCGTTGAGCTCGTCGCAAAAGCGCGGATGGTGGCGCAGCGCCTGCGCCAGGCGGCGCACGTAGTGCTGGGTGCGCCGCAGGTGGTTGCCGGTTTCATTGTCGCGCGTCTCCGCCAGGGATGCCATGGCCATGATGGTGACGTCCTGGATCACGGAGATCTCCCGCAGCCGGCGCTGCACCTCCTGCTCCAGGTAGGCCGACTTGTCCCGGAGAAAATCCCTGGCGTTCTTGAGGGTGAGATGGGTGGCGATGCGCGCGTGCATCACCAACGGGCTGAGCGGCTTCATGATGTAGTCCACCGCGCCCACCTGGAACCCGCGCGTCTCGTCGTGCTCGCCGGTACGGGATGTCAGGAAGATCACCGGCACGTCCATGGTGGCCGGGTTCGCCTTGAGCTGGCGGCACGCTTCGTAGCCGTCCATGTCAGGCATCATCACGTCAAGCAAGATCAGGCTTGGCGCCGCCGCCGTGGCGATGCGCACCGCCGCACTGCCCGAGGTCGCCACCTTCACCCGATAGCGATCCTGAAGCAACGCGGCCATCATCGCGATGTTTTCTGGAAGATCATCCACCACAAGAATCGTGGGCAGGGCGTCGGAATTATCAGAGCGCATGGGGAGATTCAGGTCGGGATACTTGCCGGGCAGGCAAGATGACGGCGTTTCCGGCGCGCTTCGAAAGACATACCGTCATATTGCGTTGACATAGCGGATTACTCGCACCGGTTCGCTTTTCGCCCGGGCCAGGCCACAGATTGCACGGGACGCAACAACCCCAGGCGCATCCCGGCCCCTGCCTTGCCATAACGGCCATCTTGCGTCGCAATTCAGCCCCCTCTTGCGGAGGGCATAAAGGTTTGGCATCCGCTGCCGTTAACCCCGCTCCGGGCGGGCATGGCAAAAAAAAAGCCCACCGAAGTGGGCTTTCGCAAGAGCAACGGACATCGGTCACATGGCATTGACACTGACACCCCGCGATCGCTTCAATGCACGCCGACTACGTCAAAAAAAAGACGCGTCCGCATTGCCGGCACCGCCACACACCACGCACCGCACCGGCTGTTGCCCGACCAACAGCGAGTCCATGCAGGCATCAAGGCCCGTCTTTCGCTGAATCGAAGCAACGGCGGCATTGTCATTGGCTCTCGCAAGATCGGAAAGAGTAAGAATACTCTCCCCCTCCCCCAATTTTCCCCTGGCAACGGATGCGGATACGGGGTGTGCAACCTGAGTAATTCCACTCTTTCGCGGCGGCCATCGCCGAGCCATCATGAGGCATGGAATCTCATCAGCAAACGGTTCGCCATACCTTGCGCATCGACCAGTGGATAACGGCGGTGGGCGGCGGGGAAACGTCGCTGGCGTATGACGACTGGTTAAGCCACGTTCTCAATGGCCTGGCGCCCGGACTGAAGGAGCATGCCATATCGATAGCAACCCGGGAAGGCAAGTGCGAGTTCCGGCTCCAGCATCGCGCACGCTATGAAGTCCGGCATCCGAGGATCGGCATCCGGCGCTTCGTGTGCGCCGTCGACAGCGATGCGACATTGATCGCCTTCGAGAATACGATCTCCGGTGTCCGCTACCCATGGGTGACGATCGACGGCGCACTCACCCACGTCGAACTGTTCACACTCAGGTTGCTATCCGCCGGACTCGACCTGTGTGCCGCCCCGGTCGGTGTGGAGAGCCGCTGAAACGTTGATGGGTCCTGGCGACCGACGCGATGGCGCGATGGCCGCCCCCCCCTTTTTTCCGGTCCAGAGCCCGCTTTGCGTGTGAGGATTGCCAGCATGGCCGATTCTGCAGGGAAACAGCACTCCCCTGTGTCCCCCCCTTGCAGATGAAGCGCCAGATTCACGCGCAGGGCTGGCTCTGGACCCTTTTTATACCGCGCCCACGGCGCACGCCGAGCGCATGTTGGCGATCAGCGCCGGGAAGTCCCGGCCCAGCGTGGAGAGCGCCGCGGCATCCGCACGGCCATCCTGCAAGCCGCGCTCCAGCGCCGCGCAGGCCTGCGCGAGCTGCGCCGCCCCAAGCATGCCCAGGATGGCCTTCATGCCATGGGCATGCAGGCCAGCCTGGCGAACATCGCCGGCCCCGATGGCCTCATGGATCCGCGTTGCCATGTCCGCGCGTTCTGCGCATACGCGCCTGGCCAGATTGATGTAAAGATCCTCGCGACCGAACAAGAGCTTGATCCCCGAGGCGGCGTCCAGGCCCGGTATGGCCTTCAGGGCCTGCGTCACCGCTGACGCCGGTGGCGTCGCCTGCGCCGTCACCGCCACCGTAGTCCCTGCGCCTGCCAAGCCACGAGTCGCGCCCCACGGCGCGGCAACGGGCGGCAGCCATGCCGCAATGGTGCGGAACATCGCCTCTGCGTCGATCGGTTTTGAAATATGATCGTTCATCCCGCCCTCGATGCAGCGGATGCGGTCCGCCGACATCGCGTCTGCCGTCAGTGCCAGCACCGGCAGGGCATAAAGGCCCAGGTCGTGGCGAATCGCGCCAGTGGTCTCTATGCCATCCATGCCCGGCATATGGATGTCCATCAGCACGATATCGAATGCGTGTTCCTTGAGCGCCGCCAGCGCCTGCTGACCGTCGCCGGCAACGTGCACGTCCATGCCCACCAGTACGAGAAGATCGTGCGCGACCTCCTGATTGATCGGGTTGTCCTCGACCAGCAAGACCTTGCGCCCGTGCAATGCCTGCCACGCCGGCCCGGCGATCGAGCGGCAATCCGATGGCACCATCGCCGCATGCGAAAGGCCGGAGCCCGGACCGGTCGCCCGGTCTGCCCGCCCAATCTCCAGCGACACCTCGAACGAGAAGATGCTTCCCACACCGGCCTGGCTCCGCGCGAGGACGCGCCCACCCATGAGTTCCGCCAGCTTCTTGCTGATCACAAGCCCTAGGCCCGTGCCTTCAAAGCGGCGGTTCAGCGCGCCGTCCAATTGCTGGAACGGCGTGAAAAGCTCCGGCAACGCTTCCGCAGCAATGCCTACGCCCGTGTCCTCGACCTCGAAGGACAAGCCGATATGGCTGTCGCGCACGAGTGTCTCCCTGACTCGCAGGCAGACCTCGCCACGATCCGTGAACTTCAGCGCATTGCTCAGGAAATTGATCAGGATCTGCCCGACCCGCAGCGGATCGCCGACAAGCCGAGGCGGAATCGCGGGGGACGTGAAAATAGACATCATGATGCCTTTTGCTTCCGCCGTTTCCCAGAACAGGCCAGTGACACGATCCAGCAGTTCAGACAAGTCGAACTCGCGCGCGTCGATGGTGAGTTTGTCCGCCTCGATCTTCGAGAAATCCAGGATATCGTTGACGATCCCCAGCAAGTGCGCCGCGGATGCGCCGATGCGCTCCAGATAGCGGTCCAGCTTGTCCGCGCGCTCGCGCTTGAGCGCCAGATGCGACATGCCGATGATGGCATTCAGCGGCGTCCTGATCTCGTGGCTCATGTTGGCCAGGAACTTCGCCTTGGCGCGCGCTGCCGACTCAGCCGCCTCGCGCGCTGCCGTCAGCTGCAGGGTGCGCTCTTCGACGCGTGCTTCCAGCGTGTTGGTCAGCGCCTCCAGGGCCTGCCGGGTGCGTTCCTGCTCGGTGATATCGGCGACCACCGTACCGACGCCGATGATGCCGGCATCGTCCGGCCCGGGCACCGGGAACTTGACCACGCGGAAAATGCGTTCATAGCCGTAACGAGGACTGATCGCATGCACCTGGCTTTGGGATGTCCCGCTGGCCAGTACCAGCTCGTGCATATCGCGGCTGATCTGGGCGATATGGCGATTCGGGATGATGTCCCAGTCGCAGCATCCCACGGCAGCGCCCTGGGGCACCCCGATGGCTTGCTCGTAGGCGTGATTGGCCATGATGCCCACACCCTTGGGGTTCTTGTAAGCCAGCCCGGTCGGCACGTTCTCGCGGAATGCGCGCATGCGTTCCTCGTTCTCGGACACGCCGCGGCGCGCGCGCCACTGGAACACCGCCAACGCAAGGATCAGCCCGATCGCGATCGCGCTAAGGCTCACGATCGCCGTGCGGACCAGGAAGTACGACTGATAGGCTTCGTCAACGGGTAGCTCGACGACCAGCCCCATGTCCTGGTCACCCAACCATCGGCCAGCCCCGATGACCTTGCGCCCGTCATTGCCGTCATAGCCCTCGGCGGCGACCGCCTCCTCGCCTCTATCCATCAGCAGTTGCAACGCAAGTTCCGTCGGGGCATCGCCAATGCGGCCACGCACCAGCGAATCGGCCGCAAGCCGCTTGCCGGGCACTCTCGCCCACAGCGCCTCGGAAACGTCCCGCCGCGCACGATCTGGCGCCGCATCGCGCTCCGAGGCGCGGGTCGGGGAGAGAATGCGCGCGGAGGAGTCAATCACGTAAGCCTCGCCCGTTTCGCCTATCCGGCCCGCCTTGAGAATCTTGAACAGCTTCACATAGGGATCAATGCGCAGGCACAAGAAGCCCACGATCAATCCATCCGCGTTGATGCGTGCGCACGCCAGCTGATAGAACATCCCGGCCGGCTGCTCAATGCCCTGGACCATGAGCGGCTGCGTCGAGACGGTGGGGCGCGAAATGGCAAATCCGAGCTCCTGCGCCCCCCGCAACGTGCGTAAGGTCGGCTCGGTCAGGTCCGAGGCGTTGACATAGCGCGGGCTGCTCGCCGCGACTATGGTGTGGTCCGGCCGGATCAGGGCATAGCCATCGAAGCCCCGGCTCCTGTAGATCGGCAGGATCCACTGATCGAGTTCAGTCCGCAGATCGGCGCTGCCGGGATCGGCCAGTATACGTTTCGCCAGTTTTATCAGGGCAGGGTTCTCGGCAATGGTCCCGACTCGCCCCGCCGAATCCTCTCCCATCGTCCGGTTCAGGTCCGATATGGCCTGCAGCACGGATTTCAGGCGGCTTTCGGCACTCCGATGAAATTGCTTTTCAAGGCCCCGGAGCACCTCATGGCTCAAGACCAGCAGCAAGGCAACGGCGACCGCCGTCATGATGAAATTCAGGCGGGCTTCTCTACCGGCTGCCCCTCGCAGACTCCTGAAGTAACGCTTGAGCATGATTTCCTGCGACGGTTCTCGGCTTATAAAACGGCGGCGGCATTCCGGACCAGTGCCAATAGCTAACGCGACCGAAATTTCTGGCTTTCGTCACCGTTTATGGCGACCAAACGGGATGACTCAATCGAGAAGCAGCGTTGTCAATTCAATCGCTGATTTGACTTGCAGTTTCTCCATCAAGTGCGCCCGGTGATTTTCCACGGTGCGAACGCTGATCCCCAGTTCCCTGGCAATCGCCTTGCTGGTCTTGCCAGTCGTGACGTGCCAGGCAACGACTCGCTCCTTCGGGGTCAGGCGTGCAAGCCGCGTGCTTTTGTCGGCGCAAGCCAGCTTCTGCTCGTGCATCTGGCGGCTGCGTTCCAGCGCGCCCCGCACTTTTTGCACCAGCATGGCGCCATCGACGGGCTTCTCCAGAAAATCGAGCGCGCCCGCCTTGATCGCCTTGACCACCGAAGGGACCTCGGAGTAAGCGGAAACAAAGATGGTAGGAGGAAGAATGCCCATGCCCGCCAGCGCTCCCTGCACCTGCAGGCCGCACATCCCCGGCATGCGCAGATCGCAGACCAGGCATTCAACTGGCGCCGGCCGGTACGATTCAACAAACTCGCGAGAGGAAACAAACGTCCTTATGTCAGCGCCAAGACCACGGAGCAACTCGTGGTACGCCCAAAGCACAATTTCATCGTCGTCGACTAGATAGATGACGGATCGTTCAGTTGCCACAACCTACGCCTCCAGTTCCTGGCTCCCTGCGACCGAATTTCGGCCTGCCCGTACGCTCACCTACTGCGCAATGCAGTCGATAGGGCCATTCGGACACCTGACACGCTCTACATCCACCGGCACAGTAAACCATCATGATGGCTAAGTTGAAATTGGGCAATCCCCGTAGTAGTTGGCAAAGAACGAAACCGAAAATATTTCGATTTCTGGACTTATATTTATTAAGAAGAAACTTAATAGCGCAACGTACCCCGGCGTGCCACGACGTGGAATGTGCTGCTTTGTCCTCCAGCATATGAGAATCCGTAATTACCATAGAATTTAATTACCGTAATCCAGGATAAAAATCATTTTTCCCAATGTGCCAGCGGCACCCGGGATGACTCCGGGGCGCTGGCCCACGCCAGCCATGCCGGGAACGCAAGTGCGCGATCAGGCCACTGCGGCGGCGCGCTGGAGGCGTGCGTCCCGTTCGCTCGCCGGCGCATGCGGCCGCCCGGCGCCGCCGGCGCCCGGCAGGCGGAAGAACGCCACCACCTCGTTGAGCTCCTGGCCCTGTTCCTGCAGCGCCCGGGATGCGCTGGCGGCCTGTTCCACCATGGCAGCGTTTTGCTGGGTCACCTGGTCCATCTGCGAGATCGCCAGGTTCACCTGCTCGATGCCGCGGCTTTGTTCCATCGATGCGCTGGCAATGTCTTCCACGATGCTGCTCACGCGCGCGACCGCCTTGGTCACCGAGCTCATGGTCTGCCCGGCTTCGCCCGCCAGCGTGGAGCCGTCCTGGATCTGCTGGAGCGAGCCCGCGATCAGTTCCTTGATCTCCTTGGCGGCGCTTGACGAGCGTTGCGCGAGGCTGCGCACCTCGCTGGCCACCACGGCAAAGCCGCGGCCTTGCTCGCCGGCGCGGGCAGCTTCCACCGCGGCGTTGAGCGCGAGGATATTGGTCTGGAAGGCGATGCCTTCGATCATGCCGGTGATGTCGGCAATCTTGGTGGAGCTGGCGCTGATGCCCTGCATCGTATCGACCACGCGGCCAACCGCCGTGCTGCCGCTCTGCGCGATATCGGCGGCCTCGCGGGCCAGTTCGTTGGCTTGCCGGGCGTTCTCGCTGCTCAGGCGTACCGTAGTGGTCAGCTCTTCCATGCTGGCGGCGGTTTCCTCAAGCGATGCCGCTTGCTCTTCGGTGCGCTGGCTCAGGTCCGCATTGCCCGCGGCGATCTGCGCCGATGCCCCGGCGATGCTTGCGCTGCTCTCGCGCACGCGGGAAACGATCTCCGTCAGGCGCGCGTTCATGTCGCGCAGGGCCGACAGAAGGCGGCCGGTCTCGTCCCGCGCTACTACGGCAATCTGGCTGCCCAGATCACCGCGCGCTACCGTTTGCGCCACGTCCACGGCCGTTTGCATGGGCCGGGTGATGGAGCGCGTGATCAGCAGGCCGCTCACCGCGGCGAGCACCATGGTGCAAATGGACATGACGATCAGCAGGTTGCGCTGCGCGGCATAGTCCTCCTCCAGCCTGCGCACCGTATCGACCTGGCGGCCTTTGGTGAACTCGGTATAGGCATCGGTCGCCTTGACCAGCGCCCCTAGCAAGGGGCGGCATTCGTCGTTCATCTTGAGGATGGCCTCGTCGCGCTTGGCGGCGAGCGCGAGGTCGACGATGGCGATGGCCACGGGACCATAGCGCGACTCCACGCGATCGATCTCGCGCACCAGGTTGCGCGCGGTGTCACTGGCGTCGCTGTCGCCCGACACCATGTCCTTGAGCTTTGCCAGCTGCGCCTGCACATCGTCATGTGCGCGTAACGCGGCTGCCTTCTCCAGGGTCAGGTCCTCGGGCCTGGTGACGAGAGCCAGGTTGCGCGCCGCGATGGCACGCCGGTCGACAGCGGTCCGCACCTGCGCGGCGACTTCGGCGCGCGCGTTGATGCCATGCAGGTAGCGGGAAAAGCCGTCCGTGGTCTGGCTCAGCGCGCGTAGCGACAAAGCGGAAATGGATAGCGCGATGGCGGCTAGCAGGCTAAAGCTCAGCACGAGCTTGCCCTTGATGGTCAGGCTGTTGAAATTCACGATTTAATCCCCTTGTCCCGTTGGGACGTTGGTGCTGCGGAATGGTCCATGAGTCATGGCTTGAATCGCCAATGCGAACCGTTGCGCTGCAATCCCGTTCCCGCTTTTCCTATTTGTGATGATCTGGGCGATCGTCTTCGCGTCGCGCCGTCTTGTTATGGCCTAAACAGCACAATTCCAAATGCATACGGAAGCACGCTGCAGAATGGCTAACGGCAAGAAATCGGAAGATATCCCCCCTCCTGGAGAGGGGCAGGCTTTATGGAATTCGGCCAAGTAGCGCCGGGGCCGCTTTGCGTTGCGCAAGCGGGCGTTAATGGGGAGCGTTAAGGTCTCAACCAGCAAGCGGCGTGGTGTCACCCACTGGCCGAATCCGCAGGCTCAAGCCGGCAATGGGTCCGGCATGGTCTCCTGGGCGGCCTCGGTGACACGGGGACGGTTGTGGCGCCACGCCGCCAACTCCCCCGCCCCCAACGGCGCAGCGAACAGATAGCCTTGCGCCCAATGCACGCCGTGCTGTCGCAGGTAGGCGGCCTGCACCTCGTTCTCGATCCCCTCGGCAGTCAGCTCCAGATGCAGCCGCTGGCCCAGGCCAATGATGGTGTCGAGCACCACGGCGTTGACGGAGTCCGTGCCGATGCCCATGACGAACGAGCGATCGATCTTGAGGAAATCGGCATGGAGCTGTTCAAGGTAGGACAGCGAACTCTGCCCCGTGCCGAAGTCGTCGAGCGCCAAGAGCACACCCTGCGCGCGCAGGTGCGCGATGTTGCGTTGCACCTGCTCGTCGTTCGGCAGCGCTTCGCGCTCGGTCACCTCCAGGACCAGCAGTGGCCCGTCGGGGCCGAGCTTGCCCAGGAGCCGCTGCACATCAGCGACGAATCCGGGCGTCGCCAGGTGGGAAGCGCTGACATTGACACCGATGTGGTCACGCGGCCCCAGCCCCAGGCCTGGCAAGTCGGCGGCCACCAGATCAAAGATATGCCGAGTCAGGTCGCCGATGAGGCCATTGTCTTCGGCCAGCGGGATGAAGATGTCCGGCCGGATATTGCCCCGGCCGGGCCGGTGCCAGCGGACCAGGGCCTCGAGCCCGCTGCACTCCCCCGTGGCCAACCGGATGACCGGCTGGTAGACCATGTGGAACTCGCGCTGGCGCATGCCTCGGTAGATCTCGTTGACCAGCGACAAGCGCCGCCTGCAGAACAGATGCGCCAGGTATCCCGAGAGCAGCGCCGCCAGTACCAGGAAAGGCGCGTAGTGACGCCACAGCTCATGGCGGTAGGCAGTGATCAGCGCCGGTGCGACCGCGACGCGCACCTCGATGGGAAAGGCGGCGGACTTGGCCAGCTTCATGCTGTTCCGGTAGCGCGGGCCGGTTGTCGTCGCCAACGGCGCGCCGGTCGGCAACTGGCGCAGCGAGTCGCTGAGCAGGATCTGGACCTGGAACTGGCCGCTGTACGAGGCGGCTGCCTGAATGTCCAGCAGGTACTGCCCGTCGATCACGGCCAGCACGCCCGAGCCGTTGCCGATGCCTCGCGAGACGATGACCGCGGGCCGGTCCGGGACCAGGGAGGTGCCCGCGCTCGGGGTGATCCGCGGCCCCAATGGCAAGCTGGTCATCGCGTCGAATGCCAGGGTGAGCGGGATATCGTTGACCTTGCCCAGGACCGGCGAGCAGTAGAGCTTCTCTTCATGAACCAGGATGAGCGAGCGGAAATACGGACTCAGGGTGCTCGCCCGCGTGAGTTCGCCGATCACCTCCTGGCATGGCTTGCCGAGCAGCGCCATGGATTTGTCGACATTGGCGGTGACCACGCCGAGGATGTTGTCCATCTGCTTCTGGATCGACACCGCCGTGACCAACGCTTCGCCGTCGGCGCGTTGCCTTCCCTGCAGGAATACCAGCGGCACCATGACGAGTGCGGGGATCAGCATGGCTGCCAGCACGATTGCCGGGTGCCAGTATTGCTCACGCCGAAGCTTGATGATCTGCACGTTCGATGCTCCTGCGCGTGACGTGCAGTCGGGAGGCCAAGTTTAGGTACCCCATCCCTGCTGACGTGCTCGCGCTACGGTGTGATTGATGTGTACTCGTCCGGGCCCGCCATGCGTCCAGGCCCCACCTTCAGCACGACAACCGCTGCAATCCAGGTCGACTTCCCGATGATCTTGTGTTTGTCTCGCGAGCGTTCCCTTTACCTTGCTGCATCCTGGCCGGGGCCCTCATTTTTAGTACAAATCCTAAATTTAGAAGATGGATCTTACAATAAGGCATCGCTTAGGCGGCGAATTCCATAATCACCGCAACCTCTCTCGCATTGATGTCGGTGCAGTGACCGGCCCGGGCATAGCGATCGATTCCGCTCGAAGGGGTCGGTTGCGGCCGACGCTTGCATTTTAGGACTTGTCCTATTCTCTTGACGGCATGCCGCCAGTAAGCTTGCGCCTTGCCTTACCGAGAAGCGAAATGAAGCACAACGAAACGCGCCGTACCTTGACGCTCGGGCTCGCCGCCATTTCCATGGCCGCAGGCAGCGCCTGGGCCGGCGAGGCCCAGGACCTGTACGCGGCGATGATCAGTGGCAAGTGCGTGCCCGCCGCCGCCGCCTTGCAAGCGCGCGCCAAGGCTGGCGTGGCCGCGGCCCAGGGCCATCTGGGCATTGCCTATGTCCGCGGCGCCTGCGTCAAGAAGGACATGCAGGCAGGCGTGGCCTGGCTGCGCAAGGCCGCCGCGCAGGGCGACGCGGATTCGCGCAATGAGCTTGGTAGTCTCTATTCGACGGGCGATGGCGTGCCCAAGGACTATGCGCAGGCGAGGCGCTGGACCCGCCTGGCGGCCGAGCAAGGCTACGGGCCGGCCCAATACAACCTGGCACTCCAGTACCACTTCGGAGAAGGCGGGCCGGTGGATGATCGCGAGGCGGTCATATGGCTGCGCAAGGCGGCCGTGCAGGGCCTTGCGGACGCGCAGGCGAACCTGGGCGCCATGTTGATCAAAGGCGAAGGCATGGTCCTGAGCAACAAGCGCGAAGGCGTGCATTGGCTGCGCAAGTCCGCCATGCAAGGCCATCCCACCGGCCAGAACAACCTGGCGGCAGCCTACGAGAATGGCTGGGGCGTGGCGCGCAACCTGGTACTGGCCTACGCCTGGGTGCTGCTGTCGACCCGCGAGGCCAAGCCGGGTTCGGAGGACATGACGCTGCGCACCGGAATGGCCGCGGAACTGACCGCCAAACAGCGCGCCGAGTCCGAGCGGCTGGCGCGCGAGTGGAGGGCGGGACAAGACCTCACGACGACGATGCCATGAGCGGAGGATGAGCCGTGACAAGCCATCGACCATCGTCGAATGGTTTCTGCATCAAACTCTTGGCAAGTCCAACCGGTTCACCCCCGAGGCCTGCCTGCGGCGCCGGCTCGCTCGCACTGCTGATTATCCGTTCAATCGCGTTGATGAACGGCTGCCCTGGGCCATAGCCGACCGGCCTCTGGCGCCTGTCACTCTTACCCAAGAAAATGTACCTGCTTCCGCTATCGCTATCCCTGATTGCACTCAGTTCCGGCTGCGCTTTGACGCCCGAATCCATGATCCGGTCTCAGCTTGACGAAGCGGTGGCGAAGGCGGAGAGCATGGCAGTCAGTGACTCCCGAGATAGGAGCAACTGCAAAGCGTCCCCCAAGACCTGGCGCGCACCAATCCACTCGCTAACGCAGGATATCCGCGTACGGAGATGCGAGACCGTCTACTACTATTTCGCCACCTACGCACAATTTGTGGGAGACGTCTACCCAATCGCCTTTGCGCCGGGCATCGCTTTCGTTGGGTCCGAGGATCTTCTCACGGGTGAAAAGGGAATGGCCGACTAGCCTTGTGCAGGCAGCCGTAAGGCATCGCTTTGGCGCCCATTTTCCAGGCTTCAAGCTCGTTGTCATTTACCCAAGCTCGTCGTCACACATCAGCCGGTCATCCACCGATGATCACTTATTGCGTTTCACTTCGCATCAGATTGGGAGCATTCATGCGAAATAGCATTACCCCGGCCGTTCGTTCCGTACGCCGCGCGCTGGGAAAACGCGCAATGACATGCGGCAAGAACGTAACGGACGCACGCACTTCGCGCGGGCCTGCATGGCATGGCCATCTCGACACCGTACGGTTGGCCCCATCGGCCGCGGCATTGTTGTTCGGCCTGCTGCCTGGTATTGCGGCTGCCGATGGCGCACGGGACTGGATGAATCTCCCGATCGACACGAATCTGGTCTATCTCTACTACAACCATGTTCAGTCCAACACGCAACTGGACACGACCCTTCCAGTGCAGGGGGTCAACGCCACCATGAACATGGCGTTGGCCCGCTATGCATATTCCTTTCCGGTGGCAGGCAAGACCGGTGGCATCCAGTTCCTGCTGCCCTACAGCTGGGCGAGCGCCAACGTCGATAGTTCCATGGCCCCGCTGGCGTCGCGCGAGTTCAGCAAGAACGGCGCGGGCGACCTGACCGTTGTGCTCGCGGCCAACCTGTTTGGCGCGCCGGCACTGACTCAGGAAGCATTTGCAAAGGCCACACCGCAGACGCTTCTTACCTCGGCCGTCTTCCTTACCGTCCCCACCGGGCAGTATGACCGGAACAAGCCCGTCAATTTCGGTGGAAATCGTTGGGTGATCAAGCCACAGCTTGCATTCAACTACCCTTTTGGCAAGTCGATGCTGTCCGTCAATGGCAATGTCTCGTTCTACACCGAGAACGGCGAGTACTTCCAGCCGGATGGTCACGGAAAGCTACAGCAAGCGCCGTTAGGAACGCTGGAAGCGCACTACAGCTACAGCTTCAACCGCGCGCTGTGGGCGGCGGTGGACATGGTCTACAGCAACGGGGGGCAGACCAGAATCAACGGCATCAAGCAAGACAATGCGCAGAACACGCTCAAGCTTGGCGTCAGCGGAAGTTTCAATTTCACCCCTACGGATGCCGTGGCGGCTTCCTTCCTCAAGACCGTCAGCACGCCAGCAGGGGCCGCTAATGTGAAGGTCTTTTCCATCAGCTACAACCATGCGTGGTAGTAGTCGACATCCTTGCTGTGAATACCCATAACAAGAAGAAGCGATAAACATGAAGAACAGACTTGGTCCCCGGCAACGCCTGCTGGCAATGGCGTTCGCCCTGGCGAGCACCCCGGCACTCCTCTGCGCGCAATCCGCCCCGGCGCCTGGCAAACCTGCCACTGACCTGACCCGGCAAGCCAACGCCGCAGTGCTCAAGGCGCTTCCGTTCAACGACCGGACCGACTTCGAATCGGCCCAACGCGGGTTTATCGGCACCACACCGGACCTTGTCATTCAGGCGGGGAACGGCAAGCACGCTGCCTGGAACCTGCCGGCGTACGATTTTCTCAAGGCTGAGACGGCGCCCGACACCATCAATCCCAGCCTGTACCGTATGGCCCAGCTCAATATGTTCAACGGGCTGTTCGCCGTTGTCGACCGCGTCTACCAGGTACGCGGCTTCGATCTGTCAAACATGACGATGATCGAAGGCGACACCGGACTGATCCTGATCGATCCGTTAATGAGCAGGGAAACCGCGAAAGCCGCGCTTGACCTGTATTACCAGCACCGGCCGCGCAAGCCGGTCGTGGCAGTGATCTACACCCACAGCCACGTGGATCACTATGGCGGCGTCAAGGGCGTCGTGAACGAGGCGGATGTCAAGGCTGGCAAGGTAAGGATCCTGGCGCCCGAGGGCTTCCTGGAAGAAGCGGTCAGCGAGAATATCTACGCCGGTACCGCCATGAGCCGCAGGGCCACGTATATGTATGGGTCGCTATTGCCGCGCGGGCCGCAAGGCCAGGTCGATGGTGGACTCGGCAAGAGTACCTCGCTTGGCGAGGTCACCTTGATCTCCCCCACCGATTCGGTGACAAAGACCGGCGAGACCCGCACGATTGACGGCGTGCAGATGGAGTTCCTGATGGCGCCCAATACCGAAGCGCCCGCGGAAATGCTGATCTGGCTGCCTCAGTTCCAGGTGCTCAACATGGCCGAGGATGCCACGCACACGCTCCACAACCTCTATACGCTGCGCGGCGCCCAGGTGCGCGATGCCAGGGAGTGGTGGAAGACCGTCAACGAAGCGGCCAATCGCTATGGCGTGCGCGCCAAGGCCGTGATCGCCCAGCACCATTGGCCGACCTGGGGCGACGCCATCGTGCCATTCCTGGAGAACCAGCGTGACATGTTCAAGTACCTTCACGACCAGACGCTGAATCTTGCCAACCAGGGCTACACGTCGGTGGAAATTGCCGAGATGCTGAAACTCCCCGACAGCATTGGCAAGCAATGGTACAACCGGGACTACTATGGCTCGGTCAATCACAACGCCAAGGCGGTCTACCAGCGTTACCTCGGCTGGTATGACTCCAACCCCGCAAACCTGTACAAGCTGCCGCCCACCGAGGCAGCCGTGCGTTACGTGGCGTTCATGGGCGGCGCGAAGCGCGTCATCGACAAGGCCCGGCAATCGTTCAAGGAAGGCGACTATCGCTGGGTGGCGGAAGTGATGAACCACGTTGTCTTTGCCGATCCGGATAACAAGGAGGCGCGCGAACTGGGCGCCGATGCGCTGGAGCAGCTCGCCTACCAGACCGAGAGTCCCACATGGCGTAACGAGTTCCTGATGGGCGCCCTGGAATTGCGGCGCGGCACCGTCAAGCTACCGGGCGCCGGCGTGGCCTCGGCGGATACGGTGAATGCGATGACCGCCGACATGATCCTGGACTACGCCGGCATCCGCCTGAATGGGAAGAAGGCAGCCGGGAAGACGCTCAATGTCAACTGGATCAATCCGCAGACCAACGAGCAGTACGCGATCGAGTTGCGCAATTCGGTCCTGATCTATACCGTCGGGAAACAGCTCCCCAAGGCGGATGTCACGATCACAACCAACAAGCTCGGCCTGGCCAGCGTGCTGGGCGGGGCGACCACACTGAGCAAACTGTCGCAGGCGGGAGGGGCAAAGGTGGAAGGCGCTGGCGAGAAATTCGACGAACTCGCGGGCATGCTCGACACATTCAAGCCTGACTTCAATATCGTGACGCCGTAGTCCGCGAGAAAACGCGAGTGTATTTATGAAAAGGCGGTATCCAGCACTGGCGCAACGCCAACGTCGCGCGTGGGGGTATGCACAAGGGCGGAGACCATCTCCAGGCATGCCAGGGCCTGGCCGATGAGGTGCCGCTCCTGATCCGGGTCTCGCGCCGCCTGGACTACCAGCCTGGCGCTCATGCACAGCCGCAAGGCGCTGACCGGGACACCTGCCCTGTGGCCGCTGTCCACGGGCTGGCCAAGCTGGTAGGCCACGCCTGCGTCGGCGCTCCCCGGCGCCTGGACCCGGCGAAAGATGGCGGCCGTCTCCTCCCGGCTGAGCGCGGCCCTGCCGCCTCCCGGCTGGCATCGGTACAGCAGGAAGGGGTGAATGGTCTGGATCTCGTCCCAGTGGGATGGCGCGTTCAGCGCGGTGCGGTCCAGCGCCGGCACCGCCAGCGCGGCAAAGGCGGGATCGCTGCCCAGCCTTTGCTGGATGGCACTGGCAAAACGCCGCAGAATGCCAGCGGCTTGCCCGGCCGGCACCGCGAGGAATTCGCGCAGCTCGTGGATCGCAGCCTGCCAGCGCAGCAGCAGGCCGAAGTTCGCATAACTGCCGAGCGCCTGCGCGCTTGCCCAGCCTTGCGGCCATTCCTCGCGCGCGGAGTACAGGCGCAGCTCCGCCGGGACGCCGCGCTCGCGTAGTGTCTTGCCCATGGCCGCTGGCAGCAGCAAGGCGCCGGAAAACGAAGGCCCGGTCACAAACTTGGAGCCGGTCAGCGCCACCATGCAGCCGTTGCGCAGGTAGGCCTGGAGCGTACCCGGCTCAATGCGGAACTGGCAGGCGTCGACCAGGACCTGCACCGCCGAGGGCCAGCGGCGATGCAGCGCCGTCACGCACGCAATGCTCGGCGCGATGCATCCGGTCTTGGAGATGTCGATCTGCACCAGCAACACCTGGCGTCCGTCTTGCACGGCCTGGCTGACGAGCGCATCGATTTGCGCATCGACCACGCTCGCATCCCGCAAGCTGCCGTCCGCATTGCGGATCGGCACATCGAGGATGTCGCTGGCGCAGGCCTGGCTCAGCGACTCGCCCGGGATGGTGGTACGGCCCAGTGCGTTGTACGTGCTGAAGTGGCGCCCGGCGAGCGCGGCGGCCACGCCGCTGCCGCTCTCGGCCTCGCCGGCCAGGATCACCAGCGGCCGGCCCTGAACGCCAAGAACACCCGCATCGCCCGCATCGCTGCCGGCCCCATCGGCCGCCACCCGCGCGGCAACGCGCGCCGCGAGCAGGTGCACATCGGTGCCGGAAGCCGAGAAGACAAGCCCGGTGCCAAGCGCATCGCCAATGCCGCACAGCGCCAGCAACTCGCCGCGCAGCCGGTCCAGCTCGCGGCGATACAGCTCGGCCGCGCTCTGGTGCGGCAGCGCCGCGGCAAGCCGGTTGCGCAGCACGTCCACCTCGGCGAACGCGGCGGGAGAAATCCCCGAGGACGTGGAGGAGCCAAAGGGAACCAGCCCCGTCGAGGCGAGCGGCTGGCAACCGTACTTGTTACGGCCGGTCTCCGGATCCAGCGCGATGCGGTGGTCCCCGCCGCTGACCAGCAGGTCAGCCGTCGATGGCAGCGGCATCGTGCGCGTCCATGCGGTCGGCATGGGCCTGGCTGGCGTTGATCAGCATGGTGCGGAACGCCGCGAAGATCTTGTGCATCTGCGGCTGCTTGTACGGGAAGAGGTCAACCGGATCGATATCGTGCACCACCATCGCCGTATCGGCCTCGAACACCAGCAACGCACCATCCGGCGTCTCGGCGCAATCCAGGCCCACGTAGTCAAGGCCCAGCCGCTCCTGGATCCGTGCGAGGGCATCCTTGTGGCGCAGCGCGAAGGTGTGGTCGAAGTCGCGCATGATGGCGGCTTCTTCATCCCGCTTGGCCGCGCTCTCGGCCATGCCGGCATTGAGATAGTGGATCATCCAGTGCTCCGAGATGCCGACGTGGCACACATAGGCGCGCCCTTCGATCAGCACCAGCCGGTATTTGCGGAACTGGCCGTCATCGTTCCGGTAATCGATGAAGTAAGAGACATAGAAAGCCGGCTCGTCCGTCTGCGCCAGGTAGCCGGCGAGTTCGGCCGCGTCGCCGATCTTCTCCAGGCCCTTGCCCGCATGCGAGCCAAGCGGCCTGACGATGATCGGGAAAGCGCCCTCGCCCAGCACCGACGAGATCGCTGCCTGCCCGCTGGCGATGCCTGCCAGCACCTGGCGATCCACCCGCAGCGTCGGCGGCATGCACACGCCCGGCGCCGAGGCCAGCAACGACGCCGCCCGGTCCCGCGAGAGCTGTTGCAGGCGATCCGGCTGGTTCAGCACCGGGCGCGGCCAGATTGCCGCGAGCGCGCGCAGGTGCTCCAGCACGGGCTGGGTACGGTCGGATTCGCCAACCGCGATGAACAGCACGTCGTGCTCCGGCACGGCCTGCGGCAGCGGGTTCTCCGGCGTGACGTAGAGCGCATCGAGCGCCACGTCGGAGTTGCCCAGCAGGCACTCCAGCGGCGTGTTGGCCATCAGGTCGCCCGACACCATGATGGCCAGCACGCGCAGGCGGGCTTCGCCATTGCGCAGGGTCGGCAAGTGATAGAGCTGGCGCGCCTGCAGCGCCTCGGCCTGCATGGTCATGGCCAGCGCGTGATCGCCGATGAGCTGCAGGACCAGCGAGAGATCCATCAACGCATTGGCATCGTCCGGCTGCGCCTGCAGGTGGTTGATCAGCTCGGCGCCGAGCGGGCGCAGGTCCTCGTTCTGATGGGCCGCCCGCAGCAGGTGGCGCAGGCCGATCAGGGTGTCAGGGGCCGGCGTCATGTTGGCGGAATCAAGAATTGCGTTCATTGTGGTAGGCCGCTGGCTTCGGGAACGGGTACGGGTGATATGGCGCTCAGCGACCGGCCAAGCGCGAGAGTGGCGTTCAGCAAGACATCGATATCCTGCGGCGCGCTGCGATGATTGAAGAGCGCAACCCGGATCGCAAAGCGAGCGTCGAGCACGGTCGACGAAGGCGCGGCGAGGCCGGATTCCTGCAGGGCGACAACAAGATCGCGGTTGAGCTGTTCGATGACGCCGTTCGCATCGGCATCAACATTGGCGCTGGCATTCGCGCCGATAAAGCGGAAGCAAACGATGTTGAGCGATACCGGCGCCAGCAACTCAAGCTCCGGCTCGGACTCGATGCGCCGCGCGAGTTCCTGCGCCAGGGTGCAGGTGTGGGCGATCATGCCGCCCAGCCGCTCGGTGCCGTAGACCTTGATCGTGAACCAGGTCTTCAGCGCACGGAAGCCGCGCGACAGGTCCGGCCCGAAATCGCAAGGCCAGGGGGAGCCGGCCGCCATGCCGCGCTCGCCGCGGCTGAGGTACGTGCCCTCGTGCGTGGCAAAGGTGCGCAGGTGCAATTGCCGGTCGCGGACCACAAAGAAGCCGGCGTCATAGGGGACCTGCAGCCACTTGTGAAAATCGAAGGCGATCGAATCCGCCTGCTCGATGCCGCGCAGGCGCGGCGCCAGTTGGGGGCACAGCATGGCCAGGGCGCCAAAGGCACCATCGACATGAAAATGCAGTTGCTCCCGGCGGGCAATGCGCGCGATCTCGGCCAGGTCGTCGATGGCGCCCGTATCCACGGTGCCGGCGGTGCCCACCACAAGAAATGGCTGCAAGCCGGCAGCGCGATCGACGGCAATAGCGGCGGCAAGGCACGCCATATCCATGCGCCCCATCTCGTCAACGGGAATCGAGCGCAGATTGTCCTTGCCGAGGCCGGCCAGGTCCATGCCCTGGGCGATGCAGCCATGCGCCCGGGTGGAGGTGTACGCCGTCAGGGGCCGCGATGTCTGCCCCATGCCGGTTGACCGTACCTCGGACCCGAGCGCCCGGGTCCGGGCGACCAGCACGCCGGACAGGTTGGCCATGGACGAGCCGGTCAGGAACAGGCCGCTGGCATCCTCGGGAAAGCCGAACAGCTCGATCACCCAGCGCAGCACCTGCCACTCCACCTCCACCGGGATATGGTCGCGCCCACCCAGGTTGGCATTGAGCCCGGCCGCCAGCATTTCCGCCAGCATCCCGACCGGCGTGCCCCCGCCGTGCACCCAGCCCATGAAGCCGGGATGCGCGTTGCCCACGGCAAATGGCAGGATGCTGTCCATGAAGGTCTCATGCACCTGATCCAGCCCGCTGCCCTCCCGCGGCAGGGACTCGCGGAAGCGTGCGCGCACCGCGTCGGGAATCGGCTGCCAGACCGGGCGGGCACGGATGCCCTGGAGGTGGTCCAGCATATCGTCGAGCATGCTGTGCCCCTGCGCCCTCAGCGCGCTCCAGTCGACGGGATCGAGACTAGTGGTGACTGGCTGCCAGCAGCCCTGGGTGGTTGGTGTTGACATGGCTAATGGCGGTCCGGAAAACGCTGCGTCCCCATGGGAGGTGCGGTTCGCGACCTGGTTTCCGGGACATCGTGCCGGGGATCATAGCGCTGGGCCAGCAGGGCATTTGGTGGAGTACGGCCGGTTTTCCGCCCTATTTCTCTGCGACCGAAAAACAACACTGCCGGCGCTGCCTTACCACATTCCAATCATTTGCGAGTGCCGCTCCGCGAGACGATAATTGTGTCGTCAAGCATCTAATGTATTGCTCGCGCCACTCCTTCAGCAGCCGCCCTCCCTCATGCAGCCACACCAAGGCTTACCCTATCCCCAACGCTCCTGGGCCATCCTCACCGTGTTTTGCGGCCTGATCATGGCCGTGCTCGATGGCTCGATCGCCAATATCGCGCTGCCCTCGATCTCGCGCGAGCTGGCGGCCGACCCGTCCAGCACCATCTGGGTGGTCAACGCCTACCAGCTCACCGTCACGGTGTGCCTGCTGCCGCTATCCTCGCTGGGCGACATCCTTGGCTACAAGCGCGTGTACCGCGGCGGCCTGGCGATATTCCTGGCGGGCTCGCTGTTGTGCGCGCTGTCGCCCAACCTGCCGGTGCTGGTGGCCGCGCGGGTGCTGCAGGGCATCGGCGGCGCCGGCATCATGAGCGTGAACACGGCGCTGGTGCGCTTTATCTATCCGCCCACCAAGCTGGGCCGGGGCATCGGGCTGAACGCGCTGGTGGTGGGCATCACCATTGCCGTGGGGCCCTCGGTGGGCGCGCTGATCCTGTCGGTGGCGAGCTGGCCGTGGCTGTTCGCCATCAACGTGCCGGTGGCAATCTTTGCGCTCGCGCTGGCCCGCACCGCACTGCCGGCGACGCCGCCCCAGCCGCGCAGCTTCGACTATCGCAGCGCGCTGCTCTCGGCCGTGGTCTTTGCCTTGTTCATCCTGGGCGTGGACGGCGCGGGCCACGCGCAATGGCGCCCCGCCGCCGCCGCCGGCCTGGTGGTGGCAGCGTTGCTGGGATGGTGGCTGGTACGCATGCAGCGCGGCAAGCATGCGCCGCTGGTGCCGGTGGACCTGTTCGCCAGCCGCGCCTTCACGCTGGCGGTGGGCACGTCGTTCTGCTCCTTCATGGCGCAGATGCTGGCCTTCGTGGCGTTGCCTTTCTACCTTGAATACCAGCTTGGCCGCACGCTGCACGAGACGGGGCTGCTGATCACGCCGTGGCCGCTGATGGTGGCCATCATGGCGCCCATCTCGGGACGCCTGTCCGATCGCTATCCCGCCAGCATCCTGGCCGGCATCGGGCTGGCCTTGCTCGGGAGCGGGCTGATCGGCCTGGCGACACTTGGGCCGGAAGCGTCCAGCTTTGCCGTGTGCTGGCGCATGGCCATGTGCGGATTGGGATTCGGGTTATTCCAGTCACCGAACAACCGCGCGATGATTGGCGCTACGCCGCCGGCGCGCAGTGGCGGCGCTAGCGGGGCGCAGGCGACAACGCGGTTGCTGGGGCAGACCACCGGGACAGCTGTTGTGGCGTTGTTGTTTAGTGTTGATGCCAGCGGGGCGGCTCGGGTGGCGCTTTTTGTTGCCGCGGGGGTGGCGCTGGTGGGGGCTGTGGTTAGTTTTAGCCGGTTGCGGAGTGGGAGTGGGCCTGCGGTGCGGGTGGGGGTGGCGGCTGAGGCGGATTTGTGATTTTTGTTGGCGGTGGTTTTTGGGGCTAGGGGCTATACGACGTCGCTCTGCGGGGTTGGTCGCTGTTTGTTTGAGCGGCGTTGGCTCTTGCACCCAAGAGCCATACGACATCCCCCTGCGGGGGCTGCCGGTCACTCTTCTTTGCGTCGGCAAAGAAGACTAACGAGAAGAAAGCCGACCCTGCCGGGGGCAGAGCAATAAGGCTGTTCAGCCTCGGTGGTTGCGTCGTACGGCCGGGAGTGTTGGCTGGCCTTTGCCTTACCGGCTCACAGATCATCATAACTGCATGACCCAATGGTCACGTGGTGGTGCCCCTGATCGCTTTGCGCGGTGACCATTCACACATCTGCCGTTCGCGGTGCGTAGCGCCGCGATCCTGCCTTCCTTGGTGGTTTCGTGGTTTTGTCTCTGGCGGCGGGCGCCCGGCCTATTTGACGCCCTGCCGTACCGGCTCTATCTGCGCCTTGCTCTCGGCTTCCCGGGTTTCGTGGTGGGCACCGTGGCCCGTCCGCGAGGGGCGCGCTCACACCCACGGCGCTCGTCTTCGAGACAAAACCACGAAACCAGCGACACCCGAAACGGCGCAGCCCCTTGCACCGCGAACGGCAGATGTGTGAATGGTCACCGCAAGCGAGGTCAGCGGCTGCACGACGTAACCCATGGGTCATGCAAGTTCGATGACCTTCGAGCCGGTTGGACACGCCAGCCAACACTCCGGGCCGTACGACGAAACCACAGCCCCACATAAGCCCGATTGCTCTGCCCCCGGCAGGGTCGGCTTTCTTCTCGTTAGTCTTCTTTGCCGACGCAAAGAAGAGTGACCGGCAGCCCCCGCAGGGGGATGTCGTATGGCTTTTGGGTCCAAAAACCAACGCCGAAGAAATAAACAGCGACCAACCCCGCAGAGCGACGTCGTATAGCCCCTAGCCCCAAAAACCAACACCTTTACTCCGCCTTAGCCCCCGAATCCCTCACCACCTTCGCCCACTTGGCAATCTCAACCTTCTGATACCCCGCCAACTTCTCCGGCGTACCAAGAATAGGATCCAGCCCCAAGGTCTTGAGCTTGGCTTGCACATCGGGAAGCTGGTAAATCCGGTTGAGCTCGGTGTTCAGCTTGGCGATCACATCCTTGGGCGTATTCGCCGGTGCAAAGATCGCAAACCACGAGTCCGCATCAAACCCGGGCAGCCCCTGCTCTGCCAGCGTGGGAATATCCGGCGCCGAATGCGAGCGTTTCGCGCTGGTCACGCCAAGCGCCCGCACCTTGCCCTCCTTGATCACCGGCAGCGCCGACGGCAGGTTGTCGAACATCATGCTGATATGGCCGCCGAGCAGATCGGGAATGGCCATGGCGCGGCCCTTGTAGGGCACGTGGGTGAGCTTGACCCCGGCCAGGGAGTTGAACATCTCGCCCGCCACGTGCGGCGAGGTGCCGATGCCCGGCGTGCCGAAAGTCAGGGCGCCCGGCTTGGCCTTGGCCAGCGCGATCAGCTCCGCCACGTTCTTGGCCGGCACGGAAGGGTTGACCACCAGCACGTTGGGCGTGGAGGCGACCAGGATCACCGGGGTGAAATCCTTGACCATGTCGTACGGCATCTTGCTGTAGAGCGCGCCGTTGATGGAGTGCGTGCCGACCGTGCCCAGCGCCAACGTGTAGCCATCCGGCGCGGCATGCGCGACGGACTCGGCGCCGATGTTGCCGCCTGCGCCCGGCTTGTTGTCCACCACCACGGGCTGGCCCCACGAGGGTGAGATTTTTTCGGAGAAGATGCGCGCCAGGATGTCGGGCGCGCCGCCGCTGGGAAAGCCCACCACCATCCGGATGGGCTTGGAAGGATAGGTGTCGGCATGGGCCGAGGGCACGGCGAAGGTGGCGCAGGCGGCCAGGACGGCAGCTGCGAAAGGTTTGCAACGCATGGTGTGTCTCCCGATGTTCGGTTTTATTCTGGTGTCGGACTGATCTTGCACGCGGCCAGGGCAAAGGGGCGAAGGGGCGAAGCCTTGCACCCGTGCGCCGGCAGCGGTAACTCAACTGACTGTTCTGACTGTTCTGAACGTTGCGCGGGGTTTCACGCCACGCTTAAACCACCGTGCCGCCGAACTCCGCCATCACTTTATCGTGCAGCCGGCGCATTCCCTTTAGCCAACGATCGTAATCTTGTCCTTTGCGCTGGTAATACTCGAGCACTTCCGGATGCGGCAGGATCAGGAAGCGCTCGTCCTTCACGCCTTCCAGCGTGACCTGTGCCACGTGCTCGGGCGTGACCGAGCCGGCCTGCAGGAAGCCCTTGCGCTCGCCATCCTCGCCGAACAGCATGCGCGTCTGCACGCCCTGCGGGCAGATGCAGCTGACCTTGATGCCGCGATCGCCGTAGGTGATCGACAGCCACTCGGCAAATCCGATGGCGGCGTGCTTGGTCACTGCATAGGGCGCCGAGCCGATCTGCGACAGCAGGCCGGCGGCCGATACGGTGTTGACGAAATAGCCATCGCCGCGCGCCAGCATCTGCGGCAGCACCGCGCGCGAGGCGTGGATGTGGGCCATGACGTTGATCTCCCAGATGCGCTGCCATTCCTCGGCGCTGGCATCCAGGCCCTTGCGCAGGATGATGCCGGCGTTGGAGCAGAACACATCGATCTGGCCGAAGCGTTGCGTGGCCTCATCGGCCAGCGCCTGCACGGCGGCAGCATCGGCCACGTCGGTTTGCTGCGCGAACACCTGGCAGTCCGGGCTGGCCTTGGCCACTTCCTCGGCTACCGCCTGCGCGCCCTTGCCATCCAGGTCGGCCACGGCCACGCCGCGCGCGCCGCCGGCGGCAAATGCCAGCGCCAGCGCGCGCCCGATGCCGGTGGCGGCACCCGTCACCACCACGGTCTTGTTGCGAATCTCCATCTTTGTCTCCTTTGTTTGCTATGTCTGTATTGCCAGCTAGATGTGTGGCCCTGGGGCCGTGAGAAAGCGATACGTGGCGATGGCATCGATGGCGCGCATGGCACAGCTATCCACGCCCCTGCCACAGACGGCTCTGCAGCGCTTCAGCAAGTTCGCGGATGCGCGGGCCGAGATTGCCGTCGAGGATTTCCGGCGTCAGCCGCGTGGCCGCGCCGCCGATGTTGATGGCCAGCACTTCCGCGCCGTCTTCGAGCACCACGGGCGCGGCCGCGCCGCTGACCGTGCGGTCCCACTCCGCGTGGGCCAGGCAGAAGCCGCGCTTGGCGTAGTCGCGCAGCGCGCGCTCGAGCTTGATGCGGATCGCGGGCCAGCGTGCGCCGTAGTGGCGCTCCAGGTCGGCCAGCACGGCGGCGCGCCGCTCCGGCTCCAGCCCGGCCAGCCACGCGCGGCCAATGGCGGAGGTGGCGGTGGGCAGGCGCGAGCCGGGCGCCAGCCGCATTACCAGCGCGCCGCGCGGCTGGCAGACTTCCAGGTACACCATCTCATGGCGGTCCGATGTGGCAAGCGCCACCGTGCAGTCGGTGGCAAACGCCAGCGATTGCATCAGCGGCTGCGCGATCTCGCGGATGCCCGAGCCGGCGAGGTAACGCTGGCCAAGCACCATCGCGCCCTGGCCGAGCCGGTACTTCTCCAGCGACGCCGAGTAGATCAGGTAGCCCAGGCTGGTGAGCGTGTAGGTCAGGCGTGAAACCGTGGGACGCGGGATGCCGGCGCGCCGCGCCAGTTCCGCATTGCCAAGGTAATCGTCGTGCGGGCCGAAGGCGCGCAGCAGGTCCAGCCCACGCGCCAGCGCGGTGACAAAATTGCGGTCGTCACGGTCGATGTCCGGTTCGCCACCGTGGTGCGGCGCATCGGCGGCGCGCACAGGCGTGGCATGCGCGCCGCCGGGCAAGCAAGCGGAGGAGGCAGGCGAGAGCGGGATCGACGAGGTGCGCTTCATACGTGGCGATAACGCTTGGCTACTGGGTGCGGGAAGCAGACCTGTGGCCGCCTTTGGAGATGGCGGGCCGGAGGTAAGCCGGCTATTTCGCTGTGCGGAAGACTATTCCGTATTTCTTGACTGTGCCTCAGGCCGTATGCAACAGTCAATGAAAACGAACGATCGTGCTGGAACATACCTACGCAGACATGCGTAGCGCTTCACGGTACACGACGACACCGCACCCGGGGCCTGCACGGCAGGCCATTGCCGCATCGCACAGGAGACCAAGCATGCATCACGCCATTCACCAGGCCGCACCGCCCCGCGGCTGACTTTCGCCCCGCCTGACCAAGTGGCCCCCGCATTGTTTTTTGCGCGGCGCCGCCATTTCCACGCAGCCCGCAGCGCGGCTTGCGTGCCTTCGTTCGTGATTCGAAAAGTCGCATGAGGTAAGCCCGTGACATTGTTTCTTCAACAAGTCCTCAACGGCCTGACGCTGGGCGGCGTATATAGCCTGGTGGCGTTGGGCCTGACGCTGGTCTACGGCATCCTGCACGTGCCCAATTTCGCGCATGGCGCCTTCTACATGGCAGGCGCCTACGTCTCGTACTACTTGATGACGTCGCTGGGCATGAACTACTGGCTGGCGATGGGCGCCGCCGCCATCGCGGTGGCGGCGCTGTCGATGCTGGCCGACCGGCTGGTGTTCCATCCGCTGCGCAACGCGCCGGAGCTGCACGACATGATCGCCGCCATCGGCATCATGCTGTTCCTCGAAGCCGGCGCGCAGGCAATGTGGGGCGCCGACTTCCATCGCATGCCCACGCCTTATGGCCAGATGGTGGAAGTGATGGGCCTGACCGCGCCGGCGCAACGGCTGCTGATCATCGCCGCCGCCTTCGGGCTGATGGTGCTGCTGCACCTGTTCCTCACGCGCACCGTGACCGGCTCCACCATCGTGGCGATGGCGCAGAACCGCGAGGGCGCGGCGCTGGTGGGCATCGACGCCACGCGTGTCACGCTGCTGGTGTTTGCCATCTCCGGCGCGCTCGCCGCCATTGCCGCCACGCTCTACGCGCCGATCAACCTGGTCTACCCGAGCATGGGCAACCTGGTCATCACCAAGGCCTTCGTCATCATCATCCTCGGCGGCATGGGCAGCATTCCCGGCGCCATCGTGGGCGGACTGATCATCGGCATGGCCGAGAGCTTCGGCGGCTTCTACGTCTCGACGGACTACAAGGACATCATCGCCTTTGCGCTGCTGGTGCTCATCCTGTCGATCCGGCCCCAAGGCCTGTTTGCCGGCAAGGCCGCATAAGGAGCGCACCATGACAAAGACACTGCAAGGCAAGACCGGCTGGGCCCTGTTGCTGGCGCTGGCCATCGCGTTCCCGCTGGTCACGCCCAACAGCTACTACCTGACGGTGATGACGCTGGCCTTCATCTACGCCATCGCCACGCTGGGGCTGAACCTGATCACGGGCTACACCGGCCAGCTCAACCTGGCGCACGGCGGCTTCATGGCCATCGGCGCTTATACGCTGGGCATCCTCACGGTGGATCACCAGGTGCCGTTCTGGGCGGCGTTCGTGCTGTCCGGCGTGGTGTGCATGGTGGTGGGCTACTTCGTCGGCGTGGTATCGCTGCGGCTCAAAGGCCATTACTTCTCGATCTTCACGCTGTGCATCGGATACATCATCTACCTGCTGATCGAGAAGTGGGAAAGCCTGACGCACGGCACCGTGGGCCTGATCGGCATCCCGGTGCCGGCCTCGGTGGGCCCGCTCGCGTTCGACAACGTGCAGGCGCAGTACTACCTGGTGCTGTTCTTCCTGGTGGTGGGCACCTTCCTGATGCACCGCATCGTCACTTCGCTGCTGGGCCGCAGCTTCATGGCCGTGCGCAACAGCGACGCGCTGGCGGAGGCGCTCGGCATCAACCTGATGCGCACCAAGGTGCTGTCGTTCGTGCTGTCGGTGGGCTATGCCGGCTTTGCCGGCGCGCTGTACGCGGGCCAGGTGCGTTTTCTCGGGCCGGACATCGCGCGCACCGACCTGACCTTCGAGATGGTGATGGCGATGCTGGTGGGCGGCACCGGCACGCTGCTGGGGCCGCTGCTGGGCGCGGTGCTGGTGCCGTGGGTCACGCAGACGCTGCAGTTCCTGCAGGACTACCGCATGCTGGTGTTCGGGCCGGTGCTGGTGCTGCTGATCATTTTCGTGCCGGACGGCATCGTGGGCTCGTGGGCCAAGCGCCAGGCGCGCCGCGCCGCCGCTGCACGCCGCGGCGGCACAAGCCGCGTGCACCCGGCCGACGCGCCCGTCGCCGGCAACCCGAATGCAAACGCTGCGAACGCAGGGGCCGACCATGCTTGAGATCCGCAACCTGACCAAGAAATTCGGTGGCCTGAGCGCCGTGCACGATGTCTCGATCACCTTCGAGACGGGCCATATCAACGCCATCATCGGCCCCAACGGCGCGGGCAAGACCACCTTCTTCAACCTGATCGCCGGCACCCATGCGCCAACCTCCGGGCAGATCCTGCTCAAGGGCCGCAACGTGGCCGGCCTGCGCGCCGACCAGATCGCCCGCCTCGGCGTGGCCCGCACCTTCCAGGCCACGCACCTGTTCGACCGCGCCACCGTGCTGGACAACCTGATCGTTGGCCACCGGCTGCGCACGCAAGCGGGGCTGGCCGACGTGATCTTCAACACGCGCCGGCTGCGCGAGGAAGAGCGGCTGTGCCGCGCCAAGGCCGAGGAGGCGCTCGACTTCGTGGGCCTGGCGCACCTCGCGCATGAAGTGGCGGCGGACATCACGCAGGAAGAGCGCAAGCGCGTGGCCTTTGCGCTGGCGCTGGCCACCGATGCCGAACTGCTGCTGCTCGACGAACCCGCGGGTGGCGTGAACCCCGAGGAGACCGTGGGCTTGGCCGAACTGATCCGCAAGATGGTCCGCCACGGCAAGACGGTCTGCCTGATCGAACACAAGATGGACATGATCATGCGGCTGGCCGACAAGATCATGGTGCTGAACTACGGCGAGAAAATCGCCGAGGGGTCGCCCGCGCAGATCCAGCAAGACCCGCAGGTCATCGAAGCCTATCTGGGAGCCGACCATGTTGCAGCTTGAACGCGTTTCGCTTTCGTACGGGAGCTTTCGCGCGCTCGACAACATCACGCTGAACGCCGCCGCCGGCGAGCTGGTGGTGCTGCTGGGCGCCAACGGGGCTGGCAAGAGCTCGATCTTCATGGCGCTCAGCGGCATCCATCGCACCAGCGGCGGCAGCATGCGCTTTGACGGCCGCGAGCTGGCTGGCATGAAGCCTTCGCAGATCGTGCAGGCGGGGCTGGTGCACTGCCCCGAAGGGCGCAAGCTGTTTCCCGCCATGAGCGTGCAGAAGAACCTGACGCTGGGCGCCTACGTGCACCGGCGCGACTCGGCCGGCATCAAGCGCTCGCTGGAAGAAGTCTTCGAGATGTTCCCGATCCTGCGGCAGAAAAAGGACGACCCGGCCGGCTCGCTGTCAGGCGGACAGCAGCAGATGGTGGCGCTCGGCCGCGCGCTGATGGGACGCCCGCGCACGCTGCTGCTCGACGAACCATCGCTGGGCCTGGCGCCACTGGTGGTCAAGCAGATGTTCGAGGTGATCCAGCGCATCAACCGCGCGGGCACCACGGTGCTGCTGGCCGAGCAGAACGCCTATGCGGCGCTGGGCATCGCCCACCGCGCGTATGTGATCGAGAGCGGCCGCATCGTGATGCAAGGCGACCGCGACACGCTGCTAAAGGATGAAGGAATCCGGAAGGCGTACATCGGCGGATAGCGCCCGGCGGCTTTCGTGGCCCAAACGGGCCACCCCTCAAGCGATGCGAAGCGAGCCGTGAAGGTGTACCAAGCCGTATGGGGCGCCTCGGGATCCGGCGAAAAGAGCGGAAAAGAGGGACCCATGTCTGAGTATCGCCTTAAGGCGATGCGAGTTTGGGTCCCGGCCGCTCTTTTCGCCGGAGCCCGAGGGGGTGTCGCCCCATCCGGCGCGCTTCTTTGCCTACTTTCTTGGCAAGACAAGAAAGTAGGTCGCCCCCGCAGGGGGTGAAACCGCCTTTGACTTTAAGCCTTTAGCCTTTGACTTTGAAGTTAAGCCGTTCCAACTAAATCCAATACAACCACATCAGGAGACAGCCAAATGCAAACCAAAATGATCCGCCGCCTCTTCCCCCTCGCCGCCACCGCCGTGGCCACCCTGATGGCATCCGGCACCGCCTTCGCGCAGGAAGTCGTCAAACTCGGCTACACCGGCCCGCTGTCGGGCGGCGCCGCGCTGTACGGCAAGAACGTCCTGTCCGGCATCCAGATGGCAGTGGACGAAATCAACGCCTCGGGCCTGGAGGTCAAGGGCAAGAAGGTGAAGCTGGAAGTGGTGTCGCTGGACGACAAGTACGCGCCCGCCGAGGCCGCCATCAATGCGCGCCGCCTGGTGCAGCAGTACAAGACGCCCGCCGTGTTCGTGCCCCATTCGGGTGGCATCTTCGCACTGCAGGCGTTCAACGAGCAGGAGAAATTCCTGGTGATGGCCTACTCCAGCGTGCCGCGCATCACGGACACAGGCAACAAGCTGACCATCCGCATCCCGCCGTCCTACACTGGCTATATCGAGCCCTTCATCAAGGCGCAGATGAAGCGCTACGGCAAGAACGTAGCACTGGCCCCGGCCGACCACGATTACGCCAAGGCCTGGGTGCAGGCGTTTGTGCCGGCCTGGGAAGGCGCGGGCGGCAAGGTGGTGGCCAACAACCCGATGTCCTACACCAAGGCCACCGACTTCTACAGCGGCGTGTCACGCGTGCTGGCCGACAAGCCCGACGTGATGTTTGTGGGCGGCCCGTCCGAGCCGACCGCACTGGTGGTCAAGCAGGCGCGCGAGCTGGGTTTCAAGGGCGGCTTCATCGTGATGGACCAGGCCAAGCTGGATGAGATGGCCAAGGTCACCAACGGCCTGGCCATGCTCGAAGGCTCCATCGGCGTGATGCCGCTGGCCAACGATGCCCGCCCGGCCGCGCAAACCTACAACAGCAAATACAAGAAGCTGCATGACGGGCGCGACGCCACCACCGAGATGTCGCTCAACTACACCATGGTCTACGCGCTGGCCGGCGCCATGAAGCTGGCCGGCACCACCAGCGACGTGGCCGCGATCCGGGCCAGGATGCCGGAGGCGGTGAAGACGCTGGCCAAGGATGCCAACCCGAACGAGATCGAGAGCATCGACGCCAAGGGCGGCACCGTTGCCGACACCGTGGTGGGCTGGGTGCAGAACGGCAAGATCGCACCGGTGCGGCTGTCGGAACTGGCGAAGTAACGCGCGGCAAGAGACAGGCCCGGCGCACCGCCGGCGCCATCGGCAACGAGCCCGTCCTGGCTAGCCAGGGCGGGCTCGTTGCCCTTCAGGCGTGCGCAACCGCGCTCTCGCAAGCGATCCGCCCCGCCCTCACGCGTGGGGTGGCTGCGCATCCGCCGCCACGGGATGCGGCTGCGCCGCGTGTTGCTGCTGGCGCTGCAGTTCCTGCTGGCGCTTTTGCTGCTCCTGCTGCTGGCGCTGTTGGTCCTGCTGCTGGCGCTGCTGCTCCTGCTGCTGACGTTGCATCACTTGCTGCTGCCGCTGCTGCTCCTGTATCTGCTGTTGCTGCTGCTGTTGCTGTTGCTGACGCTGCTGGGCCTGCTGTTGCATGGCCTGTTGCTGCGCTGCCTGTTGCGCGCGCTGCTGCTCCTGCATCTGCCGTTGCATGGCTTGCTGCTGCCGTTGCTGCTCCTGCATCTGGCGCTGCTGGGCCTGCTGCTGCTGGGCCTGCTGCTGCGCGGCCTGTTGCGCGCGCTGCTGCTCCTGCATCTGCCGTTGCTGCTGCTGGCGCTGCATCTCTTGCTGCTGCTGGAGCGCCTGCTGCGCACGCTGCTGGTCACCCTCCTGCCGCTGTTGCTGCTGGCGCTGCATCTCTTGCTGCTGCTGGAGCGCCTGCTGCGCGCGCTGCTGATCGCCCGCCTGCCGCTGTTGCTGCTGGCGCTGCATCTCTTGCTGTTGCTGGAGTGCCTGCTGCGCGTGCTGCTGGTCGCCCGCCTGCCGCTGTTGCTGCTGGCGCTGCATCTCTTGCTGCTGGAGCGCCTGCTGCGCGTGCTGTTGGTCGCCCACCTGCCGCTGTTGCTGCTGGCGCTGCATCTCTTGCTGCTGCTGGAGCGCCTGCTGCGCGTGCTGTTGGTCGCCCGCCTGCCGCTGTTGCTGCCGTTGCATGTCCTGCTGCTGTTGCAGCGCCTGTTGGCCGCGAGCCATGCCTTGCGGCTCCGGCTGCGGGCTGTGGCCATTCGGCTGTGCCTGCTGGAGGGGCGCTGCCGGCTGGCCGTTCTGCGGCGGCATGCCGCCGGCCTGGCCCGGGCGCGTGGTCCAGCCGCGCGTGCGCGGATCGATGCCCTGGGCGGGCGGCTGGGCGCCATGCTCGCCTGCCAGGCCCTGCGGCATCGGCGGACGGATCCCGCCTTCCGCCCGCTGCGGCACCATGGCCGGGTTGCCGAAGTTACCGCCTGCCGGACCGCCGACCTGGCCGCCTGCGATGCGGCCATGATTGGCCTGGGCTGCCTGGCTCAGCCGGACTGGCGCGGGCGCCGCCTGGATGGCGGCAGGACCGTTGCCCCGCCCTTGCCAGACTGGCCCGGCGCCAGGCACTGCGCCGCCGGCGCGGGCGAAGCGCTGGGCCAGTTCGTCGCTGGCCGGGCGGCCCGGGGGGCGCGCCGCGATAGCGGGACGCGCAAAGCCTTGCATCGCCGCGGCCGGAGCCGGCCGTGCGGGCGCCGGGCCGGCCAGGCTCGCCTTGACGGGTGCCAGCGGCGGCGCGCCATTGGCCTCGCCCCGCGGCAGGTCGCGCCAGGCCACGTTGCGAGCACCCGGAGGCACGCGCTGGCCCTGTACAAAGGCGCGCGCCGGCATGCCAGTGATGGCGCCGGGTACATCGCGATTGATGTACGTGTTGTGGACGTTGTTATTGATCGTCACGTTGTTGACCGCGACGTTGTTAATCCGCGTGATGTACGTCGGGCTTGCGCCGTAGACAGGCCGATAAGCTTCGCGCGGGCCGAGCGGGTACCAGGCGACGCCAGGACCATTGCCGATCTGGATGGACGCGTTCCAGCCACCGCCGCCGATAAAGCCGACCAGCGCTGGCGCATAGACCGGGCGCGCCGCGACCGGGCCCGGCATCCAGCCCCAGCGCTCGCCAACGCGCGCCCAGCGGCCGTAGTGGAACGGCGCAAAGCCCCAGGGCGCATCGTCGCACCAGCTCCACCCCCACGGCGCCACCCAGGCCCAGTGGCCTGTGCTGTACGGCGCCCAGTCCGCCGCCACCACACGCGGGAACCACACCGCGCCATAGCCGGGATCTTCCTGCCAGTCGCCGTAGCTATCCAGCTCGGCGGAGCCGGTCATTTCACGCGGCACGTAGCGTGCCGACGGCGATCCATCCTCCCGCGCGTCGCGCGCCAGGGCCCACCGGTCAAACGCATCCATCGGGGGATTGGAAGCACTGCCGTCTTGCGCCAGGTCGGAGCCATCGAAGCGGATCTGGTCACCGCGCCGCATTACCAGCGAGTGGTTGTCGCCGTAGACCACGGCAGTGCCGTGATGCATGGTGACGACCGTGCTGGTGCCGTCGGGCGCCACGTCCAGGCGGTAGTCGCCGGGCTCGCTGGGCACGAACGCCAGGTTGGGCGTATCCACCTCGACCGGCTGGTCCGGCGGCAGCGCGCGCACACGCAATTGCAGCGTGCCCTGGGTCAGCTTGACCTGGGTAGCGCTGTCGTCGAGGTTGAGCACCGTCACGGCGGTACCGCTGCCCAGCCGGATCGCCGTGGAGCCGGCATGCAGCTCGGCACGGCCGCCATTGTCGACCCACAGGCGGTCGCCGGTGGTAATGGGCCGGTTCAGCGCCGCGGCTGCCCAATCGTCCGAACCCGCCGGGGCAAAGCTCAGGTTGCCGGCAGCATCGGTCACGGTGGCGATGCGGCCGGAGGGATCGGCGGACTGCGCCAGCGCCGGCAGTTGCCAGGTGGCGAAAACGAGGCCTGCGGCAAGCAGCAAGGCGCGGGCGCCGGGGCCAAGCCTGCGATCAGAGAACATTTGGAATACCTCTTGGTCAGTATGGGCGCCCGGGCCGAGACTCGCCGCCCCTGATATCACCATACTTCCGATAACGCCACGCAGCCAGACTGGCCGACTTGACTTTGTAAGCACATATGTCCCCGGCCCGGCCGTGACCGGCAAGCGCGCCCGCCTGCGTGCCCCGCGCGGCGGCCCAGGTGCTGCCGGCGTTAGCCGCAGGAGCCCGGTGGCCGGGACAAAGCCGGAAACAATTTGCCGCAAGCCGCGCGAGCGCGGGCCTTGCGCGCACGCCGCGCGGCAAGGCCATGGGACGATGGGGAAGTGGCGGAAAGTGGCGCAACGTGCCCGGGCAGCCGGCCCGGATCAGCGTGCCGACTGCTGCAGGAACTCGGTGAACTTGTCGGCGGACATGGGCCTGCCATACAGGTAGCCCTGTACCTCATGGCAGCCATTCTCGGAGAGGAAATCCCGCTGCTCGACGGTTTCCACGCCTTCGGCCACCACGCCGATGCCCAGGCTGCCACCCACGTTCACCATGGCGCGCACGATGGCGGCGTCGACCGGGTTCTGCGTGACATTGCGGATAAACGACTGGTCGATCTTGATACGGTCCACGGGGAAGGACTTGAGGAAGCTGAGCGAGGCGTAGCCGGTGCCGAAATCGTCGCAGGTCAGGGTCACCCCGTCGCGGCGCAGGGTCTGCAACTGCCCGGAAAACTCGTCGCCCTGCTGCAGGGCGATGGTCTCGGTGATCTCCAGCTCCAGCCGCTCCGGCGCCAGTGCCAGCTCGCGCAGCACGTGGCGGACTTCGGTCAGCAGCCGGCTCTCGCTAAGCTGCGCGGCAAACAGGTTGATGGCCACCCGCGGTGCATCGGCAAACCCGAGCGACCACATGCGCGCCTGGGCGCAGGCGGTATGCAGCAGCCAGACGCCGACGTCCGCCGCCACGCTGCTGGCGGCCAGCGCGTCGATGAAGCTGGCCGGCGTCAGCAAGCCCTGGGTGGGATGGCGCCAGCGCATCAGCGCCTCTGCGCCAACCACGCGGCCATCGCGCAGGTCGATCTGGGGCTGGTACAGCAACTCGAACTGGCGCTGCGCGTAGGCGTCGCGCAGCGCTTGCACCAGCGACAGGCGGGTCGTCACGTCGGTGCGCATCTGCGGCTTGAAGAAGCGGATGGTGCGGCCGCCGTCGCGCTTGGCCCGGCCCAGGGCCAGGCTGGCCGAGGCCAGGGCATCGGAGGCATTGTCGCCGCCAGCCGGCATCACGCAGGCGCCCAGGCTGGCCAGCACGTGGTGGCGCCGGTTGCCGTACTCGTGGGGCTCGGTCTGCAGCGAAAGGATGGCGGCGCTGACGTGGCGCACCAGGGTGGGATCGGCAATGGAAGGCAGCAAGACGGCGAACTCGTCGCCGCCGACCCGTCCCAGAATGGCATCGCGCGGCGAGGCGTCGCGCAGGCGGCGGGCCACCCGGCGCAGGATCTCGTCGCCCTCGGCATGGCCATGCATGTCATTGAACGCGCGGAAATCGTCGATGCCAAGCAGCAATAGCGAGCAGCGCGGGGAAGCCTCCGTGCGCAGGCGGCCTTCCAGCGTGTTCAAGAATGCCTGGCGCGACGCTACGCCTGTCAGCGGATCAATGTCCGCGTTTGGCGGGGCGCCGGCCTTCGCCTCTGACCTGGCCACCATGCCTGCCCTGTTCGTGATTATCGACATCGGTCCGATCTGTCTATTTGGCAAGTGTGACTAAAACCAGGAAAAAATCAAGCCGAGTTAAACGATATGTTGCGGCAACAAGTTGCAACGCACCGAATCCCCTTGCCGCTGCGCGGGCGCCATTGAAATGGCCGGGGCCTTACAGTACCCTACGCCGCTATCAACCGGCCGCTCGCGCCCGGCCCGCGCACGCGCGCCGATTCCCGTGCGCCCGGCCGGTCATGGACCGCCTTCCGACAAGAATAAGCAACGGGAAACCGCACCGTGACTCACTGGACCATCCGCACGCGCATCCTGGCAAGTTTTGCCTTCATCCTGGCGGTCATTTTACTCACGGCGGTGGTCGCCTATGACCGCCAGTCGGCCATCCAGACCCATGCGAATGCGCTGCGCGACGATGCGCTCCCGGGACTCTACTACAGCACCGCGATGCGCGGCGCCTGGGGCGAGACCTATGTGCTGGCCTGGCAGAGCGTGACCGCGGCCAATGACGCCGAGCGCCGGCAATACGCCGAGGCCAACTCGGCCCTGCTCAAGCGGCTGGACGGCCTGGAGGCAAAGTACGCCGATTCGATCCGGCGCGCCGACGATCGCGAGCGCTTCGAGAAATACCGGGAACTGCGCCGGCACTATGACGAGCTTTCAGCGCCGCTGTTCGCGGCGACCGGCCCGGAGGTCGTCGCCGCGGAGGCCAAGCTGCGCGGACCCATCCACGCAGCCTGGACCGAAGGCCGCACGGCCGTGCAAGCACTGTTGGAAGATAACAACAAAGTGGCCGAAGAAGGCGCCAGCAGCATCAACCAGGCGGTGCAAACGGCCAAGATCAGCATCGAGGTCTCCCTGATCGCTGCCCTTCTGGAGTCGCTGGTGGCCGGCTACCTGCTGTTCCGCTCCATTACGGTGCCGATGCGCTCGATCGTCAAGCAGCTCGCCGACATGCGTGGCGGCGACTTCCGCCAGCGCCTGTCGCTAAACCGCAAGGATGAGTTCCTGGAAGTCGAGCAGGGCTTCAACCAGATGACCGGCGACCTCACCGCGCTGGTCGGGCAGGCCCAGCGCTCGGCCATCCAGGTCACCACCTCGGTCAACGAGATCGCCGCCACCGCGCGCCAGCAGCAGGCCACCGCCACCGAAACGGCGGCCACCACCACCGAGATCGGCGCCACCTCGCGCGAGATCTCCGCCACCTCGCGCGACCTGGTCCGGACCATGACCGAAGTCTCCGGCGCCGCTGAGCAGACCGCTGGCCTGGCCGGCACCGGCCAGGCCAGCTTGTCGCGCATGGAAGCCACCATGCACCATGTGATGGAAGCCGCCGGCTCGGTCAACGCCAAGCTGGCCACCCTGAACGAGAAGGCGGGCAATATCAACCAGGTGGTCACGACCATCGCCAAGGTCGCGGACCAGACCAACCTGCTGTCGCTCAACGCTGCCATCGAAGCCGAGAAGGCTGGCGAGTACGGGCGGGGCTTCTCGGTGGTCGCCACCGAGATCCGCCGCCTGGCCGACCAGACCGCGGTGGCCACCTACGACATCGAGCAGATGGTGCGCGAGATCCAGTCAGCGGTGGCGGCGGGCGTAATGGGCATGGACAAGTTCTCCGAGGAAGTGCGGCGCGGCATGTCGGAGGTGACCCAGGTGGGCGACCAGCTCTCCCAGATCATCGGCCAGGTGCAGTCGCTGGCACCGCGCGTGCAGATGGTCAACGAGGGCATGCAAGCCCAGGCGGGCGGCGCGGAACAGATCAACCAGGCCCTGATGCAGCTGTCCGAGGCGGCCCAGCAGACGGTGGAATCCCTGCGCCAGTCCAGCCAGGCGATCGACGAGCTGACACTGGTCGCCAACGACCTGCGCACCGGCGTGTCGCGCTTCAAGGTTTGAGCGCACTTTGAGCGCCCCGGGCACCCACGCAACCCCATGAAACTCTTCCTGCTCTTTCGCATCGGGACCGACCACTACGCGCTGGACGCGAAGGAGATCGTCGAAGTGCTGCCGCTGACCACGCTCAAGCACTTGCCCGAGGCGCCGGCCTGGGTCAGCGGGCTGCTGGCGCGGGGCGGCCAGGTGGTGCCGGTCATCGACATCAATGCGCTGGCCATCGGCACGCCGGTCGCCAGCCGGACCAGTACACGCACCGTACTGGTGCATTACCGCCGGCACGCGGAGGCGCCTGCACGCCTGCTCGGGCTACGGCTGGAGTACGCCACCGAGACGCTGCGCTGCGAACCCGCCGAGTTTATCGACAGCGGCGTGGACGCCGCCCCGGCCCGCTACCTGGGGCCCGTGCGCAGCGGCAGCCAGGGGCTGGTGCAGTGGATCAAGGTCGATGCCCTGCTGCCCGACGACGTGCACGCCAGGCTATTCCCCGATCTGCCGGCGGCTGACGCCACCGCGCCAGGGCCATGACCACCGCCTCCCATATCGAAGCACTGCTCAAGGAGCGCATTGGCCTGGACGCCGCCACCGTCGGCCCCGGCATGATCGAGCGCGCGTTGCGCGAGCGCCTGGCAGCGGCCGCGGTGCCCAACCACCACGCGTACTGGAACCTGCTGCACTCGCACCCGGACGAACTGCAGTCGCTGATCGAAGCCGTGGTGGTCCCCGAGACCTGGTTCTTCCGCCATCGCGAGGCGCTGCTGGCGCTCGGCCGCTTCGCCGCCTTGCGGGTCTTCGGCAGCGATCGCGCGCCGGACGGCGCCGCGCCCCTGCGCATCCTCAGCGTGCCCTGCTCGACCGGCGAAGAGCCATACTCGATTGTCATGGCGCTGCTGGACGCCGGCGTGCCGGAGCAACGCTTCCAGGTCGATGCCGTGGACGTGAGTGCCCGCTCGCTGGAACGCGCGCGCATCGGGCAATACGGCAACAACTCCTTCCGGGGCACCCCGCTGGACTTCCGCGACCGGCATTTCACCCCCTGCGCGGGTGGCTACGCGCTCAAGGCCAACGTGCGCGCCAAAGTACGGATGCTGCGCGGCAACCTGCTCGACCCGGGGCTAATGGCCAATGAGCCGCCCTACCACTTTGTGTTCTGCCGCAACCTCCTGATCTATTTCGATGCACCGACCCAGCACCGTTCGCTCAAGATGCTGGAACGGCTGAGCCGGCAGGATGCCACGCTCTTTGTCGGCCCGGCCGAGGCCAGCCTGCTCACGCGGCACGGCTTTATCTCGGCGGGCGTGCCGCTTGCCTTTGCCTTCACCCGGCGCAGTGCGCACCAGGCGGGCAGCGCCACGCCGGCAATGCCGCGCTATCCTGCGCAGCCGAGTGCGCCGGCCCGGGCCGCCCCGCGACCGTGGCCGCAGCCGCCGAGGCCGCCGGCCGCAGGCGGCCATGCGGGCTCCATCGGCGTGCCGGCGCCCTCGGCACCGGCGCCTGGCGCCTCCACCACCGGCAAAGCGGCCGAGCGGGCCGAGGCCAGCACCGACGCACTGTCCCGGATCTCCCGGCTCGCCGATCGCGGCGAACTGGCCGCCGCAGTGACGGCCTGCGTGGCGCACCTGGATGCGCAAGGTCCGTCGGCTGCCGGCTACTGCCTGCTGGGCGTGCTCCACGACGCCACCGGCCGTCCCGCCGACGCGCGCGAGTCCTATCGCCGCGCGCTTTACCTCGACCCGGCTCACCAGGAGGCGCTCTACCATATGGCTGCCATCCTGGAAGCGGAAGGCGACGGCGCGGCCTCGGCCCGCCTGAGAAACCGCGCACAGCGCAAGACCCCGATCCGTCATGGCTGAGCCCGCATCGCATCCCCTGGCCGCGCATGGCCAGCCGCCCGGCATGGGCACTGTTACGGTCGCCGTCGACGATTGCTGGCGCCGCATCGGCGTGCTGGGCGATGGCAGCTGTGCGCTGCTGGCCGTGCACATCCATTGCCGCAACTGCCCAACCTATTCGCGCGCGGCGCTCACGCTGCTCGACAACCTGCCCACCGGCGAAGTCAGCCTGCCGGACGGCCACGCCGTTCATGCCAATGCCACCGCGCGCGGGCCTGCCATGTCATGCCTGGTGTTTCGCATCGGCGACGAATGGCTGGCGCTGCCCGCGGGCGCGCTGGCGCTGGTCACCGCGCCCTGCCCCGTGCACTCGCTGCCGCACCGCCGCCACGCCGCGGTACTGGGCCTGGCCAGCGTGCGCGGCAATCTGCTGGTATGCATCTCGCTGGCACGGCTGCTCGGGCAGGACCCTGCCGCCGGCGCCGCCTCCAACGCCGCCGCCAATGCCAAAGGCAGCGCCGGACACGGCGCCCGGCTGCTGGTGCTGGGCCAGGGCCGCACCGCCATCGCGCTGCCTGTGGATGAAGTCACCGGCATCGAACGGATCGCCGAAGCCGACCTGCAGCCTTTGCCGACCACCTTGTCACGCGCCTCGGCGCATTACACCCGCGCGCTGCTGACAAGCGGCCAGCGCACGGTGGGCTTGCTCGACCCGGCCCGGCTGCAACAAGCCTTGAAGCGGAGCCTGGCATGAACCCCGACCAGTTGCGCGACGCCTCGCTGCTCGAGCTGTTCGCGCTGGAAGCGCAGTCGCAGGCTGAAGTCCTCAACACCGGCCTGCTGGCGCTGGAGCGCGACCCCGCCGCGGCCGAGCAGCTCGAGGCGTGCATGCGCGCCGCGCACTCGCTCAAGGGCGCCGCGCGCATCGTCGGCCTGGATGGCGGCGTGCGCGTGGCACACGTGATGGAAGACTGCCTGGTGGCCGCTCAGCGCGGCGAGCTGCTGCTGCGGCCCGTGCATATCGACACCCTGCTGCATGGCACCGACCTCCTGCTGCGGCTGGGCTGCCCGCCCGGCGGCGATCTGGACTGGGCCGACCGGGACGGCAAGGCCGAAGTCGATGCGCTGGTGCTGCGCATGGCCGCGCTGCTGGCCGGCGAGGAGGTGGACTCCGACGCCTGGGCCACGGGTCATGCCTCGGCGGCGGCAACGCCTGCGAGTGCATCCACGGCCGAGCCAGAGGCCACGGTGACAGCGGCCGTCCACCCGGCGCCACCAGATGGCCCGGTGGCCGACGTGGTCTCCGATGCGGTCCCCGGCATGGTCCCCGGCACGGCCACGGCACCAGCCACGTTCGCGCCCGGCGAAGCCCCCCGCGAGCCGGAAGCCCAGGAGCGCATGCTGCGCGTCAGCGCCGATACGCTGGACCAGCTGCTGGCGCTGTCGGGCGCGGCGATGGTGGAGACGCACTGGCTCAAGCCCTTCGGCAACGCCCTGCAGCAGACCCGGCGCGTACAGATGCGCGCGCTGCAGGCACTCGACGCCCTGCAGGTCACGCTCGCGGCCGGCACGGCCGATCCCGCCGCCCACGCCGCGCTGGCAGAAGCACAGCGCCTGCTGGGCGAGAGCCACCAGCAACTGTCGCAACGGGTCACGGAGCTGGAGCAGTACGACCACCGCACCGGCCAGCTTTCGCACCAGCTCTATGACCGGGCGCTGGCGAGTCGCATGCGGCCCCTCGCCGACGGGCTCACCGGCTACTCGCGCATGGTGCGCGACCTGGGGCGCTCGCTGGGCAAGGCCGTGCACCTTGAACTGGTCGGCGAGAGCACCAAGGTCGACCGCGACATCCTGGAGCAGCTCGAAGCGCCGCTGGCGCACCTGCTGCGCAACGCGGTGGACCATGGCATCGAGCTGCCCGAGGCGCGCCGCGCCGCGGGCAAGCCGGTCGAAGGCCGCATCACGCTGAACGCGCGCCACAACGCCGGCCGCCTGATGATCGTGATTGCCGACGACGGTGCGGGCGTGGACCTCGACGCCTTGCGCGCCGCCATCGTGCGGCGCAAGCTGGTGCCCGAGGAAACCGTGGCCAGGCTGTCGCAGGCCGAGCTGCTCGACTTCCTGCTGTTGCCCGGCTTCAGCATGCGCGAAACCGTCAGCGAAGTGTCCGGGCGCGGCGTCGGGCTCGACGCCGTGCAGGACATGATCCGCCAGGTGCGCGGCAGCATCCGCCTGACGCAGGAGAGCGGGCGCGGCATGCAATTCCACCTGGAGTTGCCGCTCACCTTGTCGGTGGTGCGCGCCTTGCTGGTGGAGGTGTCCGGCGAGGCCTATGCCTTCCCGCTGGCCTATGTCATGCAGGCCATCAACCTGGAGCGCGGCAGCATCGAGCAGCTGGAAAACCGCCAGCACTTCCGCTTTGGCGGGCGCCAGGTCGGGCTGGTGAGCGCGGCACAGGTCCTGCAGCAAGCGGAGACCCGGCGCGACGAGGACACCGTGCCGGTGGTGGTCCTGGGCGATCACGAACGTACCTACGGCGTGGCGGTGGACCGGCTGCTGGGCGAGCGCATCCTGGTGGTGCAGCCCCTGGTGGCAAGCCTGGGCAAGATCAAGGACATCGCCGCCGGCAGCCTCACCGAGGATGGCACGCCGGTGCTCATCTTCGACGTGGAGGATATGGTCCGCTCCGTGGAGAAGCTGCTCTCGGAGGGCAAGATCGACCGCATCCGCCGCGCAGCGGAGGCCGCCCCGGTACGGCGCAAGCGCGTGCTGGTGGTGGACGATTCGCTCACGGTGCGCGAGCTGGAGCGCAAGCTCCTGTCCAACCGCGGCTATGACGTCACGGTAGCGGTGGACGGCATGGATGCCTGGAACGTGCTGCGCGCGGAATCCTTCGACCTGGTCATCACCGACATCGACATGCCGCGCATGGACGGCATCGAGCTGGTCAGCCGCATCAAGCGCGAGGCCCGCCTCATGCACCTGCCCGTGATGGTGGTGTCCTACAAGGACCGGGAGCAGGATCGCCAGCGCGGGCTGCAGGCCGGCGCGGACTATTATCTGGCCAAGGGCAGCTTCCAGGACGCCGCGTTGCTCGATGCGGTGCAAGACCTGATTGGAGAAGCACGCGCATGAAGATCGGCATCGTCAACGACTCCCACCTGGCGGTGGTCGCGCTGCGGCGCGTCATTGCCCTGGATCCCGCGTTGGAGGTCACATGGGTGGCCGAGGATGGCGAGAGCGCTGTGCGCCTGGCCGCCGCGCGCACGCCCGACCTGATCCTGATGGACCTGATGATGCCGGTGATGGATGGCGTCGAGGCAACCCGCCGCATCATGGCAGCCACGCCATGCGCCATCGTGGTGGTGACCATGGACCTTGGCCGCAACGCCACCCAGGTCTTCGATGCCATGGGGCAAGGCGCCATCGACGCCGTGGACACGCCCACATTGACCCAGCCGGATTCGCAACTGGCAAGCGGCCCCCTGCTGCGCAAGATCCGCAATATCGGCCGCTTGCTGGAGGGCCGCACCGGACCCGCGCGCGCGGCCGCGCCGCCAAGGCACAAGGCCAGCGCCGAGCGCCTTGTCGCGCTGGGCGCATCAGCCGGCGGCCCGGCCGCGCTGGCTACCGTGCTGGGCGGCCTGCCGGCCGGCTTCACCGCCGCCGTGGTCGCGGTCCAGCACGTGGACGAGGCCTTCGCGGCCGGCATGGCCGACTGGCTGGACGCGCAGTGCGCGCTGCCGGTGCGCCTGGCCCGCGAGGGCGAGGGGCCGCAGCCGGGCACCGTGCTGCTGGCTGGCAGCAACGACCACCTGCGCCTGGTCAGCGCCTCGCGCATGGTCTACACCGAAGAGCCGAGCGACTACCTGTACCGGCCCTCGATCGATGTGTTTTTCGAGACCGTGGCGCAGCACTGGCGCGGTGACGCGGTGGGCGTGCTGCTCACCGGCATGGGCCGGGACGGCGCGCTGGGCCTCAAGGCCATGCGCGAGCGCGGCTACCTGACCATCGCCCAGGACCAGGCCAGCAGTGCCGTCTACGGCATGCCCAAGGCCGCCGCCGCCATTGGGGCCGCCAGCGAAATCCTGCCTTTGCAGCAGATCGCCGCCCGCATCGTACGGGCATGCAATGCCATCAACAACCAGGGGTAGCACAGAGGCGCTAACAACATGAAACACAATGCAAACCTGGCCGCGCGCGCCTGCGCCGCCATGCCAGGATCATGCTGTTAGCGTCTCCAGGTCGGAGAGCACGAGGAAGACAATGTCTAAAGATACAACCCCTAGAGCGCCCCTGCGCCCGGATGAATACCTGGCCATGGTGCTGCTGGTGGACGACCAGGCCATGGTAGGCGAAGCGGTACGGCGCGAGCTGGAACCCGAACAAGATATCGATTTTCACTACTGCGCCAAGCCTGACGAGGCCGTAGCCGTGGCCGAGCGCACCCGTCCCACGGTGATCCTGCAAGATCTGGTGATGCCTGGCATCGATGGCCTGACGCTGGTGCGCCGCTACCGCGCCAACCCGGCAACGCGCGATATCCCCATCATCGTGCTATCCACCAAGGAAGACCCGCTCATGAAGAGTGCGGCCTTCGCCGCCGGCGCGAACGACTATCTGGTCAAGCTGCCTGACACCATCGAGCTGGTCGCGCGCATCCGCTATCACTCGCGCTCGTACCTCAACCTGCAGCAGCGCGACGAGGCCTACCGCGCGCTGCGCCAGAGCCAGCAGCAGTTGCTCGAGACCAACCTGGAGCTGCAGCGGCTGACCAACTCGGACGGCCTGACCGGGCTGTCGAACCGGCGTTATTTCGACGAGTACCTCGGGGCCGAATGGAAGCGCGCCAATCGCGAGCAAAGCCAGCTGGCGCTGCTGATGATCGACGTGGACTCGTTCAAGGCTTACAACGACACCTACGGCCACGTGGCCGGGGACGAGGTGCTGCGCCGTGTTGCCGGCGTGATCCGCGAGAACTGCGCGCGCCCGGCGGACCTTCCGGCGCGCTTCGGCGGCGAGGAGTTCGCCATGATCCTGCCGTCCACCTCGCCCGGCGGGGCACGGCTGCTGGCCGAGAAGGTCAGGCGCGCGATCGAGTCCCTGCAGGTGCCGCATAGCGGGTCGCTGGTGGGGCAGCATGTGACTGTCAGCATTGGGGGCACGGCGCTCGTGCCTGGTGCGGATTTGCCTTTTAGCCGGATTGTGGAGATTGCTGATGCCGGGCTTTATCAGGCTAAGCGGAATGGGAGGAATCAGGTTGTTATGACTTCTTGAGGGGTTGGGGGTGGGTTGGGTTGGAGCTTTAACTTCTACTTCTACTTCTACTTCAACTGCAGCTTCAACTGCAGCTTCAACTGCAGCTTCAACTGCAGCTTCAACTGCAGCTTCAACTGCAGCTTCAACTGCGGTTTCACCACGCCTGCGGCGCGGCGACCTACTTTCTTGTCTTGCCAAGAAAGTAGGCAAAGAAGGCGCGCCGGATGG
>NZ_JBXAHA010000028.1:0-106030 GCF_058794615.1 Cupriavidus sp. GW823-FHT07A04
TTCTACTTCCGTACGACCGACGTGACTGGCTCGATCGAGCTGCCGAAGGACAAGGAAATGGTCATGCCGGGTGACAACGTGTCGATCACGGTCAAGCTGATTGCCCCGATCGCCATGGAAGAAGGCCTGCGTTTCGCCATCCGTGAAGGCGGTCGTACCGTCGGCGCCGGCGTCGTGGCAAAGATCCTCGACTAAGCAAACTTCCTGGAGCAGGCTGGCGGTACAATACCGTCGGCTTGTTCCCATGTTCCAGGGCGCACGCCGCCCATCGCTCTTTTAAGGAAATATCATGCAGAACCAGAAGATCCGTATCCGCCTGAAGGCTTTCGACTATCGCCTGATCGACCAGTCGGCAGCCGAAATCGTGGATACCGCCAAGCGCACCGGCGCGATCGTCAAGGGCCCGGTGCCCCTGCCGACCCGTATCCAGCGCTTCGACATCCTGCGTTCGCCGCACGTCAACAAGACGAGCCGTGATCAGTTCGAGATCCGTACTCACCAGCGCCTGATGGACATCGTCGATCCTACCGACAAGACCGTTGACGCACTGATGAAGCTCGACCTGCCGGCCGGCGTCGACGTCGAAATCAAGGTGTAAGGTATTCGGCGCAAGACCGCCCCAAGCGGTTTTGCGCAAACAAAAACGGCGAACTTCGGTTCGCCGTTTTTGTTTTTGTGTTCCCACCTGAATGAATGCGGCCTAAGCGGGTCCGCGTCGGCGCAGTGTTTGCCCCGGCGGTTCGCCAAAACTTTTGCGGTATTCCACGCTGAAGCGCCCCAGATGGCTGAAGCCCCAGCGCAGGGCCGCAGCCGTGACCGAGTCGATCGCCGGGTCGTTCAGCAGGTCATGGCGAACACGCTCCAGTCGCACCGCGCGCAGGTAGGCCATCGGGCTGATGCCGCGGTGCTCCCGAAAGCCAGCATAGAGCCCGCGCAGGCTCACACCGGCGATTTCCGCCAGCAGGGCGGGGGTCAGCGGCGCCTGCGCGTGGGCATGGATGTACTCCTCAACCTGCTTCACGTGGCGCGGCGCCAGCGGTTTGCCCCGTGCCCGCATTGCCTCCGCCAGGCTGTGGGGCTGCACTGTCAACAACGTGCCGATCACCAACTGCTCCAGCTGGCAGGCGGTCAGCGGATGCCGCGCCGCGTCCGGCGCCAGCGCCAGCAGGTCGGCCACGTAGTGCATCAGCTGGTACCAGGCCGCCAGGCGGCGCCAACCCATCCCAAGCTCAAAGCGCAGCGGTGCCTGTGGCCGATGGCCGAGGTGCGCCGCACATACCCGCTCCAGCGCACCGCGCTCCACGCGCACGATCAACTGGTCGCTGTCGTGGCTCCAGCGCATCCGCACGGGGTCGCTCGGCGTGAGCACCGAGGCCATGTCGCGGTCGGAGAGGATCTGCTGCGGGCCGCAATGGATCTGGGCATGGCCCGCCAGCGGCATCTGCACCAGCAGGAAATCATCGAGCGGTCCCGGCTCGATCTGGGCCTCCGCGCCATAGGCCAGCCGGTTGAAGGACACGGCGCCAAGCGGCGCATGATGCATGCGGGCAGCCAGCGTCGTGCCACCGATGGTGAGCTTGTGCGGCTTGAAAACCGTACCCACCGCTGCGCGCGTCTGGGCCTGGTCGGTCGAGGCGAAGACCAGCCGGGTGGGGTCGGATAGCAGGGTGCGTGCCAGCGGCTCGGTGGCCGTGGCCGCGGGGGGCTGAGGCATTGTCTCGCTCCTCGGCGTCATTGGCGCGCCGCTTAGTACATTGGGCCCGGCCAGCCTGCGGGCGGATTCCTTCACACCACTATAGTGGATCGCTTCCCGGCGCCCCTTGCCCATGCCGGCATTTTCCTGCACTAATCGGATAGCCGCTGCAGCCCGCGGCTAGTTTGCTGCGGTGCGGATCGCCCATGATGGAATCCAGCACGGCAGCCCCAACCCCCAAAGACAAAGGAGCGCAGCCCATGGGCCAGACTATCCAGATCCACGCCGCCGACGGCGCATTCAACGCCTACCTTGCCACGCCCCCATCGGGCAAGGGACCCGGCATCGTGTTGTGCCAGGAAATCTTCGGCGTCAATGCCACCATGCGCGCGGTGGCGGACTACTACGCCGAGGAAGGCTACACGGTGCTGGTGCCGGACTTGTTCTGGCGTATCGCCCCCGGCATCGAACTGGGCGATCGCGGTGAGGACTTTCAGCGCGCCCTGGGCTTGTATCAGCGCTTCGATGAGGCACTCGGCGTCAAGGATGTCGGTGCGGCGCTGGATGCGCTGCGGGCCCGTCCTGAATGCGTGGGCCAGACCGGGGTGCTCGGTTTTTGCCTGGGCGGGAAGCTCGCCTATCTGGCTGCTTGCCGCCTGGATGGCGTGGCCTGCGCCGTGGCGTACTACGGCGTCGGCATCGAGCGCGCGCTGGACGAGGCGGTCAATATCCAGGGGCGGCTGGTGCTGCATGTGGCCGAGCATGACGGCTTCTGCCCACCGGAGGCGCAGGCGAAGATCCGCGCAGGCTTGGGCGGCAAGGACGGCATCGAGTTGTACGTTTATCCAGGTGTGGACCACGCGTTCGCGCGCACCGGCGGCGAGCATTTCGACCACCCATCGGCGCTGATGGCGCATCAGCGCTCGATAGCCGCGCTGCGCGCAGAGATGGGTCCGCACTACGATTTCTCAGCCCTGTGGGACAAGCACTGCGAATACGAGTTCGCCACCCGCGATGTCGACGCCACGATGGCGACGATGGTGTCGGAACCCTACGTGAACCATATCCCGACCATGACAGGCGGCGTCGGCCACCGGCAGCTCAAACGCTTCTACCAGAACCATTTCGTCAACAGCAATCCGCCCGATACCAGCCTGATTCCGCTGTCGCGCACCGTGGGTGCCAGCCAGATCGTCGACGAGATGCTGTTCTGCTTTACGCATACCTGCGAGGTCGACTGGATGCTGCCTGGCGTGGCGCCCACTGGCAAGCGGGTGGAGATTCCCCTCATCGCCATCGTCAAGTTCCGCGGCGATAAGCTCTACCACGAGCATATCTACTGGGACCAGGCGAGCGTGCTGGTGCAGATCGGCATGCTCGATCCGGCCGGCCTGCCCGTGGCAGGTGTGGAGACCGCGCGCAAGCTGCTCGACGAAACGCTGCCCTCCAACACGCTGATGGCGCGCTGGCAGGAGAGCGAAGGCAAGTAAGAGCCCATAAGGGCAAGTACCACGCATCACAGAAAAGCAAAAGGCCGCACCCGGCACGTGCTGTCGCAAGGCGGCAGCCGGGCAGCGTCCAAGACAACCAGGAGACAGCGTCATGAAAGGACTGCGGGACAAAGTGGCCATCATCAGCGGTGGTGCTACGTTGATCGGCGCGGGCGTGGCCAGCGCCTTCGTCGAGGCCGGCACGCGAGTGGCCATTCTCGACATCGATGCCAGCGGCGGCGAGCGGGCAGCTGCCGCGTTGGGCGAGCGGGCGTTGTTCGTCCACACGGACATCACCGACGATGCCCAGGTGGCCGCGGCGGTTGCCCGGGTGAGCCAGCACTTCGGTGGCGTTGACTACCTGGTCAACCTGGCGTGCACCTATCTGGACGACGGCTTCAAATCAGGACGGCGCGACTGGCTTGCGGCGCTGGACGTCAACGTGGTTTCCGGGGTGATGCTGGCGCAGGCCGTGCACCCGGCCATGCGGGCACGCGGCGGTGGCGCCATCGTCAACTTCACCAGTATTTCCGCCAATGTGGGGCAGACGGGCCGCTGGCTCTATCCGGCCTCCAAGGCTGCCATCCGGCAACTTACCCGCAGCATGGCGATGGATCTCGCGCCCGATGGCATCCGGGTCAACGCCGTATCTCCCGGCTGGACCTGGTGCCGGCTGATGGACGAGGTCAGCGGTGGCAACCGCGAGCGCACCGATCGCGTGGCGGCGGACTTCCACCTCCTTGGCCGCGTTGGCGAGCCCGACGAAGTGGCGCAGGTCGTGTTGTTCCTCTGTTCCGACCACGCCAGCTTTGTGACCGGCGCGGACTATGCGGTGGACGGCGGCTACTCGGCGATGGGGCCCGAGCAGAACGTGCCCGCCATTCCCAGGCTGGCCGATTGACGCCGGCATCGAGCATCCCCCAAATCCGGGGCTTCGATTTTCATCCTGAACATCCAGTAGGAGATTGCCATGAGCCAACGCATTGCCATCATCGGGGCAGGCCAGTCAGGCCTGCAGATGGCCCTCGGGCTGCAAGCCAAAGGCTATCAGGTCACACTGCTGACCAATCGAACGCCGGACCAGGTCAGGGCGGGCAAGGTCATGTCCAGCCAATGCATGTTCGATCGCGCGTTGCAGGCCGAGCGCGAGCTTGGGCTGAACTGGTGGGACGATAGCTGCCCCCCCGTAGAAGGCATTGGCCTGGCGATTCCGCATCCGGAGCAGGTTGGTGCCAGGCTGATCGACTGGGCCGCCCGGCTCGAGCGGCCGGCGCAGGCCGTGGACCAACGCGTCAAGATGCCAGCCTGGATGGAGGCCTTCGCAGAGCGTGGCGGCGACCTGCGCATCGCCGATGCCGGCATCGATGAGCTCGAGGCGCTGACACTTGAGCACGATCTGGTCCTGCTCGCCGCCGGCAAGGGCGAAATCGTCAGCCGCTTCGAGCGCGACGCCGCGCGCAGTCCCTTTAGCGCGCCGCAACGCGCGCTGGCCTTGACCTATGTGAACGGCATGACGCCGCGCACGCCGTATTCGCGGGTTTGCTTCAACCTGATTCCCGGCATCGGCGAGTACTTTGTGTTCCCCGCGCTGACCTTGAGCGGACCTTGCGAGATCATGGTGTTCGAGGGCATACCGGGCGGACCCATGGACCAATGGGCTGAGGCGCGTACGCCCGAGCAGCACCTTGCCGAAAGCCTGCGCATCCTTCGCACCTGGTTGCCATGGGAAGCGCAACGCTGTGAAAATGTCACGCTGACCGATGAGCAGGGCATCCTCGCCGGCCGGTTCACGCCAACCGTGCGCCACCCGGTCATGACGCTGCCGTCCGGCCGGCTGGTGTTCGGCATGGCGGACGCAGTGGTAGTCAACGACCCCATCACCGGACAGGGCTCGAACAACGCCGCCAAATGCTGCAAGGTGTATCTGGAGGCGATCGTCGCGCGCGGCGATCGTGCCTTCGACGCCGCCTGGATGACGCAGACCTTCGCCAGCTACTGGCATTACGCCGGTGACGTCGTGAACTGGACCAACTCGCTGCTCACGCCGCCGCCGCCGCACATCCTGGCATTGCTGGGCGCGGCCGGGCAGGCGCCGGCGCTGGCCGCACGCATCGCCAACGGCTTCGACAACCCGCCGGACTTCTTCCCCTGGTGGGCTGACCCTACCGCCTGCCAGCAACTGATCGACCGGCATTTGCCGCAGGCAGCCTGAGATGGACGCCGCCTGTGCTGTGCTCGACCCCAAGGCACTGCGTCAAGCTTGTGGCCGGTACGCCACCGGCGTGGCGGTCATCGGGGCCTGCGGTGCTGATGACCGCCCGATCGGCCTGACCATTAACTCTTTTGCCTCGCTGTCGCTGGCGCCGCCGCTGATCCTGTGGAGCCTCGCCTTGCATTCGCCGAACGCGGCGCGTTTCACGCCGGGGAACCCCTTCGGCGTCAGCATCCTGCGGGCGGGGCACGGCGAGCTCGCCCGGCGCTTTGCCAAGCCCGCAGACGACAAGTTTGCCGGAGTCGCCCATCGGCGATGCCAGCGTGGCGTGCCTTATCTCAATGATGCCCTGGCCACCCTGGCGTGCCGGGTGGAGCGCGCCGATGCCGTCGGGGATCACTTGCTGATCGTGGGCCAGGTGGAGGGGTTTGAGATAGGGGAGGGCGAGCCGCTGGTGTTCTTCGGCGGGGAATTTGTGCAGCTGGGGCGATAGGAGCACGCGAAAACGCTACAAAACAACACCGCCCCGTACGCTCCCGCATACTTGTCAATCCACGCTTGCTCTTTCCAAATCTACGCGATATAGTGTAAGGCTACCCGTTTGTCTATGGGTAGTGGGCTGGCCAGTTTGGCCGCGCGCAGTCTTCTTCAGCGCAAGCCCCGCACTGCAAACACTGTTTTCGTGTATTAATCAGCCCCGGCCAATCGCAGCTGGGAATGGAGCAAACCATGAGCCTTGGCCTTGTAGGTCGCAAGGTTGGCATGACCCGTATTTTCACGGACGACGGCGATTCAATTCCCGTTACCGTGGTCGAGGTCGGCGACAACCGCGTGACACAAATCAAGACGGACGAGACCGACGGTTATACCTCGGTTCAAGTCACTTTCGGCGCACGCCGCGCTAGCCGCGTCACCAAGCCCCTGGCAGGTCACCTTGCCAAAGCTGGTGTTGAAGCTGGTGAAATCATCCGCGAATTCCGCATCGATGCCGCTAAGGCTGGCGAACTGCAACCCGGCGGCACGCTGTCGGTTGACCTGTTCGAAGTCGGTCAAAAGATCGACGTCCAGGGCGTGACCATCGGTAAGGGCTACGCCGGTACCATCAAGCGTCACCATTTCGCATCGGGTCGTGCCACCCACGGTAACTCGCGTTCGCACAACGTGCCGGGTTCCATCGGTATGGCGCAGGATCCGGGCCGTGTGTTCCCCGGCAAGCGCATGACTGGCCATCTGGGTGACGTCACCCGCACCGTCCAGAACCTGGAAATCGCCAAGATCGACGCAGAGCGCAAGCTGCTGCTGGTCAAGGGCGCCATTCCCGGCTCCAAGGGCGGCAAGGTTATCGTTACCCCGGCCGTCAAGGCCAAAGCCAAAGCTTAAGGAGCGAATCAATGGAACTCAAGCTCCTCCAGGACAATGGCCAGATCGGCGCAGGCGTTGACGCCTCGCCCGAAGTCTTCGGCCGTGACTACAACGAAGCCCTCGTTCACCAGGTCGTCGTCGCTTACCAGGCTAACGCTCGCAGCGGTAACCGTAAGCAGAAGGACCGTGAAGAGGTCAAGCACACGACCAAGAAGCCTTGGCGCCAGAAGGGTACGGGTCGCGCCCGTGCCGGTATGTCTTCCTCGCCGCTGTGGCGCGGGGGCGGCCGTATCTTCCCGAATTCGCCGGAAGAGAACTTCACGCAGAAGGTCAACAAGAAGATGTTCCGTGCCGGCATGCGCTCGATTTACTCGCAGCTCGCACGTGAAGGTCGTATCAACGTGGTGGACGGTTTCACCGTCGATGCGCCCAAGACCAAGCTCTTGGCCGACAAGTTCAAGGCCATGGGCCTGGACTCGGTGCTGATCATCACCGACAGCCTCGACGAAAACCTCTACCTGGCTTCGCGCAATCTGCCGCACGTGGCGGTTGTCGAGCCGCGCCAGGCTGACCCGCTGTCGCTCGTGCACTACAAGAAGGTGCTGGTGACCAAGGCAGCCGTCGCGCAGATCGAGGAGTTGCTGAAATGACGCAAGTAGCCAAGAACGATCATCGTTTGATGCAGGTGCTGCTCGCGCCGGTGGTTTCCGAAAAGGCAACCCTGGTCGCCGACAAGAACGAACAAGTCGTGTTCGAAGTCGCTCGCGATGCCAACAAGGCAGACGTGAAGGCGGCAGTCGAACTGCTGTTCAAGGTCGAGGTGCAGTCCGTTCAGATCCTGAACCAAAAGGGCAAGCAAAAGCGTTTTGGCCGTTTCATGGGGCGTCGCAACCACGTGAAGAAGGCTTACGTTTCGCTCAAGCCGGGTCAGGAAATCAATTTTGAAGCGGAGGCCAAGTAATCATGGCACTCGTCAAGACCAAGCCGACGTCCCCGGGCCGTCGCTCCATGGTAAAGGTTGTTAACCACAACCTGCACAAGGGCGCGCCCCACGCTCCGCTGCTGGAAAAGCAATTCCAGAAGTCGGGCCGTAACAACAACGGTCACATCACCACCCGCCACAAGGGCGGTGGTCATAAGCACCATTACCGCGTGGTCGACTTCAAGCGCAACGACAAGGACGGCATCGCCGCCAAGGTCGAGCGCCTGGAATACGATCCGAACCGCAGCGCCAATATCGCGCTGGTGCTGTTCGCCGACGGCGAGCGCCGCTACATCATTGCCACCAAGGGCATGGTAGTTGGCCAAGCGTTGATGAACGGCTCGGAAGCTGCGATCAAGTCGGGTAACAACCTGCCGATCCGCAACATTCCGGTTGGTACCACCATCCACTGCGTGGAAATGCTGCCGGGCAAGGGCGCTCAGATCGCTCGCGCCGCTGGCGGCTCCGCTGTGCTGCTGGCTCGTGAAGGCATCTACGCTCAGGTTCGCCTGCGCTCCGGTGAAGTGCGTCGCGTTCACATCGAATGCCGCGCCACCATCGGTGAAGTCGGTAACGAAGAGCATAGCCTGCGCGTCATCGGCAAGGCCGGTGCAAATCGTTGGCGCGGTATCCGCCCGACGGTTCGCGGCGTTGTGATGAACCCGGTGGACCACCCGCACGGTGGTGGTGAAGGCAAGACCGCTGCTGGTCGTGACCCCGTTTCGCCGTGGGGTACCCCGGCTAAGGGTTACCGTACCCGCAGCAACAAGCGCACTGCCAGCATGATCGTGCAGCGCCGCCACAAGCGTTAATCGGTAGGTAGGAGCCTAGACATGACACGTTCCGCAAAAAAGGGTCCGTTCTGTGACGCCCACCTGCTGAAAAAGGTGGAAGCGGCCTCAGCCGGCAAGGACAAGAAGCCCATCAAGACTTGGTCGCGTCGCTCGACCATTCTGCCGGACTTCATCGGCCTGACGATCGCCGTACATAACGGCCGTCAACACGTGCCGGTGTATGTTTCGGAAAACATGGTTGGCCACAAGCTCGGTGAATTTGCGCTCACGCGTACGTTCAAGGGCCACGCGGCTGACAAGAAAGCGAAGAGGTAAGGTGCCATCATGGAAGTGAAAGCGATTCATCGCGGTGCCCGCATCTCCGCCCAGAAAACGCGCCTGGTCGCTGACCAGATCCGCGGTCTGCCGATTGAACGCGCGCTCAACGTCCTGACGTTCAGCCCGAAAAAGGCGGCCGTCATCGTGAAGAAGGTGGTCGAATCGGCCATCGCCAACGCCGAGCACAACGAAGGCGCCGACATCGACGAACTGAAGGTCAAGACCATCTTCGTCGACAAGGCAACCTCGCTCAAGCGTTTCACGGCACGAGCAAAGGGCCGCGGCAACCGCATCGAGAAACAAACTTGTCACATCACTGTGACGCTCGGCAACTAAGGAGTCACGATGGGACAGAAGATTCATCCGACTGGCTTCCGTCTGGCCGTCAGCCGTAACTGGGCTTCGCGTTGGTACGCCAACAACACGAAGTTCGCCGGCATGCTGAAGGAAGACATCGAAGTTCGCGAGTTTCTGAAGAAGAAGCTCAAGAACGCTTCGGTTGGCCGCGTCGTGATCGAGCGCCCCGCCCGTAATGCACGTCTCACCATTTATAGCTCGCGTCCGGGCGTGGTGATCGGCAAGAAGGGTGAGGACATCGAACTGCTCAAGGCCGAGCTGCAACGCCGCATGGGTGTGCCCGTGCACGTGAACATCGAGGAAATCCGCAAGCCGGAAACCGATGCGCAGCTGATCGCCGACTCGATCACCCAGCAGCTCGAGCGCCGTATCATGTTCCGCCGCGCAATGAAGCGCGCGATGCAGAACGCGATGCGCCTCGGTGCCCAGGGCATCAAGATCATGAGCGCCGGTCGTCTGAACGGCATCGAAATCGCTCGTACCGAGTGGTATCGCGAAGGTCGTGTGCCCCTGCACACCCTGCGCGCCGACATCGACTACGGCTTCTCCGAAGCAGAAACCACCTACGGCATCATCGGTGTCAAGGTGTGGGTCTACAAGGGTGATCACCTCGGCCGCAACGATGCGCCGGTGGTGGAAGAGCCGCAAGACGATCGTCGTCGTCGCCCGGGTGGTCGTCCTGATGGTCGTCGCCGTGAAGGCGAAGGCGGCCGTCCGGGTGGCAACCGCCGCGGTGGCGCGGGTGCCGGTGCAGGTCGCCGCGCTCCTGGCGCAGATGCGAAGAGTGGAGAATAACGATGCTGCAACCTAAGCGCAGAAAATACCGCAAGGAGCAGAAAGGCCGCAACACGGGTAAGGCTACCCGTGGCAACGCCGTGTCTTTCGGCGAATTCGGCCTGAAGGCGATGGGCCGTGGTCGTCTGACGGCTCGTCAGATCGAGTCGGCACGTCGTGCGATGACCCGTCACATCAAGCGTGGCGGCCGCATCTGGATCCGGATTTTCCCGGACAAGCCGATCTCGAAGAAGCCCGCCGAAGTCCGTATGGGTAACGGTAAGGGTAATCCGGAATACTACGTGGCAGAAATCCAGCCGGGCAAGATGCTGTACGAAATGGATGGCGTGACGGAAGAGCTGGCTCGTGAGGCGTTCCGCCTCGCCGCCGCCAAGCTGCCGATCGCTACCAATTTCGTGGTGCGCCAGGTCGGGACGTAAGGAGAGCAGGGATGAAAGCATCCGAACTTCGCGGCAAAGATGCCGCAGGGCTGAACCAGGAGCTCTCCGAGCTGCTGAAGGCCCAATTTAGCCTGCGCATGCAAAAGGCCACCCAACAGCTGCAGAACACCAGCCAGCTGAAGAAGGTGCGCAAGGACATCGCGCGGGTGCAAACCGTGCTGAACGAAAAGGCGACCTCGAAATGACTGAAACTGCACAAACGGAATCGTCGCTTCGCCGCACGCTGGTCGGTCGGGTAGTTAGCGACAAGATGGACAAGACCGTCACGGTCTTGATCGAAAACCGCGTCAAGCATCCTCTGTACGGCAAGTACGTGCTGCGTTCCAAGAAGTACCACGCACACGACGAAGCCAACCAGTACAAGGAAGGCGACAAGGTCGAGATCCAGGAAACGCGTCCGCTGTCGCGGACCAAGTCCTGGGTGGTTTCCCGTCTGGTCGAAGCTGCGCGCGTCATCTAAAAAACCACACGGTTTTCGGTTGACTTGCGAGTCCAGGGTTATGTGCTATAATCCTGGACTTCCGCTTTGTTGCATTCGCCTTAGTTGTATCACCCCGGCGAATCGGTGAAGCGAACCTAGCCGAGCGGCTCCTGATTAACCATGTTCAGGCCGCCTGGTAACTACCGACTTCAAAGTTGATCAACCCAAACGGTTGCTGGCGCAAAGCCAGGGGCTGACGGGACCAAGACTGACCGGCGGGCGTTGCCCGGTGGATTAAGTTGGGAAGATAACACCATGATTCAGACAGAAAGCCGGCTCGAAGTAGCCGATAACACTGGTGCGCGCGAAGTTCTGTGCATCAAAGTGCTGGGTGGGTCCAAGCGCCGCTATGCGAGCGTGGGCGACATCATCAAGGTGACCGTTAAGGACGCAGCGCCGCGCGGTCGCGTGAAGAAGGGCGATATTTACAACGCCGTCGTCGTGCGCACCGCCAAGGGCGTGCGTCGCGCTGATGGTTCGCTCGTCAAGTTCGACAGCAATGCCGCTGTCTTGCTGAACACCAAGCTCGAGCCGATCGGCACCCGTATTTTCGGGCCGGTGACTCGTGAACTCCGTACCGAGCGCTTCATGAAGATTGTGTCGCTCGCGCCGGAAGTGCTGTAAGGAGCCGCCATGAACAAGATTCGTAAAGGCGACGAAGTCATCGTCCTGACCGGAAAAGACAAGGGCAAGCGCGGCACCGTGCAAGCCATGCTCGGCGAGAAGGTTGTGGTGGAAGGCGTCAACGTTGCTAAGAAGCACGCACGTCCGAACCCCATGCTGGGCACCACCGGTGGCGTGGTCGACAAGGTCATGCCGCTGCATATTTCTAACGTTGCGCTCGTGGATGCCAATGGCAAGCCGTCGCGCGTCGGTATCAAGGTGGAAGACGGCAAGCGTGTACGCGTGCTGAAGACCACCGGTGCCGTCGTGGCAGCTTGATTCTGGGCACAGATAGGAGTTGAGCATGACTGCACGTCTGCAAGAGTTTTACAAAGAACAAGTAGTACCGAAGCTGATCGAGCAATTCGGCTTCAAGTCGGTCATGGAAGTGCCGCGCATCACCAAGATCACCCTGAACATGGGCCTTGGCGAAGCCATCAATGACAAGAAGGTCATTGAGCTGGCCGTGGGCGACCTGACCAAGATCGCCGGCCAAAAGCCGGTGGTGACCAAGGCCAAGAAGGCAATCGCCGGCTTCAAGATCCGCCAGGGTTATCCCATCGGCGCGATGGTGACGCTGCGCGGCGAACGCATGTTCGAATTCCTGGATCGTCTCGTGACCGTGGCCCTGCCGCGCGTGCGTGACTTCCGTGGTGTTTCGGGCCGCTCGTTCGATGGTCGTGGCAACTACAACATCGGTGTGAAAGAGCAGATCATTTTCCCCGAAATTGAGTACGACAAGATCGACGCACTGCGTGGTCTGAACATCAGCATCACGACGACGGCGAAGAATGACGAGGAAGCCAAGGCACTCCTCGCAGCATTCAAGTTCCCGTTCCGTAATTAAGGGGTAACCGTGGCTAAATTGGCTCTGATTGAACGTGAGAAGAAGCGCGCTAGGCTCGTGGCAAAGTATGCCGACAAGCGTGCGACCCTCAAGGCCATTATCGACGACCAAGAGAAGTCGGAAGAAGAGCGTTATAGCGCGCGTCTCGAGCTGCAGCAGCTCCCGCGCAACGCGAACCCGACTCGCCAGCGTAACCGCTGCGCGATCACCGGTCGTCCCCGCGGTACCTTCCGCAAGTTTGGCCTGGCGCGTAATAAGATCCGTGAAATCGCCTTCCGTGGCGAAATCCCGGGTCTGACGAAAGCCAGCTGGTAATTACGCACAGGCTACAGGAGAAACAGTATGAGCATGAGCGATCCTATCGCCGATATGCTGACGCGCATCCGCAACGCCCAAGGCGTGCAGAAAGTGTCGGTTGTCATGCCGTCGTCGAAGCTGAAAGTGGCAATCGCCAAGGTCCTTAAGGACGAAGGCTACATCGACGACTACGCCGTGAAAGAAGAAGGCGGCAAGGCACAACTGAGCATCGGTCTGAAGTACTACGCTGGCCGTCCGGTCATCGAGCGCATTGAACGCGTCTCGAAGCCTGGTCTGCGTGTGTACAAGGGCCGCAGCGACATCCCCCAAGTGATGAACGGCCTCGGCGTCGCAATCATCTCGACCCCCCAGGGTCTGATGACCGATCGCAAGGCACGTGCCACTGGCGTGGGCGGCGAAGTTCTTTGCTACGTCGCGTAAGGAGTAGACCATGTCCCGTGTAGGTAAGGCTCCCATCGCGCTGCCCAAAGGCGCAGAAGTCAATGTGGCGGCTGGCGTGCTCTCCGTTAAGGGCCCGCTCGGCACGCTGACGCAGCCGATTCACAGCCTGGTCAAGGTCAATGTCGAAAACGACACGCTGACCTTCGCTCCGGTTGATGAATCGCGCGAAGCAAACGCACTGCAGGGCACCATGCGCGCCCTGGTGGCCAATATGGTCAAGGGTGTAACCGCCGGTTTCGAGCGCAAGCTTAACCTGGTCGGCGTGGGCTATCGTGCCCAGCTGCAAGGTACTGCGCTGAAGCTCCAGCTTGGTTTCTCGCACGACGTGATCCATGCGATGCCGGAAGGCGTGACGGCGGCAACGCCCACGCAGACCGAGATCATCATCAAGGGTGCGGACAAGCAGAAAGTCGGTCAGGTGGCTGCGGAAGTCCGCGCGTACCGTCCGCCTGAGCCCTATAAGGGCAAGGGCGTTCGCTACTCGGACGAGCGCGTCATCCTGAAGGAAACCAAGAAGAAGTAAGGGGTGCAATCATGAACAAGAAAGACGCTCGTTTGCGCCGTGCACGTCAGACCCGCGCCAAAATCGCGGAGTTGAAGATCAACCGTCTGACCGTGTTCCGTACGAATTCGCATATTTACGCCCAGGTCTACTCGCCGTGCGGCACGCAAGTGCTGGCATCGGCTTCGACCGCCGAGGCAGAAGTGCGCAAGGAACTGACCGGCAGCGGTGCTACCGCAGCCGCCGCGACCCTGATTGGCAAGCGCATCGCCGAAAAGGCGAAGGCAGCTGGCGTGGAAACCGTTGCGTTCGATCGCGGCGGCTTCCGCTTCCATGGTCGCGTGAAGGCACTGGCTGACGCAGCACGCGAAGCCGGCCTTAAGTTCTAAGCGCACATAGAGAGATACGTCATGGCAAAAATGCAAGCAAAAGTCCAGCAGGACGAACGCGACGACGGCCTCCGCGAGAAGATGATCTCGGTCAACCGTGTCACCAAGGTGGTGAAGGGTGGCCGGATTCTCGGTTTCGCTGCGCTGACCGTGGTTGGTGACGGCGATGGCCGCATCGGCATGGGCAAGGGCAAGGCTAAGGAAGTGCCGGTTGCAGTTCAGAAGGCAATGGACGAAGCCCGTCGCAAGATGGTCAAGGTCTCGCTGAAGAACGGCACGCTGCAACACGAAGTCGTTGGCAAGCACGGCGCCGCCAAGGTGCTGATGATGCCGGCCAAGGAAGGTACCGGCGTGATCGCTGGTGGCCCGATGCGCGCGATTTTCGAGGTGATGGGCGTGACCAACGTCGTGACCAAGTCGCACGGCTCGACCAATCCGTACAACATGGTTCGCGCCACGCTGGACGGTCTTCAAAAGATGAGCACGCCGGGCGAGATCGCCGCAAAGCGTGGCAAGTCTGTTGAAGACATCCTCGGTTAAGGAGTCGGACGAAATGTCGCAACAAACCGTAAAAGTGCAACTCGTGCGCAGCCTGATCGGCACGCGTGAGGATCATCGCGCCACCGTCCGTGGCCTGGGCCTGCGCCGTATCAATTCGGTGTCGGAGCTGCAGGACACGCCCGCCGTGCGCGGCATGATCAACAAGGTCTCGTACCTGGTCAAGGTTCTGGCCTGAGTCCCGGGACACGGAGAGCAAGATGCAACTCAACAACCTGAAACCGGCTGACGGTTCGAAGCACGCCAAGCGTCGCGTCGGCCGCGGTATCGGCTCCGGCCTGGGCAAGACTGCCGGCCGTGGTCACAAGGGTCAGAAGTCGCGTTCGGGCGGCTTCCACAAGGTCGGCTTCGAAGGCGGTCAAATGCCGCTGTATCGTCGCCTGCCGAAGCGTGGCTTCACGTCGCTGACGAAGGCCTTCAACGCCGAAGTGACCCTGCGTGATATCGAGCGCCTGGAAGCCACCGAGGTGGACCTGCTGGTTCTGAAGCAAGCTGGCCTGGTGGCTGAGCTGGCCAAGAGCGCCAAGGTCATCAAGGCTGGTGAGCTGACCCGCAAGGTTACGATCAAGGGTCTGGGCGCCACCGCTGGTGCCAAGGCTGCGATCGAAGCCGCCGGCGGTCAGATCGCGGCGTAATTTAGCAGCAGATTTCGCAGCATAGGCGAGTCACAGTCGGAGCATCGTTTGGCCACGGCGAAACCCAATGCAAGCACGCAAGCCAAGAACACGGCGAAGTACGGCGACCTAAAGCGCCGGCTGATGTTCCTGGTGCTGGCCTTGATCGTGTACCGCATCGGAGCGCATATTCCGGTGCCGGGAATCGATCCGGAACAGCTTGCGAAGCTTTTCCAGAGTCAGTCAGGTGGCATCCTCGGGATGTTCAACCTGTTCTCGGGCGGTGCGCTGTCGCGCTTTACCGTCTTCGCGCTCGGCATCATGCCGTACATCTCGGCGTCGATCATCATGCAATTGCTGACGATCGTGCTGCCGCAGCTGGAGTCGTTGAAGAAGGAAGGGCAGGCGGGTCAACGCAAGATCACGCAGTACACGCGCTACGGCACGGTGGTTCTGGCCACTTTCCAGGCGCTGTCGATTGCGGTCGCGCTGGAATCTCAGCCTGGTCTGGTGATCGATCCGGGCCTGATGTTCCGGGCTACGGCAGTGATCACGCTGGTGACCGGTACGATGTTCCTGATGTGGCTGGGTGAGCAGATCACCGAGCGGGGTCTGGGCAACGGTATCTCGATCATCATCTTCGGCGGTATCGCAGCGGGCTTGCCCAACGCGATCGGCGGGCTCTTCGAACTGGTTCGCACTGGTTCCATGAGCATCATTGCTTCGATCCTGATCGTGGCAATCATCGCCGGTGTTACCTTCGCCGTGGTGTTTGTCGAGCGTGGCCAGCGCAAGATCCTGGTGAACTATGCCAAGCGTCAGGTCGGCAACAAGGTGTATGGCGGTCAATCGTCGCACCTGCCGCTGAAGCTGAACATGGCAGGGGTGATTCCGCCGATCTTCGCATCGTCGATCATCTTGTTCCCGGCGACCATCGCGGGCTGGTTCACGTCTGACTCGACGAGCGCTGCCGGCCGGTTCATCAAGGACCTGGCTGCGACGCTTTCGCCGGGACAGCCGGTCTACATCCTGCTGTACGCTGCTGCAATTATATTTTTCTGCTTCTTCTATACGGCTCTTGTGTACAACAGCCGGGAAGTCGCGGACAACCTGAAGAAAAGCGGTGCCTTCATTCCGGGCATTCGTCCGGGCGAGCAGACGACGCGCTACATCGACAAGATTCTTGTCCGTCTGACGCTGGCTGGTGCGATCTACATCACACTGGTCTGCCTGTTGCCGGAATTCCTGGTACTGCGCTGGAACGTTCCGTTCTATTTTGGCGGAACCTCGTTGCTGATCATCGTGGTCGTCACGATGGACTTCATGGCCCAGGTCCAGTCCTATGTCATGTCGCAGCAATATGAGTCCCTGCTGAAGAAAGCGAATTTCAAGGGTAATCTGACCTTGCGCTGAAGCCGGGTCGGTACAGGCTAGGTATGGCAAAAGACGACGTCATCCAGATGCAGGGGGAGGTCCTTGAAAACCTCCCCAACGCGACGTTCCGCGTCAAACTGGAAAACGGCCATGTGGTGCTGGGCCATATCTCCGGCAAGATGCGAATGAACTACATCCGGATTCTTCCGGGTGATCGGGTGACGGTTGAACTGACCCCATATGATCTGTCACGCGCGCGCATCGTCTTTCGGACGAAGTGAAGCGAACAGGAATTGAAGGAAGAGGAAAATCATGAAAGTGCTGGCTTCTGTTAAGCGCATTTGCCGCAACTGCAAAGTTATCAAGCGCAACGGTGTCGTGCGCGTGATCTGCTCGTCGGATCCCCGCCACAAGCAACGCCAAGGCTAATCGGAAAGAGGATTGACGAATGGCACGTATCGCAGGGGTTAACATCCCGAACCATAAGCATACCGAGATTGGCCTGACGGCTATTTACGGTATCGGCCGCTCGCGCGCCCGCAAGATTTGCGTGGCCACCGGCGTTCCCTTTGACAAGAAGGTCAAGGACCTGACCGACGGCGACCTGGAAAAGCTTCGTGACGAAGTAGCCAAGGCCACGGTTGAGGGTGACCTGCGTCGTGAAACCACGATGAACATCAAGCGTCTCATGGACCTTGGTTGCTATCGTGGCGTCCGTCACCGCAGGGGTCTCCCGATGCGCGGTCAGCGCACCCGCACCAACGCCCGTACCCGCAAGGGTCCGCGTAAGGCCGGCGTGGCTCTGAAGAAGTAAAGCCGAAGGCAGAGGAAGAAACTAATGGCAAAAGGTCCGAATAACGCCGCCCAGCGCGCGCGTAAGAAGGTCAAGAAGAACGTTGCCGACGGCATTGCGCACGTCCACGCTTCGTTCAACAACACCATCATCACGATCACCGACCGTCAGGGCAATGCCCTGGCATGGGCAACCTCGGGTGGCCAGGGCTTCAAGGGTTCGCGTAAGTCGACGCCCTTCGCAGCTCAGGTTGCTGCAGAGAACGCCGGCCGCGTGGCGCAAGACCAGGGTATCAAGAACCTGGACGTGCGCATCAAGGGCCCCGGCCCTGGCCGTGAATCGGCTGTGCGCGCGTTGAACGCGCTCGGCATCAAGATCTCGATTATCGAAGATGTGACGCCAGTGCCGCACAACGGCTGCCGTCCGCCCAAGCGTCGTCGGATCTAAGCGCCGGTGTGATACCCGGGCTGCGGGTGAGGTCTTCCTCGCCCTCTGCCCGGTGTGGTAGCATCGCACGTTGACCTGCTGCATATGCTTTGCGGCAGGTTTTCGTTTTGCGTTTTTGTGTCTGGTGATTGGCCTGCTGGTCTGTCGCCTGGTGCAAATAGCCAGTCATATGCTTTTGCGCGTGTCCTTTAGGGGAATGCGCTGGATAAGCCCACCGTCTGCCACTCACGCGTCCCTCAAACGGGCGGAGAAGGCGGACTCGCGGCGCGTCAAACAAGGCGCCGCGATCGATCAGGAAGGAAGATAAAGTGGCACGTTATATCGGCCCGAAGGCCAAACTCTCCCGCCGTGAAGGTACCGACCTGTTCCTGAAGAGCGCACGCCGCTCGCTTGCAGACAAGTGCAAGCTGGACAGCAAGCCGGGCCAGCATGGCCGCACCTCGGGTGCACGCACCTCCGACTACGGCAACCAACTGCGCGAAAAGCAGAAGGTCAAGCGTATCTATGGCGTGCTCGAGCGCCAGTTCCGCCGCTACTTCGCTGAAGCCGACCGCCGCAAGGGCAACACCGGCGAGAAGCTGCTGCAACTGCTGGAATCGCGCCTGGACAACGTCGTGTACCGCATGGGCTTTGGCTCGACCCGCGCTGAAGCGCGCCAGCTGGTGTCGCACAAGGCGATCCTGCTGAACGGTCAAGCCCTGAACGTGCCGTCGGCACAAGTCAAGGCTGGTGACATCATCACCATCCGCGAGCAGTCGAAGAAGCAAGTCCGTATCGCCGAAGCGCTGTCGCTGGCTGAGCAATCGGGTTTCCCGGCATGGGTTGCCGTGGACGCGAAGAAGTTCGAAGGCACATTCAAGCAAGTGCCGGATCGCGCCGATATCTCGGGTGACATCAACGAAAGCCTGATCGTCGAGTTGTATTCGCGTTAATCACTCGAATTCTGACCGACACCATCGAACGGCCAGGGGCTTGCGTTTCCCGCCAAGCTTCACATTCAGCCCGACGCGCTGCCGCGCGTCGGGCTTATTGCCCATCGTGCGATGGGATTTTCAGGTTCCAAACGTCAGCCTTATCGGTGTAACGAGCCGAGGGTATTGAAAAGGACAACCTAATGCAAACAGCACTACTCAAGCCTAAAATTATTGCCGTGGAGCCGCTCGGCGACCATCACGCGAAGGTCGTGATGGAGCCGTTCGAGCGTGGCTATGGCCATACGCTCGGTAACGCCCTGCGTCGCGTGCTGCTGTCGTCGATGGTCGGTTATGCCCCGACCGAAGTCACGATCGCTGGGGTGGTCCATGAGTACTCCACCATCGATGGCGTGCAGGAAGACGTAGTCAACCTGCTGCTGAATCTGAAGGGTGTGGTCTTCAAGCTGCACAACCGCGACGAAGTCACGGTCTCGCTGCGCAAGGAAGGCGAAGGCGTTGTGACGGCTGCCGATATCGAGCTGCCCCACGATGTCGAGATCATCAACCCCGGCCACGTGATCGCTCACCTGTCGGCCGGCGGCAAGCTCGATATGCAGATCAAGGTCGAACAAGGCCGTGGTTATGTGCCGGGCAACGTGCGCAAGTTCGGCGACGAAGCGGGCAAGGTCATTGGCCGCATCGTGCTGGACGCTTCGTTCTCGCCGGTGCGCCGCGTTTCGTACGCAGTCGAATCGGCTCGTGTGGAACAGCGTACCGACCTCGACAAGCTGGTGATGAACATCGAAACCGACGGCGTGATTTCGCCCGAAGAAGCGATTCGTCAATCGGCGCGCATCCTGGTCGACCAGTTGTCGGTGTTCGCCGCGCTGGAAGGCACCGAGTCGTCGGCGGAAGCCGCTTCGAGCCGCACGCCGCAGATCGATCCGATCCTGCTGCGCCCGGTCGATGACCTGGAGCTGACCGTGCGTTCGGCCAACTGCCTGAAGGCCGAAAACATCTACTACATCGGCGACCTGATCCAGCGCACCGAGAATGAGCTGCTCAAGACCCCGAACCTGGGTCGCAAGTCGCTCAACGAAATCAAGGAAGTGCTGGCTTCGCGCGGTCTGACCCTCGGCATGAAGCTCGAGAACTGGCCGCCCGCAGGGCTGGAGAAGTAATAGCCAGGCGCGGTGGCGGGCTTGCCCAGCCGCCGCGCCAGGTCATCGCGGCGACCGGCATGTGCCGGCTGCCTTAATAGACTACCGGCCCGCGCCGAACCGGAGATTGCTCCGGCCAAGCGATAGAAGAGCTGGTCAAACATTGCAATAAAGGAATCATCATGCGTCACCGTCATGGTTTGCGGAAACTGAACCGCACCTCGTCGCACCGCCTCGCGATGCTGCGCAACATGTCCAACTCGCTGTTCCAGCACGAGCTGATCAAGACCACCCTGCCCAAGGCCAAGGAACTGCGCAAGGTTGTCGAGCCCCTGATCACGCTGGCCAAGAAGGACACCGTTGCCAACCGCCGCCTGGCTTTCGCCCGTCTGCGCGACCGCGACATGGTCACCAAGCTGTTCAACGAACTCGGCCCGCGTTACAACGCGCGTCCGGGTGGCTACACCCGTATCCTGAAGTTCGGTTTCCGCCAGGGCGACAATGCGCCGATGGCGCTGGTCGAGCTGGTTGACCGCCCGGAAATCACCGAAGCGCCGGCTGAAGAAGCAGGCGAATAAGGTTGATTCCGTCCCGGCCCGCTTGCGACCGTTGGTCGCGGCGAGCCGCGCGGACACCGCTTACAATCGAGCCAGGCTACATGCCTGGCTCTTTTGTTTTCCGGGGCTGGCGCGCCAGGGTCTGGCCGCCGGGCCGGCTGTGGCCTGGGAGGACGATCTGATGAGCGAAGCAATCTTGGTGATGACATCGCTGCCGGACGCCGAGTCCGCGGGGCGTGTTGCAAGGGCCGTGCTGGAGTCGAGGTTGGCGGCATGCGTGAACCGGCTGGCGCCGTGCGAGTCCGAGTACTGGTGGCAAGGTGAGATCGAAAGCGCACGCGAGTGGCCGCTGATGATCAAAACCACCCAGGAGCGTTATGCCGCGCTGGAGGCAGCGATTCGGCTCGCGCACCCCTACGAGGTGCCTGAGATCGTGGCAATGCCGCTGGTCGCGGGATTCGCGCCTTATCTGGCCTGGGTGGCGCACGAGACCCGAACGGCCACAGACGAAGGCGACAGTGCGTAAGGATGGCGGTCGCTGCGCCGACTCACACTGATGCTGGCAATAAAGCACTGCGGCCGGTGACCGGCGCTATGATGCGAGCGCAATGCGGATACGACGAATGACATTTCAAAGGCAGGGCATGAGTTTCGGTGTGAGCGCGAACGCCTCGGGTGGTTCGGGGGCTGGGCAAGCCGTGCGGCATTGTGCCGCAGTGCGGCTGCTGATCATGCTGCTGGCCTCACTCTGGCTGTGCCTCGCCGGCGTGGCGCATGCCGCCGATGACGACTTCTTGCCGCCGGAACAGGCCTTCCGGTTTGCTGCCCATCAGGTCGATGCGAAGACGATCGAGGTTCGCTTCGACGTAGCGGATGGCTATTACCTCTACCGCGATCGCTTTGCCTTTGCGGCGCAGCCTGCATCCGTCAAGCTCGGTGCGCCGGTGTTCCCGCCCGGCAAGGTCAAGTTCGACGAGACATTTGGCAAAGAGATGGAAACCTATCACGGCGGGCTGACCATCCGCGTGCCGGTGGAGTCTGCACCGGCCGACGGCAAATGGTCGCTGGTGGTGACTTCCCAGGGCTGTGCCGACAAAGGCCTGTGCTATCCGCCGCAGGAAAGTGTGTTCAAGGTCGGCGGTGGTGTGCTTGACGGATTGTTCGGCAAACGGGCACCGGCGGATTCCAGCAGCATCGGCAACAACCCGGCCGCCGCAAGCGGCGACGCGGCCGGCCCCTCCCCCGCCCTGCTGGCCCCGACGGCCGACGAGAACGACCGCATCGCCGGCGCCCTGGCCAGCCGCAACCTCGGCGTGATCGCAGCGCTGTTCTTCGGCCTGGGCCTGCTGCTGACCTTCACGCCGTGCGTGTTGCCGATGGTGCCCATCCTGTCGTCGATCGTGGTGGGCGAGCACGTTACGCGCAAGCGTGCCTTGCTGGTATCGCTGTCCTATGTGCTCGGCATGGCAGTGGTCTACACGGGGATCGGCGTGGCGGCGGGCCTGCTGGGTGAGGGCCTCTCCGCGGCGCTGCAGGCGCCGTGGGTGCTGGCTGCCTTTGCGCTGCTGATGGTGGCGCTGTCGCTGTCCATGTTCGGTCTCTATGAGCTGCAGCTGCCGCAGCACTGGCAGACCCGGCTGACGGCATCGTCCAACCGCCGCCAGGGCGGGCAGCTTGCCGGTGCCGCAGCCATGGGCGCAATCTCCGCGCTGATCGTCGGGCCGTGCGTGACGGCGCCACTGGCCGGCGCGCTGGCCTATATCGCGCGCACTGGCGATGCTGTGGTCGGCGGCGGTGCGTTGTTTGCCATGGCGCTCGGCATGGGCGTGCCGCTGGTGCTGGTGGGCGTGGGAGCGGGCAACCTGCTGCCGCGCGCCGGACGCTGGATGGAGACGACCAAGCGCTTCTTTGGCTTCCTGCTGCTGGGTGTGGCGCTCTGGATGGTGAGCCCGGTGCTGCCCGCGTGGGCGCTGATGGCGGGCTGGGCTGCGCTGCTGCTGGTTGGTGCGGTCTTCCTGAGCGCCTTCGATTCACTCGGCCCAGATGCGCATGGCCTGGCCAGGGTAGGCAAGGGCCTGGGCCTGCTGGCGGCGCTGGCAGGCGCCATCCTCCTGGTCGGGCTGGCCTCCGGCGGCCGGGACCCCCTGCAGCCGCTGGCGCACCTGAGCGCCGCGCGCTCGGCGCCGGAAGCGGCGGCCGGCGGCGCGTCCGACGTACGGTTCGAGCGCGTCCGCTCAGTTGCGGAGCTCGATGCACGCGTGGCGCAGGCCGCTGCCGCCGGCAAGCCGGTGCTGCTCGATTTCTATGCGGACTGGTGCGTGAGCTGCAAGGAGATGGAACGCTTCACATTTACCGATGAGCGCGTGCGGGCGCGGCTGTCCGAGGTTGTGATGCTGCAGGCGGATGTCACCCGGAACAACGCCGATGACCGCGCGCTGCTCAAGCGCTTCGGCCTGTTTGGCCCCCCGGGCATCATCCTGTACGGCGCCGACGGGCGCGAGCGGCCGGTCCGCGCGATCGGCTACCAGCCGGCCACACGGTTTCTCGACACGTTGTCGCGCGCGCTCGATACCAAGGCTAGTACCTGAGACATACCTGAAATACCCGAAGCGCCAGCTTCGGCTGGCGTCGGCTAGCTTTGCTCCAGCCGGCGCCCTAGCGCCCATACCGCGGCCAGCACCACCACCACCGCCCCCATCAGCCCCAGCGACCACCAGAAGCCCTGGGGCTCGCGCAGCCACGGCATGCGGTCGAAGTTCATGCCGAAGATGCCGGTGATCAGCGTGAGCGGCATGAACAGCGCGGTGATCAGCGTCAGCGTGCGCATGGTGCGATTGGTGCGGTGCGCCACCGAAGAGAAGTGAATCTGCACCGCGGACTCGATCGAGTCCTCCAGCCGCCGCGCATGGGCGAGCACGCGCGAGACGTGCTCCATCACGTCGTTGATCCGCACCAGCAGCGCATCGTCGCGGCGCGCCGTGCTTGGCGTACCTGGAGTGCCTGTGGCGGGCCCTTCACTCGCGATGCTATAGCTGTTGTCGAGCAGGCTGTCGCGGAACTCTTGCAGCGCGTCGTGCTGCTCCTCGCACAGGTGCTCCAGCCGCCGCAGCTCGATGCGGGCATCGAGCAAGCCTTCCCAGCTGGAAAAGCTGCGCCGCGCGTTAAGCAGCGCGCGCTGCCACCGGTCGAGCTGGCGCGTCAGCGGCGCACGCAGGTCCAGGTAGCGGTCGACCATGGCGTTGAGCAGCCGCAGCATCAGGTCTTCCGGGCGCGTTGGCGGGCGGATGCCATGCACCAGCGCGGCGTGGCCGTTGGCCCGTGTCTTTGACGCCGCTTGCGGCCGCGGCGCCTGGCACAGTTCAAGCAGGCGCTGGCGCACCTGGTCCAGCGTGCGCGATTGCGCGGGCCGTACCGTCAGCAGCACGTTGTCAAAGACGAAGAACGTGACCGGCTGGGTATCGATCTTGGCTAGCGCGGGCAGGAAGCCCGGCGGGTAGCGGCGCGGCTTGGCTGAGGTACTGGGTCTTGCCGCGGATTGCGGGCCGGCTGTCGCGCAGGCCGTGGCCGAAGCCACGGGCTGGCCCGGCATCGTCGGCATGTCCATCGCGGCGGTGGCCGAGGCCGCCGCCGTTGCCGTCGTGCTCGTACTCGTTCCGGATGCCGCCGCCCCCTCTGCGCCAGCCTCGGCGATCAGCCGGCTGGTCTCGAAGGTAAGCTTGCGGAAGATCACCATGTCGTAGGCATGCGTCGTATCGAAATACGACGGATGCGACGGGTTGGTGGCATCGATGAGATGCAGGTCCAGCACCGGGGCGCCCGTCAGCGCCTGGACGCTGTCGCGCCAGGCCGTCGGCGCGGCGCTGATTTCCTCGATCGGCGTGTCGACCCAGACGAAACGGGCCGCTGCATTGCCGGCGAGGAAGTCGCGCGCCGCGTCGAGCGAGGCGAGCGGATGGACCTGGCTGGCGGAAAAGCCTAGCAGCTGCATCCGGGCCGGTTCAGCGCGTGAGCAGGCGAGCGGCGTCGCGTGCGAAATAGGTCAGGATGCCATCGGCGCCGGCGCGCCGGAAGGCCAGCAGCGATTCCATCATGACCTTGTCGTGATCCAGCCAGCCATTCTGGGCTGCGGCCTTGAGCATCGCGTACTCGCCGCTGACCTGGTAGACGTAGGTGGGGAAACGGAACTCGTCCTTCACGCGCCGCAGGATGTCGAGGTAAGGCATGCCGGGCTTGACCATCACCATGTCAGCGCCTTCCATGATGTCCTGCGCCACTTCGCGCAGGGCTTCGTCGGAGTTGGCCGGGTCCATCTGGTAGGTCATCTTGTTGCCCTTGCCCAGGTTGGCCGCCGAGCCCACCGCATCGCGGAACGGGCCGTAGAAGGCCGAGGCGAACTTGGCCGAGTACGCCATGATCCGGGTATGGATATACCCGCCGTCTTCCAGCGCCGCGCGCACGGCGCCGATGCGCCCATCCATCATGTCCGAGGGCGCCACGATATCCACGCCGGCCGCAGCCTGCGTCAGCGCCTGCTTGACCAGGATCTCCACGGTGACGTCGTTGATCACGTAGCCGTCGTCATCCAGCACGCCGTCCTGGCCGTGGCTGGTGTACGGATCCAGCGCCACGTCGGTCAGCACGCCCAGTTCCGGGAATCGGTCCTTGAGCGCGCGCACGGCGCGCGGGATCAGGCCTTCGGCGTTGGTCGCCTCGATGCCGTCGGGCGTTTTCAAGACCGGATCGATCACCGGGAACAGCGCGATGACCGGGATGCCGAGTTTCACGCAGTCTTCCGCCACCGGCAGCAACAGGTCAATCGACAGACGCTCCACGCCGGGCATGGACGCCACGCTCTCACGCTGGTTTTGGCCGTCGACGATGAATACCGGATAGATCAGGTTATCTGGCGACAAGCGGTTCTCGCGCATCAGCCTGCGTGAGAAATCATCACGGCGCATGCGGCGCGGACGGTACTCGGGAAAAGTGGACATGGCTTGAGAGGAGTCGGAAAAGAAGTGCGGGAGTCTGCCGGGCGGCTGGCGCGATGTGGCTGGCGAGTGCCTGACCAGGCCGCTTGCGAAAGAAAAACTAAACTTTTGATCTCGCCCGCTATCATACTCGCGGACACTCTGCGTTGCGCTTGCGTGATGCAGCGTCCCCCGCTACTCCTCCCTGAGCGGGTACCCGCCCTTAACCGGTGGGAAAGTTCGCCCCCGTTGCTTGCAACGGGGTTTTTTTTGCCCGCTCGTGTACCGGTGCAATTGCCGGTTCGGCAGGGGGCAGCGCAGGAGTGGGTACGCGCAGGGGGGCGGAGGATCAGTTCGCGGGCGCTTCGGGGGGGATATCGCCAGCATCCGGTTCGGCTTGCGGCGCTGCCGCGGCCTTGCTGTCCGTGGCCACCGGGGGCAGGGCCTCGGGCAGGGACAGCCAGCCCGCCACCACGCGCTGGGCTTCCTCGATGCCGCGGCGCTTCAGGCTGGAGAACAGCTGCGCGGTCAGGGGGACGGGCGTGTCGAGCTGTTCCGCGTAGCCGGCCAGCACCTTGCGGGTTTCGCGCAGGGCCAGGGCGTTCTCGCTGTTGGTCAGCTTGTCAGCCTTGGTCAGCAACACGTGAATGGGCCGGCCCGTGGGCAGGAACCACTCGACCATCTGGCAATCCAGGTCGGTAAAGGGGCGGCGCGCGTCCATCATCAGCACCAGGCCGGACAGTTGCGAGCGGGTCTGCACGTAGTCGCTTAGCAACGCTTGCCAATGGAACTTGGCCGACCCCGAGACCTGCGCATAGCCGTAGCCGGGCAAGTCGACGAGGAAGGCGAGCGGGTCCGGCGCCTTGACCGGGGCCACGCCGAAGAAGTTGATGTGCTGGGTGCGGCCTGGCGTGCGCGACGAAAAAGCCAGCCGCTTCTGGTTGCACAAGATGTTGATGGCGGTGGATTTGCCGGCGTTGGAGCGGCCGGCGAACGCCACTTCCGGCACAGCCGTGGCAGGCAGGTCGCGCAGATGATTGACGGTAACGAAAAAGCGGGCCTGATGTAGGAGGGACATGCGCTTGGGCGATGGGGCGGGTGGGGGCGGGCTGCCGCCTGGATTCAGGCGGGTTCGCCGGCGTCACCGCGCCGATGTGAGTGAGGTGGGCGGCACATGCGGCCGCCTGGATGGCCGGGGCTGGCGTCTGGCCGCGTCGCGGCGCGCACATCCTCTATCCGGCACACGATTTATTGTACAATAACGCGGTTAACGGCCTCTCGATTAGGTGACGCGCGGCATCCTTGGTCGCGCATTTATCTGGCAGGGAAGTCTTGCGTGTCCGTTCCATCGTGGTAGCAAGCCTGTTGGTCTAGTCCCTGTTATGGCGCCGAAGCCTGGCGCCAGCGCAAGAGGGCCAACCGGGGGTCTGGGCCTGCTACCGGGATATTCGCACGGTCTGCCGCTCTCGTTCGCATGGGGGCGGTGCCATCCGGCTTTCGCCAGGGCGTTTTCTGGCTTCAGGCGAGCCGGCGGTCCGTCGTGATGAATTTCCGATGTCAAAGTGCCTGTCCATCGCGTCCTCACCGCGGGCAGTGTGCTGAACGGCGTGCCCCATGGAATTCAAAACAATTCAGACAAGGTGTGCGAATGAACCGCATTGCGAAACTTCTGGCTGTTGTGGCGCTGGCTCTGCCGGCAACTGCCATGACCGGTCTGGCATCTGCCGCAGAGCAGGCCGCCGCAAAGGCTGATCCGGCCAAGGGCGAAACCCTCTACACGCAAGGTGCCCCTGATCGCAATGTCCCGGCTTGCCTGAGCTGCCATGGCGCCAACGGCAACAGCGGCGGCGCCGCCAACCCGAAGCTGGCCGCCCAGCATCCGGAATACGTGCACAAGCAGCTCGACGACTTCAAAGCCAAGGCTCGCAACAACGCCATCATGTCGCCGTACGCGGCCGCCTTGTCCGAGCAGGAAATGAAGGACGTCGGCGCCTACCTGGCCAAGCAGACCCAGAAGCCTGCCACCGCCAAGAACAAGGACACCATCGAAGCCGGCCAGAAGATCTACCGCGGTGGCATCGCGGCCAAGGGCGTGCCGGCCTGCGCGGCTTGCCACGGCCCCACCGGCGCCGGCATTCCGGCCCAGTACCCGCGCATCGGCGGGCAATGGTCCGAGTACACTGAAGCGCAACTGGTTGCGTTCCGCCAGGGCACCCGCAAGAACAATCCCGTGATGACCACCATCGCCGCCAAGATGTCGGACGCCGAGATCAAGGCTGTGGCCGATTACGTCGCAGGGATTCGCTAAGTCGTTCCGCGCCGGGTAGCCGGAGCACCGCAGCGGGCCTCGTCACTCGCGAGGCACCACGCCCAGGTGCAACCAAGCAGCCCGGCAACAATCGAAGAGGGTGGCCTGCGCGAGCAAGTCCACCCTTTTTCATTTCAAGGCCGAGGGCCCCACTGCACATGTCCACCGCTTCCACGTCAGGACTGCACCTGAAGACTTCTCACCGCCTGCTACGCGACGCGGTTGAGCTGCTGTCCTCGATGCGTTTCGCTATCGCGCTGCTGACGGTGATTGCGATTGCCAGTGTGGTCGGCACCGTCCTCAAGCAGAACGAGCCCTATCCCAACTACGTGAACCAGTTCGGTCCTTTCTGGGCTGACCTGTTCCACGCGCTGTCGTTGCAAAAGGTTTACAGCTCCTGGTGGTTCCTGCTGATCCTGACCTTCCTGGTGATTTCCACCTCGCTGTGCCTGACCCGCAACGCGCCCAAGATGATCAAGGATATGCGCTCGTGGAAGGACCACGTGCGTGAGCGCAGCCTGCGGTCCTTCCACCATCATGCCGAGTTCGATTCGGGCCGCCCCCGCGCCGATGCGGTGACGCGCCTCACCGCGCTGCTGGCCAATCGCGGCTACCGCATCAAGAGCGTTGCGCATGAAGGCGCCACCTTGCTGGCCGCCAAGGCGGGCGCGGCCAACAAGCTCGGCTACATCCTCGCGCACACCGCTATCGTGGTGATCTGCGTCGGCGGCCTGCTCGATGGCGACATGCTGATCCGCGCGCAGATGTGGTTTGGCGGCAAGAGCCCGATCAGCGGCAACGCAGTGATCAACGACATCCCGCCTGAGCACCGTTTGTCGGTCAACAATCCGGGCTTTCGCGGCAACGCCTTCGTGCCGGAAGGCTCGACGGTGTCCACCGCTATCCTGAATATCTCGGACGGCGCGCTGGTGCAGGACCTGCCGTTCAATATCACGCTGAAGAAGTTCACCGTCGAACATTACTCGACCGGCATGCCCAAGCTGTTCGCCTCCGACGTGGTCATCACGGACCGCGCCACCGGCCGCAAGACCGAGGCCACCATCAAGGTCAACGAGCCGCTGGTGGTGGATGGCGTGGCCATCTACCAGTCCAGCTTCGAGGATGGTGGCTCCAAGCTGAAGTTCGTTGGCTACCCGATGCAGGGTATTGGCGACAAGACCTTTGCCTTTGCCGGCACCGTGGGCGCCAACGCGCCACTGACCGGCACGGGCAACGCGGCCGACGCCGAGGGGTTGACGGTCGAGTTCAGCGATTTCCGCCTGATGAATATCGAGAACGTCACCGATGCATCGGGCAAGCCGGACGCGCGTGGCGTTGCGCGCAAGTCGCTCAACGAGAAGCTCGAGTCTCACCTGGGCTCGGCGGTCAATCCTGACCGTGCGAAAGAGTTGCGCAACGTTGGCCCTTCGGTGCAGTACAAGTTGCGCGACCGCAACGGCCAGGCCCGCGAATTCAACAACTACATGGTGCCGGTGCAACTCGACGGCCAGTCGGTCTTCCTTGCCGGCATGCGGGATACGCCTAGCGAGCCGTTCCGCTACCTGCGCATCCCGGCCGACGAGCAAAACAGCGTGGCGGACTGGATGCGCCTGCGTGCCGCGCTCCAGGACCGCGCGATGCGCAGCGAAGCCGCACGCCGCTTCGCACTTGCCTCGATGCCGGGCGATGGCCGCGAAGTTTTGCGCGGCCAGCTGGCCGAGAGCGCCCTGCGTGCGCTCGACCTGTTTGCAGGTGCCTCGCGCAGCAACCCGCAAGCCCCGCCGGGCGGCTTCACCGCGATTGCCGCCTTTCTGGAAAAGTCCGTGCCGCCGGCCGAGCAGCAGAAAGCCGCGGATGTGCTGCTGAAGATCCTCAATGGCTCGATGTGGGAACTCTGGCAGTTGGCGCGCGCGCAAGACAAGCTGCCGGTGGTGCCAAATAGTGCCCAGAGCGGCGCTTTCATGCAGCAAGCCATCAATGCGCTGTCCGACAGTTTCTTCTACACCGCGCCGGTTTTCCTGCAGCTCGACGACTTCACGGAAGTGAAGGCCAGCGTGTTCCAGATGACCCGTGCACCAGGGAAGAACATCGTGTATCTTGGCTGTCTGCTGTTGGTGCTGGGCGTGTTCTCGATGTTCTACATCCGCGAGCGCCGCGTCTGGCTCTGGGTGAAGGATCCCGCGGATCCCGCGGACCCCGCGGGAACCGCCGGCGGGCAGGGCGCCGCCAGCCATGTGCTGATGGCCATGTCCACGCAGCGCCGTACACTGGATTTCGAGAAAGAGTTTGTCGCGCTGCGCGACGATGTAGGCCGCGCCGCCGGCAGCATCGACACGGCCGGCGCCCGCAATTAAGCAGGAACCACTATGTCTTCGAATGTGAATCGGGCCCGGCCGGGCATGCACGAGAGTCCGGCGGGCGTTGCCGCGAGTGACGCCGAGCAGGCCTACCTGGAGCCGTCGTTCCTGCGCCGGCTGGGCTGGGTCGACTGGCTCTTTGCCTTGATGCTGGCAGTGGGCGCGGGCTTCGCGCTGGCGCGCTACGGCGAGTGGATGAATGTCTACGACAAGGGCGTGCTGATCGCCGCGGTGCCTACCTTCGCGCTGCTGGGATGGCACTGGAAGCCGGTGCGGCTGCTGATGGTGACGCTGACCGTGTTGTCGCTGTTCGCGATCCAGCTCTACCAGGGCCAGTTGCCGCGCGCCGAGCAGGCCTTCTTCCTCAAGTACTTCCTGTCGAGCCAGTCCGCCATCTTGTGGATGAGCGCCCTGGTGTTCCTGTCCACCCTGTTCTATTGGGGCGGCTTGCTGGCGCGCTCGGAGACCGGGCTGCAGATCGGCAGCAAGATGGTCTGGGCAGCGGTGGTGCTGGGCTTTACCGGCATGCTGGTGCGCTGGTACGAGTCCTACCTGATCGGCGCCGACATCGGCCACATCCCCATCTCCAATCTGTACGAAGTGTTCGTGCTGTTCACGCTGATCACCTCGTTGTTCCACCTGTATTACGAAGGCCGTTACAAGACCCGTGCGCTGGGGCCGTTCGTGATGCTGGTGGTATCGGCGGCGGTGGGTTTCCTGCTGTGGTATACGGTCAGCCGCGACGCGAGCGAAATCCAGCCGCTGGTGCCAGCGCTGCAGAGCTGGTGGATGAAGATCCACGTGCCGGCCAATTTCATCGGCTACGGCACCTTCGCCCTGGCCGCCATGGTGTCGGTGGCCTACCTGCTCAAGCAGCACGGCATTCTCGCCGAGCGTCTGCCCTCGCTCGAAGTGCTCGACGATGTGATGTACAAGTCGATCGCTGTGGGCTTTGCCTTCTTCACCATCGCCACCATCCTGGGCGCGCTGTGGGCGGCGGAGGCCTGGGGCGGCTACTGGAGCTGGGACCCCAAGGAAACCTGGGCGTTGATCGTCTGGTTGAACTACGCGGCCTGGCTGCATATGCGGCTGATGAAGGGCTTGCGCGGCACCATGGCGGCCTGGTGGGCGCTGGTGGGTTTGCTGGTCACGACCTTCGCCTTCCTGGGCGTCAACATGTTCCTTTCCGGCTTGCATAGCTACGGCGAACTCTGATCTGGGTGTTGCGCCGCAACGAGAAAACCTGCCCATCGCCCCGATGCGGCAGGTTTTTTTTCGCCCGAATGGAATAAAGCCGTCACATCCGGTGTTTACTGAAGGGACGGCGCCGGCTGGCGGTGCCGCATCGCATGGAGATCGACATCATGGCCCTTTCCCGTCCCAACGCAGTAGTCGCTTCCCTCGCATCGTTGTCCCGTCCCGCCGTGCTCGCGCTCGCTTCCGCCGCGGTCCTGCTGTCCGCCTGTTCGGGCATGGGCAGCATGGGTGGCATGGGTAGCAGCGCCGGCAATATGCCGCCCACGGTGAAAGTTGCCGGTGGCACGTTGACCGATCCCCAGGGCCTGACGCTCTACACGTTCGATCGTGACACGGCTGGCAAGAGCGCTTGCAATGGCGGCTGCGCCACCAACTGGCCACCCCTGATGGCCGCGCCCGGCACCAGCGCCACGGGCGACTACAGCGTGATCACGCGCGACGATGGCGGCAAGCAATGGGCCTATCGCGGTAAGCCGCTCTACCGTTTCTCCAAGGATGCCAAGCCGGGCGACCGCGCGGGCGACAACTTCAACAACGCCTGGCACGCGGCAACGCCTTGATACGGGTGAGGGCGGCCTGACGGCATGGACGGCTTCGACCGCCAACTGGTGGCGCTGGGGCCGCGCTTGCGGCGCCACGCCCGGGGCCTGACCGGTGACGCGGCGTCCGCCGACGACCTGGTGCAGGACACGCTCGAGCGCGCGCTGCGCTACCGCTGGCGCTTTCGCCTGCGCGCGGGCGCCTGGTGGGGCGATGGCGCGGATGGACTGCTGTCTTGGCTGCTGACCATGATGCACCGGCTGCGTGTGAACGCGTACCGTCGCGCCGACCTGGTGACTTATACCGATACGCTGCCCGACGTACCCAGTGCTGCGCCTGAGCCCGGCCTGCGGCTGGACTTGGCGCGGGCGCTGGCCCGCTTGCCCGAGGCGCAGCGCGCGGTGATGCTGCTGGTCGGCCTGGAGCAGCTTAGCTACGCCGAGGCGGCGCAGGTGCTGGCGGTGCCGGTGGGCACCGTGATGTCGCGGCTGTCGCGGGCTCGGGAGCAGATGCGCATGCTGATGGACGGCGCGCCAGCCAAGGCGGCCGAGGCGAACCCGCAGGCCGCCGGCCGCGCGGCCGGACTGCAGCGAGTCAAATGATGTCCCCAGTCAACGAAGCCGATCTCCACGCCTATGCCGATGGCCAGCTCGATCCCGCCCGACGCGCCGAGGTGGAGGCGTACCTGGCCGCCCATCCCGAGGCCGGGGAGCGCGTGGGAGGCTGGCGGCGGCAGACGGAAGAATTGCACGCGGCATTCGACGGCGTGCTCAATGAATCCGTGCCGCTGGCGGCACTTCCATCAAGGCTGCGCGGCAGTCGCCGCGATGCGGCGCGGCGACCCAGTGGCTGGAGCATGGCGCTGGCCGGCAGCCTTGCCTCGCTGGCGGTAGGCGGCGCAATCGGGTGGATTGCGCACGATCGCGCGGACACGCTGGCGGCCGGGGCGCCGTCGGTGGAGCGCTTCGCGCGCGAAGCGCTGGCCAGCCATGTCGTCTATGCGCCGGAGGTGCGCCATCCGGTCGAGGTGGCGGCCACCGATGAAGCCCATCTTGTTGCCTGGCTGTCCAAGCGCCTGGGGGCACCGCTGCGGGTGCCGGACCTGCGCGCCCAGGGATTCCACCTGATCGGGGGCCGTCTCGGGGTGGCCGAGGGCGGCCCGTCGGCCATCCTGATGTACGAGGCCGACGACGGCACCCGGCTGTCGCTGCAACTGCGGCACATGGCGCGCGACACGCCCGATACGGGCTTCCGGCTGGAGCGCATGGGCCCGGGGCCAAGCGAGCGTCCCGCCGCTGCGGCGCGTACCATGGCCTTTTACTGGGTAGACCGGGATCTTGGCTTCGCGCTGGCCGGGCCGCTGGAACGTGCACCCTTGCTGGCACTGGCGGAGGCTGTTTACCGGCAGTATCAGGGCGGTTGAGCCTCACACATGCATTGCGCGGGGCACCCTGCATCCGTTTGCCGGCCACAATGCATACGAAGGCCGGGCGAGGCGACGACGACGGGCCTTAAAGAAAGATGTCAGGATTCCCTCGCTCCAACCGACTCAAGCGCAAGTCCAATCGTGCAGGCGGGCCCCGCCCGGGCCAGGCACGAACGGTGAACCGCATTTTGCATATGGCACGCAACGAGGAACAACGATGCTGATCCCCTCTCCGAAATGGCTACGCGGCGACGACATTGCCGCCAGCGAGATCACGCCCCGCGGTGTTTTCGACGCGCGGCGCCGCCTGCTGGCGCTGGCTGCCGCGGGCGCAACGGGGAGCACGCTGGCGCCATGGTTCGCACGTGATGCGCATGCCCAGGCGCCGCGCGGGCAGAGGCTGCCGGCCACGCCCAACAATGCCTACGTGGTGCCCGAGAAGCGCACGCCTTACGAGGATGTCACCACGTACAACAACTACTACGAATTCGGTACCGACAAAGCGGACCCGGCGCACAATGCCGGCACGCTGCGGACCCGGCCGTGGCAGGTCGCGGTCGAAGGCCTGGTGAAGAAGCCCAAGGTCTACGACATCGACGAACTCGTGCGCCTGATGCCGATGGAAGAGCGGGTCTACCGGCTGCGCTGCGTCGAGGGCTGGTCGATGGTGATTCCGTGGAGCGGCTACGCGCTGGCCGAGCTGGTCCGCCGCGTCGAGCCGCAGCCGGGCGCGAAGTACGTGGAGTTCGTCACGCTCAACGACAAGAAGCAGATGCCGGGCGTCAGCGCTCGCGTGCTGGACTGGCCCTACACCGAAGGCCTGCGCATGGATGAGGCGATGCACCCGCTGACCTTGCTGGCCTTTGGCCTGTACGGAGAGGTGCTGCCCAACCAGAACGGCGCGCCCGTGCGTGTGGTGGTGCCTTGGAAGTACGGCTTCAAGAGTGCCAAGTCCATCGTCAAGATCCGCTTCGTCGACAAGCAGCCCGCCACTAGCTGGAACCTGGCCGCGGCGCAGGAGTACGGTTTTTACTCCAACGTGAACCCGGACGTGGATCACCCGCGCTGGAGTCAGGCCACGGAGCGCCGCATCGGCGAGGACAAAGGCAGCGGCTTTGGCGCGCTGTTCGCGCCCAAGCGCAAGACGCTGCCATTCAACGGCTACGCGCAGCAGGTGGCATCGCTGTACCAGGGCATGGACCTGCGGAAGTTCTTCTGATGGCGCCACCGGATATGTCCCCATCGCGCCTGGCAGTGCGCCCGTCGCGGGCGGCCGGGCAGCGCGGGCTCGCGACGCTTGCGCCGGAACGCGTGCGCACGGTGAAGGTGGCGGTGTGGCTGCTTGCCGTGCTGCCTTTCTTGCGGCTGCTTTATCTCGGCTTTGCCGATCAGTTCGGCGCCAATCCGCTGGAGTTCGTCACGCGCTCGACCGGCACCTGGACGCTGGTCATGCTGTGCGTCACGCTGGCGGTGACGCCGCTGCGCCGGCTCACGGGTTGGAACTGGCTGATCCGGCTGCGCCGCATGCTCGGGCTCTTTGCCTTCTTCTACGCGCTGCAGCATTTCCTGTTGTGGCTTGCCGTGGACCGGGGCTTCGATGTGGCCTACATGATCAAGGACATCGCCAAGCGCCCCTTCATCACGGTGGGGTTTGCCGCCTTCGTGCTGATGGTGCCGCTGGCGGCCACCTCGGCCAATGCCATGGTCAAGTGGCTGGGTGGCAAGCGCTGGCAAGGGCTGCACCGGGCGGTGTACGCCATCGCCGTGCTGGCGATCCTGCACTACTGGTGGCATAAGGCAGGCAAGCACGACTTTGGCACGGTATCGATCTATGCCGCCGTGGTGTTCGGCTTGTTGGCGATGCGGGTCTGGTGGTGGTGGCGCAAGCCCGCAACGGGCCTCAACGCACAGCGGTAGAGCTCAAAGGTAGAGCGTGATTTCGCGCTCGGCAGGGCGGGGCGGCTGCCCAGCTTGGGGGAGCCATAGGGATTCAAGATGGCCCCGGACCAGGTCCAGCTCCGTCGAGCAGTGGCGCCGCCCCGGAAAGCGCCGCAGGTTGTCGGATTGCAGCGCCAGCATTGCTTGGTCCTGACGCGCCACGCGCCTCAAGAGGGGCCATGCCAGCAACCGCACCGCCCATGCCGGCGCCCATCGCCCGGCCACGTGCAGGGTGGCAAATACGTGGGTTTGCGTCGTGCTTTCCGGTGTGAAATTCAGCGTGATCCAGAGCCGGCTGCCGTTGGCGTAGCGATAGTCGATCTGGGCCGTGCCCGCGCCGCTGAAATGCGCGCTCTCGCCGGTCCGTGGCGACTCGAACAAGCGATACAGCAGCCCGGACTGCATCGGCTGGTCGAGGTAGTCGACCGTGAACCCCCGTGGCGTATTCGACAAGCGGGCCCGCACCGGCGCGCGTTCGCCATCCTTGCGCACCAGCCCAGGATGCACCGTGTGCGTGTGCAACGGATCCAGGAAGTTCTCGATCGCGTCCAGCACATGGGCTTGCCAGCGGCTTTGCCACAGGAAGCGCCGGGAGCCGGCGGGCAGGGTGGCGACCGGCGCCGGCAGTGAGCGCGAGTCCTGCGCGGCTTGGCTGTCGGCCGCGGGCATCTCCGGGCCCGGCCGCAGCCAGACCAGCCCGTCATGCTCCAGGACCGGCAGGCGGCGCACGCCAACCTGCGGCAGGCAGGCTTCGGGCGCCAATCCGGGCACCGCGCTGCAGCGCCCGTCCGCGCCGAAGGTCCAGCCGTGGTACGGGCAGCTCACGCCAAGCGGGCCGATGCGCCCATGCGACAGCGGCGCTTGCCGGTGCAGGCAGCGGTCCTCGCAGGCCAGGATCTCGCCGGAGGGCAGGCGTGCCAGCATCAGTGGGCGATCCAGCACCGTGACCGCCAGCGGGCGGGTATGCAGCGCACTGCTGCGCGCCACGGCGAACCATTGCGAGAAGACGGATTCTGGCCAGGGTGTGGATAACGTCATAGCTGGAACCGTTGCATGACAGGCACCCCGACGTGCGTGGCCAGCGAGCGCAGCAGCCCGATGCCGGCGCGCAGCGGCAGCGCCAGGTGCGCCGCATACACCGCGCTGTATTCGATTGCCGCCTGGCCGCCGCGCAGGCGCTTGAAGTGGCCCGCGCCAGCGCTCAGGTTGATGCCACAGCCGGTCTCGATGGCGCGCGCGAACACCGTTGCCATCAGCAGCCGGTACAGCCCCAGCGGGGCCGGCAGGGCCGTGTTGTAGCCGACCACCGGCGCGGTGATGATGCCGCCCTGCACGAACAGGCCCACCACGGCCTGCAGTTGCCCTTGCCTGTCGCGCCAGCCATGCAACTCCAGCAGCCCCGCCTCATGCCAGTGGCGCATGAAGGCGGCGGTGTAGTGCGGGTTGAGGCGGGAGTATTTGTCGAGGTACAGCAGCCCGTAGAGGGCGGCGATCCGCTCGTAGTCATCCTCCCGGCCGGCGGCTGCCCCGATGCTTTCGTTGCCGGCTCGTGCCAGCTCGGAGCGCTGCATCTCGCGCAGGTCGCGCTTGAGGTTGGCATGGCGTCCCTTGGCCAGGTCCGCGGCCTCGAAGCACCACACTTGGCGGCTCGGTACCAGGCTGAAACCCTCGGCCGCCAGTGCCGCCAGCCAGTCGGGGTGCTGGCGCGTATTGAGCGAGCGAAACCACAGCGCGTGGCGCGGCCAGCGGGCGCGGGCCTGGGCGATGGTGTGTTGCAGCGCGCTGGTGTCGAGCGCGGGATACAGGTTGGTCGACAGCAGCCAATTGTTGATGGCCACCGCGCGGTCGACGCCGGCAGCGCCCAGCCAGCGACCGTAGCCGCGGCACAGCAGGCGCAGCGGCAACGCCAGCGCGCCGTGCAGATGGCGGTCGATTTCCTCGCCCGCGTAGCGGCAATATGTGGTCAGCGGAGAGCAGACCCAGGCCGCGGTGGCATCGGCTTTGCCACTGTCAACCGTGACCGGCATGGCCCAATCGCCGGCACGGAGCAGGCCGACCTGGCTTTGCAGGTTGCGTACGAGTTGCGGGGTGGGCACCCGGGCATGCAGCGCCGACAGGCTTTGCGCGCAGCGATTGAATCGCGATGCTGCGCCGTTGTCGCCCGAGAGCATCGTCAAGGCGAGAGCTCCTCGCCATCCCATTCGATATCCCGCGTGGTGGCGGCCCGCAGGCTGCAGCGCCGGCTGAGGGCAAGCCGCCCGTAGGCGGCAAGATCGCGCAGGGCGCCCAGCAGCGGCGCGCGGTCGCCGGGCCGGGTGATCACGTCGTCGGCGCCGGCAAAGGCCCGGCGCCATTCTCCCAGCCTGCCGCGCCTCGCCATGTCGTAGAGCCCGGCACTCGCCATGACCGCGGTGATCATGCGCGGGCGCTGCGCCGATGGCGTGATGCAGTCACGCACGGCCGCGTCCCCGGCCAGCGCCGCCGGCACGGCGTCGTCCAGGCCGAACAAGTGCAGGCCGCTGGTAGCGCGCGGGTTGCATTCGAGCACGGTGGGGTGGGCCGGATCGGCCTCGATCCAGTCGAAGGCGATCTGCCCGGTGAAGCCGATCCTGGCCACCAGCGTTTCGACGCAACGCTGGATAGCGGCGGATTCATGGTGCGCAAAGTAGAAGCTGGCGCTTTGGCTGAGCCGGTGGGCGGGGCGGTAGGCAGCGTGCGCGAGCAGCCGGCCTTGATGCGCGATGCTGTAGGAGCAGATTTCCGGCCCAGCCACAAAGTGCTGGGCCACCCAGCGGCCGTGTGCGGGCAGCGGCGGCGCAGCGGTGGGTACGCCTTGCGGGTACAGCCGCAGGTGTGCGCCGAAGCGGGAATACTCGGGTTTGAGCACCAGCGGCGTGGCGCCGGCCCAGGCGCGTGCCTGGCCGAGGCAGTCCACCAGCGCGCTGTCGGCGACGCGAAATCCGCACTCACGCGCCAGCGCCAAGAACTGCCACTTGCTGTGCAGGCCGCGCAGCTTGTCGAAGTCGTCGACGGCCACGGTGAGTGTTGCCGGCAGCTTGGCGCGGTGGCGGGAGAGAAAGAAGACTTCTTCGCAGGTTGGCACCACCAGGTCGATGCGATGCTGGTGCACGGCCTGGCGCAGGTCCTCGACAAAACGGGCCGGCTCGGTCCGCGGCGGCGCGAGCCGCACGGTGGCGCAGACGGCGCGCGATGCGCCGGCCGTATGGCAGGGGATGCTGTCCGCCACCACCGAGCGCCACCCCTGGCAGGCAAAGCGGCGCGCGTGATCGAGCGCCACGGGCGCGCGCCCGCCCAGGATCAGGACGCTGGGGGCCATTGGGGGGGGCGCGAGTGGTGGCGCAGAGGGCGGGAGCTTAGCCTTGCAGCAGGCGTTCGTCGCGGAACAGGTCGGCCACGTGCTCGCGGCCGCGCACCAGGTGCACGTCGTCGCCGTCGACCATGACTTCGGCCGCGCGCGGGCGGGTATTGTAGTTGGAGCTCATGACAAAGCCATAGGCACCGGCCGACATCACGGCCAGCAGGTCGCCCGGCTGCACCGCCAGGGCGCGGTCGCGGCCGAGCCAGTCGCCGGATTCGCACACCGGGCCGACCACGTCGTAGGTCAGGGCGGTGGCCTGCGCAGCCTCGCGCAGCTGCACGGGCTCGATGCGGTGGTAGGCCTCGTACATGGCAGGGCGGGCCAGGTCGTTCATGGCCGCGTCGACGATGCAGAAGTTCTTGGCTGCGCCCGGCTTGAGGAACTCGACCTGGGTCAGCAGCACGCCGGCGTTGCCCACCAGCGAGCGGCCCGGCTCGAACAGCACCTCGCGATGGCCATGGCCGCGCTCGGCCACGCGGTCCAGCAGCGTGCGGGCAAAGCCGGTGATGTCCGGCGGGGTTTCGTCGTCGTAAGTGATGCCGAGCCCACCACCTACGTCGATGTGTTCAAGGTTGATGCCTTCGCGTTCCAGCGCTTCCACCACGTCCAGCACCTTGTCCAGTGCTTCCAGGTAAGGGGCGACCTCGGTGATCTGCGAGCCGATATGGCAGTCGATGCCCGCGATATCCAGGTGCGGCAGCGCGGCGGCGGCGCGGTAGGTCGGCAGCACGTCCTCGAAGGCGACGCCGAACTTGTTGCCCTTCAGGCCAGTGGAGATATACGGGTGGGTCTTGGCGTCCACATCCGGGTTAATGCGCAGCGACACGCGCGCGCGCTTGCCCAGGCGGCCGGCCACGGCATTGAGGCGGTCCAGCTCGGGGATTGACTCCACGTTGAACGACAGCACATCGTGCTGGAGCGCCAGTTCCATCTCGGCGGTGGTCTTGCCCACGCCCGAGAACACTACCTTGCGCGGATCTGCGCCCACCGCCAGCACGCGCTGCAGCTCGCCGCCCGACACGATGTCGAAGCCCGCGCCGAGCCTGGCAAAGACCTGCAGGATCGCCAGGTTCGAATTGGCCTTCATGGCGTACTGCACGCGCGCGCGGCGCCCCTGGCACGCAGCGGCGTAGGCCTGGTAGGCGGCGGTCAGCGCGGCGCGCGAGTAGACGTAGGTAGGGGTGCCGTATTCGGCGGCAATACGCGCGAGCGGCACGTGCTCGACGCTCAGGGCGCCGTCGTGGCGATGGAAGAAGGCGGTCATGGTTATTTGGCGGTGGGAGTGGCGGCCGGCACTGCGTCCGGAGCCGTGGCGGGTGCCGCTGTGGCGGCGGAGCCCTTGGGGGCCGCCGGATTTGGCACGGCCGGGTTGCCCAGGCCTGGATCCGGTACGCCCGGCTGCGCCGGTGCGGGAGGCTGCTTGGGCATCGTCAGCGGGCCGCGGATGCCACATCCCGACAGCAGGGGCATCGCAAGGCTGGCGGCAAACGCCGATACAATCGCAACACGACGCAACATCGGGTCGTCCTTAAAATGTCGTTCAGGGTCGTCCCCGATCGTCCCGGAGTGTCCCTCAAGCGGAGCGCGGCGGGACCACCGGAAATACGAAGTACTTTTCAATACGCTGCCGGCTACGGCGCTACATCGCTATAGCGGCGCTGGCCGGCGGTCTTGGAGTTTAGCATGCCCCCCATGAGTGAAAGTGAGTTCCTGGCGCTGGCCCAGCAAGAGCTGGACCGGCTGGAAAGCGCGGTGGAAACCGCCGCCGACGCGGCCGACGCCGACATCGAAATCAACCGTGCCGGCAATCTCATGGAGCTCGAATTCGAAGACGGCTCCAAGATCATCGTCAACAGCCAGGCGCCCATGCAGGAACTGTGGGTGGCCGCGCGCTCGGGCGGTTTCCATTTTCGCCATGATGGCCAGCGCTGGGTCGATACGCGCGGCGGCGGTGAGCTGTATGCGGCGCTATCGGGCTACGTGAGCCAGCAGGCGGGGGTGACGCTGAAACTGGCCTGAGCGCTCTCGCCCAGGCACGAAAAAGCCGGCGCGAAGCCGGCTTTTTCATTGGCGGGAAGCTGTCCCGGCGGGGCCCCTCAGCCGCCGCCGAACATTTCCAGGATGCGCTTCTTCTCTGCCTCGACGTCGGCGGGCGATTGCGTGCTTTCGTCCGGCTTGCCAGGCCACGGATCGCCCAGGCCAACCGAAGCCACGCCGGCGCCGCCCGCGTTTTCCTCGAAGGTCCAGTCGCCGCCCACCATGACCACGCCTTCCGGAGCCTGGCGTTCGGGGAGCTCTGGTACGCCCTTGAGCATCTTGCCCATGTAGCCCACCCAGATCGGCAGCGCGAGGCCACCGCCGGTCTCACGCACACCCAGGCTCTTGGGCTGGTCGTAGCCCATCCAGGCGATGGCCACCAGCTTGGGCGTGTAGCCGGCGAACCAGGCGTCGACGGCGTCGTTGGTGGTGCCGGTCTTGCCGGCCAGGTCGTTGCGGCCCAGGCGTTGCTTGGCGCTGTTGGCCGTGCCGCTGCGCACTACCTCACGCAGCATGGTGTCGGCGATAAAGGCGGTGCGGGCATCCAGCACGCGTACCGCATCCGCGCCGGCGCGCTGGGGCTTGGTTTCGGAGATCACGTTGCCGCGCGCATCGACCACCTTCTGGATCAGGTAGGGATTGACGCGGTAGCCGCCGTTGGCAAAGACCGAGTAGGCGCCAGCCATCTGCAGCGGCGTGACGCTGCCAGCGCCCAGCGCCATCGGCAGGTAAGCCGGGTGCTTGTCGGCGTCAAAGCCAAAGCGCGTGATGTAGTCCTGGGCGTACTGGGTGCCGATGGCGCGCAGGATGCGCACCGACACCAGGTTCTTGGACTTGGCCAGCGCGCGGCGCATGGTCATCGGGCCTTCGAACTTGCCGTCGTAGTTCTTCGGCTCCCAGACCTGGCCACCGTTATCGCTGATCGACAGCGGCGCGTCATTGATCACCGTGGCAGGGGAGAATCCCTTTTCCAGTGCCGCGGAGTAGATGAACGGCTTGAAGCTGGAGCCGGGCTGGCGCCAGGCCTGCGTCACGTGGTTGAACTTGTTGCGGTTGAAATCGAAACCGCCAACCATCGAGCGGATCTCGCCGTCTTCCGGATTGAGCGAGATAAATGCGGCGGATACTTCCGGCAACTGCGTGACCGTCCACGCGCCTTTCTCGTCCTGTGTCACGCGAATGATCGCGCCCGGCCGGATCTTGGCCTTGGGTTGCGCATTGGCCGCCAGCGACGGCGCGATGAAGCGCAGCGCCTGGCCTTCGATGGTGGCGACTTCGCCGGACAGCAGCGTGGCGGTGACCTGCTTGGCCGTCACGCTGGTGACCACGGCCGAGCGCAGGTCGTCGCTGCCCGGGTGCTCCAGCAGTGCGTCGTCGATGGCCTGCTCGCGCTCGTCCGCGCCGGCGGGCAGGTCGATAAAGGCCTCGGGGCCGCGGTAGCCGTGGCGGCGCTCGTAATTCATGATGCCAGAGCGCACCGCCTCATAGGCGGCGTCCTGGTCGGGCTTGTTCAGCGTGGTGTAGACGGTCAGGCCGCGGGTGTAGGTTTCCTCGCGGTATTGCGCGTACATCAACTGGCGCACGATCTCGGCCACGTACTCGGCGTGGGTGGAGAACTCATTGCCCTCGCCGCGCACCTTCAGTTCCTCGTGGATGGCCTGGTCGTATTGCTCGGGCGTGAGGTAGCGCAGGTCGCGCATGCGCTGCAGGATGTACTCTTGGCGCACCTTGGCGCGCTTGGGGTTGACCACCGGGTTGTAGGCCGACGGCGCTTTGGGCAGGCCGGCCAGCATGGCGGCCTCGGCCGGCGTCACGTCCTTGATCGACTTGCCGAAATACACCCGGGCCGCGCTGGCAAAGCCATAGGCGCGCTGCCCCAGGTAGATCTGGTTCATGTACAGCTCGAGGATCTGGTCCTTGGACAGGTTGGCCTCGATCTTGTACGCCAGCAGCATTTCATACAGCTTGCGGGTGTACGTCTTTTCGCTGGAGAGGAAGAAGTTGCGCGCCACCTGCATGGTGATGGTGGAGGCGCCCTGCGACAGGCCGCCGCGCAGGTTGGCCAGCCCAGCGCGCAGCACGCCGACGAAGTCGACGCCGCCGTGTTCGTAGAAGCGATCGTCCTCGATGGCCAGCACGGCCTTCTTCATCACGTCCGGTATTTCCGTAATCGGCACGAAATTGCGCCGTTCCTCGCCGAACTCACCAATGAGCACGTTATCGGCCGTGTAGATCCGCAATGGGATCTTCGGGCGGTAATCCGTGATGGTGTCGAGCGATGGCAGGTTGGGCGCGGCCACCAGCAGCGCGTATCCCACCAGCAGTGCCACCGCCACGATCCCGGCCACCAGCAGGCCCAGGGCCCAAAAGGTTAGCCGCATCCAGATCGGACGTCGGGCAGGTAGGGACGGCTTCTGTTGTGCTGTGGCCATAAGGGAAATACCTAGTTAGAGGTGCCGGGATTATATCTCCCGGGATACTCCGCTCCCGGCGCGTTGTGGCGCGCAAGCCGCTATCGCGCTGTTACAAGATGTAATGGGATTGAGATCTGCATGAAACGAAAAGATGGGCGAAGTGGGTAGGGCGAGGGGCACCGTGGGATTTTGGCAACGCTTTGTGAGGGGTGTTGATGAAAAGCAATCGTGGTCAAACCGGCACATTGCCAGCGCCCCGTTTTTTGGTGAGAATCCACCAACTAAAAGAGCAAAACGTTTCATCCAAGAAACAATACAGACTCGCCAAATTAGAGCAACCAAGCCAAGGCGAGTTCAACGGTCAGGGGGTCACCTTGCGGCGAGGTATCTTGTCGGGGTTGTTGCGCCGTACGACGGTCGGCGTTGACATCGGGTCGTCCAGCGTTAAGGTAGTCGAGCTGTCCGTGGGCAGTGGCAAGAACGACTATCGGCTGGAAAAATGTGCCAGCGAACTGCTGGACCGTAATGCCGTTGCCGATGGCAACGTGGTCAATATCGAAGCCGTTGGCATCGCTCTCAAGCGCGCCCTCGGCAAAGCCGGCATCCGCACCAAGGAGGTGGTGCTCGGCGTGCCTTCGATGCTGACCGAATCGCAGACCGTCAGCCTGCCGGACAACCTGTCCGAGGACGAGCTTTACGTCCAGGTGGAATCCGAGGCGCATCGCCTCTATCCGCCATCGCAGGCCGTCAATTTCGACTTTGCCGTGATCGGCCCCAGCGAAACCGAGGGCGGCATCGGCGTGCGCGTTACCGCGGCAAACAGCGACCGTGTGCAGGAGCGCGTGACCGCTGCCGAAATGGCCGGACTCAAGCCGCTTGTGATGGACGTTGAGGAATACGCGGTGCAGCGCTCCGTGGTGCAGATGCTGGGCGTGTCCGCCGACATCAGCGCCACCGACGCCAAGGAACTGCCCGTGGTGGCCGTGATCCACCTTGGCGGCAGCCGCTCCAAGGCGATCTTCTACCAAGGCTGGAAAGAGCTCTACGAGCAGCCGCTCAACAGCTACGGCGACCAGCTCACCCAGAGCGCGGCGCGCATGTTTACGCTGGACGCGCTCAAGGCCGAGATCAAGAAGCGCAAGAATACGCTGCCCGAAGCCTGGCGCACCCAGTTGCTCAAGCCCTCCCTGGAGGCGCTGGCGGTGGAGGTGCAAGGCGCCGTGCGCAACTTCCTGTCAGCTTCGAGCATCGGCCGGGTCGACGAGATCCTGCTCTCCGGCGGCCATGCTTCGCTGGTCGGCGTGCAAGCCGCGATCGAGCAGCAAACCGAGATCACCACCACGCTGGCCAACCCCTTTGCCAACATGATGACAGCCGTCAAGGTCAACGAGCGCTATCTGCAGCGCGACCTGCCGGCCTACATCGTGAGCGCCGGGCTTGCGCTGCGCGGCCTGCAGTAAGCCAGCGAGGGAAGCCGCATGTCTATCAATTCGATCCCGACAGTCAATCTGCTGCCTTACCACGAGGCCCGCAGGGCCTCGCGGCGCAAGAAGGTCTACGCCCTGCTGGGCGGCGCGGCCGGCGCCGGCGCGCTGGTGGTGCTGCTGGGCGGCATGTACATCGATCACCGGGTCGATGCCGTGTCCAGCCTGAACCAGGTGCTCCTCGCAGAGAACAACCGCATGGACGGGCAGATCCGCGAGGTCAATACGCTGCGCAAGGATATCGAAGGGCTGCTGCAGCGGCAGAAAGCCATCGAGGGCCTGCAGAACGAGCGCAACCGTCCCGTGCAGCTGCTGGAGGAACTGGTGCGCCAGGTGCCCGAAGGCGTGTACCTGACCACCCTCAAGCAGACCGGCGACGCCTTTACCGTGACCGGCATCGCGCAGTCGAACGAGCGTGTGTCGGAGTTGCTGCGCAACCTTAGCCAGGTGCAGTGGCTGGACAAGGCCGAGCTGGGCGAATCCAAGGCCGTGATGATGACCAACAACCTGCGCGAGCAGCGGCGCCTGTTCGATTTCTCCATGCGCTTCGCCTACCGTGCGCCGGAAGCGCCGGAGGACGGCAAGAAGGGCAAGGCCGGCCTCGCCGGCGCGAGTGCGCCAGCAGGCGGAGGGGGCTGACCATGGCACTCAATAGCGAAATCTCGCTCGCCACGCTGAACGATCTCACCGCGCAGTTCCGTGGCCTGAACCTCAATGAGCCGGAAACCTGGCCGGGGGCCCCGCGCGTGCTGTTCGCGGTGCTGGCTGCGGTGCTGGTGCTGTTGCTGGGCTGGCAGTTCTACTGGAGCGGCAAGCTCGAGGATCTCGATCGCCGGCATGCCCAGCAGGACACCCTGAAGCAGTCCTACCTGAGCAAGGTGGCGCAGGTGGCCAACCTGGATGCGCTGCGCAAGCAAAAGGCGGAAGTGGAGCAGCGCGTGGCGCTTGTCGAGCGCCAGTTGCCCAACAAGACCGAGATGGACGCGCTGCTGGCCGATGTCAATCACGCTGGCGTGGCGCGCGGCCTGCAGTTCGAGTTGTTCAAGCCGCAAGCCGCCGTGATCAAGCCTTACTTTGCCGAGATCCCGGTCAACCTGAAGGTTACCGGCCGCTACCACGACGTGGCCCAGTTCAACGCCGATGTTGCTGCGCTCTCGCGCATCGTCTCGATGCAGGGGCTGCAGTTCACCACCGGCAAGGATGGCGGGCTGACGATGGAAGCCACGGCCATGGCCTACCGCGCGCTGGACCCTGACGAACAGGCGGCGCAGCGCAAGGCGGAAGCCGCGGCGGCCAAGACGGCCGCGGGAGCAAAGAAATGATGCCAGCGATCCAGGCTTCGCGCCTGCGTGCCTGCGCTTGCGCGCTGATCGGCGCCGCGCTGTTGGCAGCCTGCGGGGGCAGCGAGGAAGACGGCCTGCGCCAGTGGATGGCGCAAGCCCAGGCTGCCAAGGCGCCGCCGCCGGCGCCGCTGCCCGAGCCCAAGCCCTACGTGCCGCGCGACTACGCGGGCCGCAGCGCGCCCGAGCCCTTTGCCCAGAACAAGATCGGCGACCTGAACCGGGTCCTGTCCGAGTCGCCGGAATCCGGCCGCCGGCGCGAGCCGCTGGAGGATTTCCCACTGGAGAACTTCAAGATGCTGGGCGCCATGAAGAAGAGCGGCGAGACCTACGGCGTCGTGCAGGTAGATAACAAGATCCACCACGTCAAGGTGGGGCAGTATCTCGGCCAGAACTACGGCCGGGTGGTCCGCATCAACGATCAGGAGATCGTGTTGCGCGAATTGGTCCGGGAAGGGGTAGCCGAGTGGAAAGAGAAAATGACCAGCCTGAAGCTGGAGGGGTCGGCATGATCATGGGTCGCTGGTACCGGGCGCTTGCGGGCGCCGCAATGATAACGCTGGTATTGGCCGCGCCGGCGGCACTGGCGCAACCGACGCCGGGCAACGCCATCAAGCGCGTCGATGCCACCACGGTGGGCGAGCAGACCGTATTCACGGTCGAGATGCAGGGGCCGCCGGCGCAAAAGCCGGCCGACTTCACCACGCAGAATCCGCCCAAGCTCGCCATCGACTTTCTCGATACCGGCTTCGCGGCCGGGCGGGCGCAATATGACTTCGGCGGCAAGCTGCTCAAGAGCGCCAATGTGGTCCAGATCGGCGATCGCACCCGTGTGATCCTCGACCTGACCCGCGTGGCCAGCTACCGCACCGAGGTGCGTGGCAACCTGTTCGTGGTGCTGCTCGACAATGTCGCCCCGACTGCCCGTGCGGCTGTGCCGACGTTCGCCCCCAGCTCGGCGCAGGCGCCGGCAGTGCCCGCGATGCGGCCGACCGTGCGCAATATCGATTTCCGCCGTGGCCAGGATGGCGCTGGCCGCATCGTGGTGGATCTTTCCTCGCGCGACTCCGGCATCAATATTGCGCAGCAGGGCCAGAACGTGGTGGTCGATTTCCTCAATACATCGCTGCCCGACGGCATGCGCAGGCGCTTTGACGTGACGGATTTCGGCACGCCGGTGCAGGGCATGCGCGCGAGCGACAACAACGGCAGCACCCGCCTGACCATCGAGCCGCGCGGCAACTGGGAGTACAGCTCCTACCAGACCGATACGCAGTTCGTGGTGGAGGTGCGCCCGGTCAAGGAAGATCCGGCCAAGCTGATCAGCGGGGCAGGCTTCCGTGGCGAGCGGCTCTCGCTGAACTTCCAGAACATCGACATCCGCTCGCTGCTGCAGGTGTTTGCCGATTTCACCAACCTCAACATCATCACCAGCGAAAGCGTGCAGGGCAACCTGACGCTGCGCCTGAAGGATGTGCCCTGGGACCAGGCGCTGCAGATCGTGCTCGATGCCAAGGGACTGGCCTCGCGCCGCAACGGCAATGTGCTGTGGGTGGCGCCCAAGGCCGAGCTGGCCACCAAGGAAAAGCTCGAGCTCGAATCACAGCAGCAGATCAATGACCTTGAGCCGATCCGCAGCCAGGTGTTCCAGCTCAACTACCAGCGTGCCGAAGACGTGCGGCGCATGCTGCTCGGGCTGGCCGCGGCGGGTACCACCGGCGGCGCGGGCGCGCTGGGCAGTGTCGCTCCGATTGGCGCGGTGGGCGGCCTGGCCGGCACGACGGGCAGCACCCGCATGCTGTCCAAGCGCGGTTCGCTGACGGCCGATCCCCGTACCAACCAGCTGTTCGTGTCCGATATCGCGACCAAGCTGGAAGAGGTGCAGGGCTTCCTCGGCAAGATCGACATCCCGGTGCGCCAGGTCATCATCGAGGCGCGCATCGTCGAGGCCAACGATACCTTCAGCCGCAACCTCGGCGTGAAGCTGGGCTTTGCCTCCAAGACGGCCGGCGCCGGCTACGGCAACACCTACACCAATGTGGTAAGCCCGGTGACTCAGAACGCCACCTGGGACAACGGCCCGGCGCTTAGCCTGCCGGCGGCGGCGATCAACGGGGTCAACCCGGGCTCGGTCGCGGTCAGCCTGTTCAACAACGCGGCCGGCCGTTTCCTGGCGCTCGAACTGTCCGCGCTGGAAGCGGACGGGCGGGGCAAGATCATCTCCAGCCCGCGCGTGGTCACCGCCAACAATATCAAGGCGCTGATCGAGCAAGGCACGGAGTTGCCCTACCAGGCCGCCACCTCCAGTGGCGCCACCTCGGTGCAGTTCCGCAAGGCCAACCTGAAGCTGGAAGTCACGCCGCAGATCACGCCGGAAGGCAATGTGCTGCTGGATGTCGATGTCAACAAGGACAGCGTGGGCATCCAGACTACCTCGGGTTTCGCCATCGACACCAAGCACGTGCAGACGCAGGTGCTGGTGGAGAACGGTGGCACGGTGGTGATTGGCGGCATCTATAGCCAGACCGAGTCCACCAATGTGAACAAGGTGCCACTGCTGGGGGATATCCCGATCCTCGGCAACCTGTTCAAGGACAACGCCAAGGTCAACAACCGGACCGAGCTGCTGGTGTTCCTGACACCGCGCGTGCTCAACGACAGCGTGTCACTGAAATAGCGCCCGCTCGGGCCGGATGCAGTAGACTGACAGGCCGCATCGTTCCGATGCGGCTTTTTTTATTGTCCAGGCGGGCTAGAGAGATTGGGCGAGGGTGCATGTGGCAGGCGCGCAAGGCGTGTCGCGAGGCGGGTTGCCTTGTGCCGATTGCGCCTCGCCACTTGCCCGGATCGTCCCAACATAAGAAGATGATGCAGTTTTCCACCGCGAGGGCCGGCCAGAGACCCGGCTCCCGCCCGACACGCCAGTGACAGTCACCCGCCCGAACCTTTTCTTTGTCGGCCTGATGGGTGCCGGCAAGACCACCGTCGGCCGCACCGTGGCCCGGCGCCTGAATTACCCGTTCTTCGATTCGGATCATGAACTCGAGGCGCGTTGCGGCGTGCGTATCCCGATCATCTTCGAGCACGAGGGCGAAGCGGGCTTTCGCGACCGCGAGGCGCAGGCGATCGACGAGCTGACCCAGCGCCGCGGCATCGTGCTGGCCACCGGCGGCGGCGCCGTGCTGCGCCCGGAGAATCGCGCGCACCTGAAGGCGCGCGGCACCGTGGTCTACCTGCGCGCCAGCCCGCACGACCTGTGGCTGCGCACCCGCCACGACCGCAATCGCCCGCTGCTGCAGACCGAAGACCCCAAGGGACGGCTGGAAACGCTCTATGGCGAGCGTGACCCGCTTTACCGCGAGGTGGCGGATTTCATCATCGAAACCGGCAAGCCTTCGGTAGCGCAGCTTGCTAATATGGTGTTGATGCAACTTGAAATGGCCGGTTTCACCGTTGCCGCCGAAGAGCCCGAAGGGGCCGACGGCGAGTGCGCGGACAACCTCCCGGCGCAGGACCAGAATCACAATGATCACCCTTGAAGTCAGCCTTGGGGAGCGCAGCTACCCCATCCATATCGGCACCGGCCTGCTCGACCAGACTGAGTTGTTCCGCCCCCATGTGCGTGGCCAGCATGCCGTCATCGTCACCAATGAGACCGTAGGGCCGCTGTACGCCGCCCGCGTCCAGGCTAGCCTGGCGGCGCTCGGCAAGACCGTGCGCACCGTGACCTTGCCCGACGGCGAAGCCTTCAAGCAGTGGGAAACACTCAACCTGATCTTCGACGCGCTGCTCAGCGCGGGCGCCGACCGCAAGACCACGCTGATCGCCCTGGGCGGCGGCGTGGTGGGCGACATGACCGGGTTCGCCGCTGCCTGCTACATGCGCGGCGTGCCGTTCGTGCAGGTGCCCACGACCCTGCTCTCGCAGGTGGATTCGTCGGTGGGCGGCAAGACCGGCATCAATCACCCGCTCGGCAAGAACATGATCGGCGCCTTCCACCAGCCCAATGCGGTGATTGCCGACATCGACACCCTGCGCACGCTGCCGGAGCGCGAACTCGCGGCGGGCCTGGCCGAGGTGATCAAGCACGGCGCCATGGCCGACGCCGGGTATTTCGGCTGGATCGAGCGCAATATCCGCGCGCTCAACGCCTGCGACCCGGACATCATGGCGCTGGCGGTCAAGCGCTCCTGCGAGATCAAGGCCGCGGTGGTGGCCCAGGACGAGCGCGAGGGCGGCCTGCGCGCCATGCTTAATTTTGGCCACACCTTCGGCCACGCGATCGAGGCAGGCATGGGCTACGGCGAGTGGCTGCACGGCGAGGCCGTAGGTTGCGGGATGGTGATGGCGGCGGACCTGTCGCACCGGCTCGGCTTCATCGACACCGAAACGCGCGCGCGCGTGGTGCACCTTATCCGCGCCGCCATGCTGCCGGTGGTCGCGCCGGAACTGGGCACCGACCGCTACATTGAACTGATGAAAGTGGACAAGAAGGCAGAAGCCGGCAGCATCAAGTTCATCCTGCTCAGGAAGCTGGGCGAAGCCTTCATCACCACTGTGCCAGACCCTGACCTGCGCGCTACCTTGCAGCACGCGGTGCTCAGGCCGCCTACCGAGGCGCCGGTCGCCTGACGTGATCGGTTGTGCCTTGCAACGCCAGCCGGGCGGCGCACCGCCACCCGGCCGCACGCCTGACCGGATTGCCGCATGACCGACCTCGAAAGCCATCTCGCTCCCTATGCCGCCCGCTCCGCGCAGACACTTGGGCGGGTGCATGCCGAACCGCCCTCGTCCTCGCGCACGGAATTCCAGCGCGACCGCGACCGCGTCATCCACAGCACGGCCTTCCGGCGGCTCGAGTACAAGACCCAGGTCTTCGTCAATCATGAAGGTGACCTGTTCCGCACCCGGCTCACCCATAGCCTGGAAGTGGCGCAGATCGCCCGCTCCATCGCCCGCAACCTGCGCCTGAACGAGGACCTGGTCGAAGCCATTTCGCTGGCGCACGATCTTGGCCACACGCCCTTCGGCCATGCCGGCCAGGATGCGCTGAACAACTGCATGAAGAACCACGGCGGCTTCGAGCACAACCTGCAGAGCCTGCTGGTGGTGGATGAGCTGGAGGAGCGCTATGGCGGCTTCAACGGGCTCAACCTGACGTTCGAGACCCGTGAGGGCGTGCTCAAGCATTGCTCGCGCGTCAATGCCTCTGCGCTTGGCGAACTGGGCCGGCGTTTTCTGGAGGGAACGCAGCCCTCGCTGGAGGCCCAGCTGGCCAACCTGGCCGACGAGATCGCCTACAACAACCACGATATCGACGACGGCCTGCGCTCGGGGCTGCTCACGCTTGAGCAGATGGACGAAGTGCCGATGTGGGGGCGCCACCGCGCCGAGGCGATGGCGGCATTTCCCGGTATCAACGGGCGGCGCGTGATCAACGAAACCGTGCGCCGGATGATCAACACGCTGATCGTCGACCTGATCGAAACCACCAGCCAGAACATTGCCGCCGCCAATCCGCGCAACATCGAGGCCGTGCGGGCTGCAGGCCCGCTGGTGGCCTTCAGCGCGCCGGTGCGCGAGGAAGCGGCGGCGCTCAAGCGTTTCCTGTTCCGCCATCTCTATCGCCATTACCTGGTGATGCGTATGTCCTCCAAGGCCCAGCGCATCATCACCGACCTGTTCGATGTCTTCATGGCGGATCCGCGCCTGCTGCCGCCGCAGTATCAGGCGGGGCAAGGCCGTGACCCGTCCCGGCTGATCTCGCACTACATCGCCGGCATGACCGACCGCTATGCGATCCGGGAGCACCGCCGCATTTTTGCTGTCGACGAAGGCAGTTAGGCCAGCGCGGCCAGCGGGAAAATTGGGGACGGATCAGGCTGCGGCTACGCTATCATCGGGCATCGCTTCCGTTTAAGCCATCCGAGCGGCAAGCACCTATCGCCGATTCCCTTCGCCCATCATGGCCCGACTTCCTCGTTTCTCTCCGGCTTCGCTGCCGGCACTGGTGTTGCAACGCGGCAACAATCGTCAGCCCGTCTTCCTTGGCACCGACGACTACCTCCACTACCTGGACTGCCTGCGCATGGCCGCGCGGGAGCACGACCTGGCGATCCACGCCTACGCCTTGCGGCCGAATCATGTCCACCTCGTGGCAACCCCCAGGCATGCCGATTCGCTCAGCCTCACCATGCAAGCGGTAGGGCGCCGCTACGCGCGCTATTTCAACCGGGTGGCGGACCGTACCGGCACGCTTTGGGATGGCCGCTTTCGCTCGGCGGTGTTCGATCCCGCTGCCTGGATGCTGCCAGCCATGCAGTACGTGGAGGGCAACGCCGTGCGTGCCGGCGAGGTGATTTCGGCTGAAGGGGATCGCTGGAGCAGCTATCGCCATCACGCCGGCATTGAGGCCAGCCCCTTTGTGAGCGATCACTCTGCGTACTGGGCGCTGGGCAATACGCCGTTCGAGCGCCAATCCAATTACCGTGCCGTCACCGCCGAGGGGCTGTCGTCGATGACCCTGGCCACGCTTCGCAGCCACGCGCATAGCGGCTGGCCTCTGGGTGACGCGGCCTTCCTTGCACAGCTGGAGCGACAGGGCGGGCGGCGCGTGCAGCCGTTGCCCAAGGGCCGCCCGGCGGGCCGGTCCGCAATGGACAGGGAGTCCGAGCCGGACGCGGTCTAGCCTCGGGGCGGGCCTGTGAAGCGCTGCGCCCTCGATCGCGGCGAGATCAATAATGCACATCCCGCGATGCACCATTCTTTATCTGTCCCCAAATAAAGACCATCCCCGTTGTGGTGCGAGGCTTATTATGATCTGACCCCATTTAAAAATTTTGCGGGACGCGTACGATTCTTTTATAGTTCCTCCACCCACATTCATTGTGCGGCGCGTCACGCCTGTGTACGCCGCTGCGGCCCCGCTGTCTCTCTGGTTCCCCGTCCCCGGTTTTCAACCGGCCCCGGTGGAAGAGTGCGGTCCCCGTTCCGGTCTGCCTTGCTGGCTCGCAGCCCTCACCGGAATCAAGCCCGTGGACCAATCGCAATCCCAATCAAAGCAAACGATGGCCCAAGCGCAGGCCGCAGAGTCTGCCGCCGCCGCGCACGCGCCTGCCTCGCGTCCGCAAGCCCAGGGCATGTACGACCCCGCCAATGAAAAAGACGCCTGCGGCGTCGGCATGGTTGCTCATATCAAGGGCAAGAAGAGCCACGAGATCGTCCAGCAAGGCCTGAAGATCCTGGAAAACCTGGATCACCGCGGCGCGGTCGGCGCCGATGCGCTGATGGGCGACGGTGCCGGTATCCTGATCCAGATCCCGGACCAGTTCTATCGCGAAGACATGGCCAAGCAGGGCGTGACCCTGCCGCCGTCCGGCGAGTACGGCGTGGGCATGATCTTCCTGCCGAAGGAGCACGCCTCCCGCCTGGCCTGCGAGCAAGAGCTCGAGCGCACCGTGCGCCTGGAAGGCCAGGTCGTGCTGGGCTGGCGCGATGTGCCGGTGGACGCCGCCATGCCGATGTCGCCGACGGTGCGCACCACCGAGCCGGTGATCCGCCAGATCTTCATTGGTCGCGGCCGCGACATCATGACCACGGACGCGCTGGAACGTAAGCTCTACGTGATCCGCAAGACCGCCAGCCACGCCATCCAGGCGCTCAAGCTCAAGCACGGCAAGGAATACTTCGTGCCGTCGATGTCGGCGCGCACGGTCGTGTACAAGGGCCTGCTGCTGGCAACGCAAGTCGGCGAGTACTACCTGGACCTGCAGGACCCGCGCGCCGTCTCGGCCCTGGCCCTGGTGCACCAGCGCTTCTCCACCAACACCTTCCCGGCCTGGGAACTGGCCCACCCGTACCGCATGGTCGCCCACAACGGCGAAATCAACACGGTCAAGGGCAACGTGAACTGGGTCAACGCACGGACCGGCGCGATCTCGTCGCCGGTGCTGGGCGACGACCTGCCCAAGCTGTGGCCGCTGATCTACCCCGGCCAGTCGGATACCGCATCGTTCGACAACTGCCTCGAACTGTTGACGATGGCGGGCTACCCGCTCGTCCACGCGATGATGATGATGATCCCGGAAGCCTGGGAACAGCACACCATGATGGACGACAACCGCCGTGCCTTCTACGAATACCACGCCGCCATGATGGAGCCGTGGGACGGCCCCGCCGCGATCTGCTTCACCGATGGCCGCCAGATCGGCGCCACGCTGGACCGTAACGGCCTGCGCCCGGCACGTTTCTACGTGACCGAGGACGACATCGTGGTGCTGGCTTCGGAAGCCGGCGTGCTGCCGTTCCCCGAGTCGCGCATCGTGCAGAAATGGCGCCTCCAGCCGGGCAAGATGTTCCTGATCGACATGGAGCAAGGCCGCATCATCGACGACAAGGAACTCAAGGACAACCTGGCCAACGCCAAGCCCTACAAGAGCTGGATCGACGCCGTGCGCATCAAGCTCGACGAGCTGGATGCCAAGCCCGAGGACGTGGCTGCCGAGAAGAAGCCGGACGCACGCCTGCTGGATCGCCAGCAAGCCTTCGGCTATACGCAGGAAGACGTCAAGTTCCTGATGGCACCGATGGCGCTGGCCGGCGAGGAAGCCACCGGCTCGATGGGCAATGACAGCCCGCTGGCCGTGCTGTCGTCCAAGAACAAGACGCTGTACCACTACTTCAAGCAGCTGTTCGCCCAGGTCACCAACCCGCCGATCGACCCGATCCGCGAGAACATGGTGATGTCGCTGGTGTCCTTCATCGGACCCAAGCCCAACCTGCTCGAGCTGAACAACATCAACCCGCCGATGCGCCTCGAAGTGTCCCAGCCCGTGCTGGACTTCAAGGACATCGCCAAGATCCGCAATATCGAGCACTACACCGGCGGTAAGTTCCGTTCGTATGAACTGAACATCTGCTACCCGCAGGCATGGGGCAAGGAAGGCATCGAAGCCCGCCTGGCCTCGCTGTGCGCGGAAGCCGTGGATGCCGTGCGCTCGGGCTACAACATCCTGATCGTGTCGGACCGCCGCGTCGATGCGGAGCACGTGGCCATCCCCGCGCTGCTGGCAACGTCCGCCATCCACCACCACCTGGTGGACAAGGGCCTGCGTACCTCGGCCGGCCTGGTGGTGGAAACCGGCACGGCGCGCGAGGTGCATCACTTCGCGCTGCTGGCCGGCTACGGCGCCGAAGCCGTGCACCCGTACCTGGCGATGGAAACGCTGGCCGACATGGCACAAGGCCTGTCCGGCGACCTGTCGCCCGAGAAGGCGGTCAAGAACTTCGTCAAGGCGATCGGCAAGGGCCTGCAGAAGGTGATGTCCAAGATGGGCATCTCCACCTACATGTCGTACACCGGTGCGCAGATCTTTGAAGCCATTGGCTTGTCGCGCGAGCTGGTGCAGAAGTACTTCCATGGCACCGCAACGAATGTCGAAGGCATCGGCATCTTCGAGGTGGCCGAGGAAGCGCTGCGCCTGCACCAGGACGCCTTCGGCGACAACCCGGTGCTGGACAACATGCTGGATACTGGCGGCGAGTACGCTTACCGCGTTCGCGGCGAAGCGCATATGTGGACCCCGGACTCGGTGGCCAAGCTGCAGCACGCCGTGCGCGCCGACGACGGCAAGGGCGCGTACCAGACGTACAAGGAATACGCCAACATCATCAACGACCAGAGCCGCCGTCACATGACGCTGCGCGGCCTGTTCGAGTTCAAGGTCGATCCGACCCGCGCCATTGCGCTGGAAGAAGTGGAACCGGCCAAGGAGATCGTCAAGCGCTTTGCCACCGGCGCCATGTCGCTGGGCTCGATTTCCACCGAAGCCCACGCCACGCTGGCCGTCGCGATGAACCGCATCGGCGGCAAGTCCAACACCGGTGAAGGCGGCGAGGACGCGAACCGCTACCGCAACGAGCTGCGCGGCATCCCCATCAAGCAAGGCGACACGCTGCAGGGCCTGCTGGGCACCGAAGCCGTGGTGCGCGACCAGGAACTGCAGGCTGGCGACTCGCTGCGCTCGAAGATCAAGCAGGTGGCCTCGGGCCGTTTCGGCGTGACCGCCGAATACCTGGCGTCCGCCGACCAGATCCAGATCAAGATGGCACAGGGCGCCAAGCCCGGCGAAGGTGGCCAGCTGCCCGGCCACAAGGTCTCGGACTACATCGGCAAGCTGCGTTACTCGGTGCCGGGTGTGGGCCTGATCTCGCCGCCTCCACACCATGACATCTACTCGATCGAAGATCTGGCGCAGCTGATCCACGACCTGAAGAACGTCAATCCGGCCTCCGATATCTCGGTCAAGCTCGTGTCCGAAGTGGGCGTGGGCACTGTGGCCGCGGGCGTGGCCAAGGCCAAGGCCGATCACGTGGTGATCGCCGGCCATGACGGCGGCACCGGCGCATCGCCGCTGTCGTCGATCAAGCACGCCGGCACGCCGTGGGAGCTGGGCCTGGCCGAGACGCAGCAGACGCTGATGCTCAACGGCTTGCGCAACCGTATCCGCGTGCAGGCCGACGGCCAGATGAAGACCGGCCGCGACGTCGTCATCGGCGCGCTGCTGGGCGCCGACGAGTTCGGCTTCGCTACCGCACCGCTGGTGGCCGAAGGCTGCATCATGATGCGCAAGTGCCACCTGAACACCTGCCCGGTGGGCGTGGCGACGCAGGATCCGGCGCTGCGCGCGAAATTCCAGGGCAAGCCAGAGCACGTGGTGAACTTCTTCTTCTTCATCGCCGAAGAAGCCCGCGAGATCATGGCGCAACTGGGCATCCGCACGTTCGACGAGCTGATCGGCCGCGCCGATCTGCTCGACACCAAGCCCGGCATCGAGCACTGGAAGGCGCGCGGCCTTGATTTCACCCGCGTGTTCTACCAGGCACCGTTCCCCGCCGAGGTGCCGCGCTTCCATACCGACGTGCAGGACCACGGCCTGTCGCTGGAAGCCGGCAAGGCGCTGGACCACGTGCTGATCGCCAAGGCTCGCCTGGCCATCGACAAGGGTGAGCGCGTGTCGTTCATCCAGCCGGTGAAGAACGTCAACCGTACCGTCGGTGCGATGCTCTCGGGCGTGGTGGCCAAGCAGTACGGCCATGAAGGCCTGCCTGACGACACCATCCACATCCAGTTGCAAGGCACCGCCGGCCAGTCCTTCGGCGCGTTCCTGGCGCACGGCGTCACGCTGGACCTGGTGGGCGACGGCAACGACTACGTGGGTAAGGGCCTGTCCGGCGGCCGCGTGATCGTGCGCGCTCCGCATGAGTTCCGCGGCGACCCGACACGCAACATCATCGTGGGCAACACCGTGCTGTACGGCGCGATTGCCGGCGAGGCCTTCTTCAATGGCGTGGCGGGTGAGCGCTTCGCGGTGCGCAACTCCGGCGCGGCCGCGGTGGTGGAAGGCACGGGCGACCATGGCTGCGAGTACATGACCGGCGGCACCGTGGTGGTGCTGGGCGGCACCGGGCGCAACTTCGCGGCCGGCATGTCGGGCGGCATGGCCTATGTCTATGACGAGGACGGCCTGTTCGACAAGCGCTGCAACACCTCGATGGTGGCACTGGAAACGGTGCTGGCCGCGGCCGACCAGGAGAAGGGCCAGTCGCCCGCTTCCTGGCACAAGATGGGCGGGCAGCGCCAGCTTGACGAAATCATCCTCAAGGGCTTGATCGAGCAGCATTTCCGCTTCACGGGCTCAGAGCGCGCCAAAGCATTGCTGGCCGACTGGACCACGGCACGCCGCAAGTTCGTCAAGGTCTTCCCGACCGAGTACAAGCGCGCACTGGGCGAGATGTACGCCAAGGAGCAGGAAGCGAAAGACAGCGACCGGGAAGCCATCGCCGCCTGAGCCCCAAGGGCAGGGCAGCGAGCCCGACCAAGCATGAGCGCTGTCGCGGATTCGCGCCGGCCTCACAAGATACTGACCTCACAGCGGGGCCGGCGCATGCGCCGGTGCCGCTCAGCATGACCAAGGACGCAACATGGGTAAGGCGACTGGCTTTCTCGAATTTCCGCGCCAGAACGAAGGTTACGAGCCCGTAACCAAGCGCGTGAAGCACTATAAGGAATTCGTATTCGCGCTGTCCGACAGCGAAGCGAAGATCCAGGGCGCGCGCTGCATGGACTGCGGCATCCCGTTCTGCAACAACGGCTGCCCGGTCAACAACATCATCCCCGACTTCAACGACCTGGTGTATCGCCAGGACTGGAAGTCGGCGATCGAGGTGCTGCACCAGACCAACAACTTTCCCGAGTTCACGGGCCGCATCTGCCCGGCACCGTGCGAAGCTGCCTGCACGCTGGGCATCAACGAAGCACCGGTCGGCATCAAGTCGATCGAGCACGCCATCATCGACAAGGCCTGGGAAGAAGGCTGGGTTGCCCCGCAGCCGCCCAAGCACAAGACCGGCAAGACCGTTGCCGTGGTTGGCTCCGGCCCTGCCGGCATGGCCGTCGCCCAGCAACTGGCGCGCGCCGGCCATGATGTGACCGTGTTCGAGAAGAACGACCGCATCGGTGGCCTGCTGCGCTATGGCATCCCCGACTTCAAGCTTGAGAAGTGGCTGATCGACCGCCGCATGGAACAGATGCAGGCCGAAGGCGTGACCTTCCGTGCCGGCGTGATGGTGACCGACGGCGAACTGCCGGCCGGCATCAAGAACTATGCGCGTGAGACCATCTCGGCGCAGGCCCTGCAGGACCAGTTCGACGCCGTGGTGCTGGCGGGTGGCTCGGAAGTGCCGCGCGACCTGCCGGTCCCGGGGCGCGATCTCGACGGTATCCATTACGCGCTGGAATTCCTGATCCCGCAGAACAAGGAAGTGGCCGGCGACGAGCCCAACGCGCTGCGCGCCGATGGCAAGCACGTGATCGTGATCGGTGGCGGCGATACCGGCTCCGACTGCGTGGGTACGTCGAACCGCCACGGCGCGGAATCGATCATTCAGTTCGAGCTGCTGCCGCAGCCGCCGGAAGAAGAGAACAAGGCGCTGGTGTGGCCGTACTGGCCGATCAAGCTGCGCACCTCGTCCTCGCACGACGAAGGTTGCAACCGCGACTGGTCGGTCGCCACCAAGGAGTTCATTGGCGAGAACGGCAAAATCACCGCGCTCAAGGCCTGCCGCGTCGAATGGAAGGACGGCAAGATGCAGGAAGTGCCGGACAGCGAGTTCATCCTCAAGGCGGATCTCGTGCTGCTGGCCATGGGCTTCACCAACCCGGTGGGCTCGCTGCTCTCCGCTTTTGGCGTGGATACCGATGCGCGCAAGAACGCCCGTGCCAGCACCGAAGGCGATCGTGCGTATCACACCAACGTGCCCAAGGTGTTCGCCGCTGGCGACGTGCGCCGCGGCCAGTCGCTGGTGGTGTGGGCGATCCGCGAAGGCCGCCAGGCCGCGCGTTCGGTCGATGCCTTCCTGATGGGGCATTCCGAGCTGCCGCGCTGATCTGCGCCATGGCTTTGCTGATGCCGTGACGCGTTGCTCGCGCCACAAGACCCGCCCCGCGCAAGCCGGGCGGGTTTTTTCATGGGTGCGCTCAGCCTGGCTGCAGCGTACGGCCCATCAGCACGGCATCGTCGCCGTAAGCCGACAGTTTGGCGGACACGGCAGCGCTGGGAGGCGTCAGATTCTCGTACCCGAGTCTGCGCCACCATGCCGCAGCCGATTGCACGGCGACCAGCCGCGACGAGCGCAATCCGGCAGCGAGCGCGGCCGCGCGGGCCGCGGCGTAGAGCGTTGGCGCCAGGCCGCGGCCCTGGCCCGCGGGTGCTACCGCCATATCGTGCACGAACCAGGTCAGGGTGCTGGCCGGCTTACCATCGCGTTCCCAATGCCGCTCCAGTACCTCGTCGAGTGCCGGCAGGCTGTCCTGGGGCCACATGTGGGTAAACAGATAGGCTGCCAGCTCGCCGTCCCGGCCGGCGGCCACCCAGCAAGTGGCGGGCGACAGCGCCAGGCGGCTGCCGAGGGCTGCGGCGGACTCGAGCAGCATGCCGCGATAGCACTGGGCCTGAATTTCCAGCACGGCGGGCAGGTCGGTGGCCAGCATGGGCCGAGGAGTGTATTCACGCATGACGGGCGATTATAGGCGGCGTCGAAGCACAGGCGCCGTGGATGCCCGGAGATCCGCGCCCAGCCATGCTCACAGGGTTGTCCCGGCTATGGTTAACGTGGTCTGTGCGGTTTTGGGCATTCTTCGTAGAATGACCTGACAATTAAAACAAAGAAAATAAAGACTGCCTCGCTAATCCCTTTTCAGCCGATCAAGACGCCACGGCGATGCCAGTGGCCCGGAGGAATTGATGTCCGAAGTGCGCATTGTTTCGCGGCTTTGGCGAGGTAAGGCGAAGTTGCTTCACCCCGCTGCCATGCCGGCTTGTCTGCAGTTGTTTCTGCACGCCTGGCATCCGCTGTTCCTTGCTGCCCTGCTGCTTGCCGCGAGCGGGCCCGGCCTGGCCCGGCCGGCCTCCGTGCCGGCTACCCCGGCGCCGGCAGCGTTTGCGCGCCCGATATCGTTTCCCGTCCGCCCCATTCGCCTGATCGTGCCTTTTCCGGCCGGCAGCGTGCCGGATGCCGTGGCGCGCCTGCTGGCCGAGCGCCTGACGGTACGCCTCGGCGTGCCGGTCGACGTCGACAACCGGCCCGGTGCGGGCGGCACCACGGCGGGAGACGTGGTGGCCAAGGCCAGTTCCGACGGGCATACCCTGCTGTTCCACCAGGCCACCATGCTGATCCAGCCGGGCCTGGAGCCGGTGCCTTATGACGTAGTGCGCGACTTCACGCCTGTAGCGCGGGTCGCGACCATGCCGCTGTTCCTGGTGATCGATGCGCGCCTGCCGATGCGCACGCCGCAGCAATGGCTCGCTGCGGTTAATGCCAGTCCGGGATCCTACAGCTACGGTTCCGGCCAGGCCGGCAGCCCCTCGCACCTTTATGCCCAATACGCTGTGCATGGTGTGCCGAACGGGGTGCCGCTGGTTACGGCCAAGGGCGAGGCGGCGGTGGTGCAGGAGATGCTGGCCGGGCGCGTCAGCGCTTGCTTCTGCGCGTTTGCTTCCGTGCAGGCCCAGGTCAAGAGCGGCAATTTGCGCCTGCTCGGCGTGACTGGTGTGGCGCGTTCGCAACTGGCGCCCACGGTGCCCACGCTGCAGGAGTCGGGGGTGGATGGCTATGGCGCGGGAGCCTGGTACGGCGTCATTGCCCCGGCCAAGACCCCGCATGCCATCGTGGCGCGGATCGCCAGCGAGCTGGATGGCGTCATGGGTGAGCGCGAGGTGCGGGATCGCCTGCTGGCGGCGGGCCTGACGCCGTTGCGCGATTCGCCGGAAGCCTTTGCGACGGCGATCCGGTCGGAGTCGATCCAGTGGCAGGTCATCTTGCGGCAAACTGGCGGGCCCACTGAACCCTAAGCTTCGCCTTTTGGCAGAGATGACCGAAGTCCGCAACTCAAATGTGATGAAACAATTATTTGCGTTGAGTGGATGTGGATTGCGCCACACTGCCTCGGGCAGCGCTAGGTAGTAGCCCTTATAATGGCGGACTGCCTAACACGGTGCCAACGTGACCGATTCCGCCTCAAACCTCGTCGAGCTCAAATCTGTCGATTTCGCCTATGCGGCGGGCGGCAAGCCAATCCTGTCGGGCCTTAGCATGCGCTTCCCGCGTGGCAAGGTGGTGGCCGTCATGGGCGGCTCCGGCTGCGGAAAGACCACCGTGATGCGCCTGATCGGCGGCCAGGTCAGGCCGCAGAGCGGCCAGGTGCTCTTCAACGGCGCCAATATCCCGACCCTGGACCGCAATGACCTGTACGCAGTGCGGCGGCAGATGGGCATGCTGTTCCAGTTTGGTGCTTTGTTCACCGATCTCTCCGTGTTCGACAACGTTGCCTTCCCGTTGCGCGAACATACCGACTTGCCCGAGTCGATGATCCGCGACCTGGTGCTGATGAAGCTCAACGCCGTCGGCCTGCGCGGCGCGCGCGAGCTGATGCCGTCGGAGATCTCCGGCGGCATGGCGCGCCGGGTGGCACTGGCCCGTGCGATCGCGCTCGATCCAGCCCTGCTGATGTACGACGAGCCTTTTGCCGGCCTCGACCCGATCTCGCTGGGCCTGACCGCGCGACTGATCCGCAGCCTGAACGACGCGCTGGGGGCCACTACCATCATCGTGTCGCATGACGTCAACGAGACCTTTCTCATCGCCGACTACGTCTATTTCATTGCCAATGGCCGCATTGCCGCCGAAGGCGAGCCCGAGGCCCTGCGTGCCTCGACGGATCCCTTCGTGCACCAGTTCGTCCATGCCGAGCCTGACGGCCCGGTCCCGTTCCATTATCCGGGGCCGTCGCTGGCCGAGGACTTCGTGAGCGGGGCGGGACGATGATGGGATTTTTCACGAGCATCGGCTCCGCGGTGCGGCAGTCGGTCAGCGGCCTGGGTCATGCCACGCGCATGTTTTTCACGGTACTGGCGATGTCTCCGGCGCTGCTGCGCCGCTTCCGGCTGGTGAGCGACCAGATTTTCTTTGTCGGCAACCTGTCGCTGGTGATCATTGCGGTCTCAGGCCTGTTTGTCGGCTTCGTGCTGGGTTTGCAGGGTTATTACACGCTAAATCGCTACGGCTCCGAGCAGGCGCTAGGGCTGCTGGTGGCGCTGTCGCTGGTGCGCGAGCTGGGCCCGGTGGTGACGGCGCTGCTGTTCGCCGGCCGCGCCGGCACGTCACTGACCGCCGAGATCGGCCTGATGAAGGCGGGTGAGCAACTCACCGCCATGGAAATGATGGCGGTCAATCCGCTACAGCGCGTGATCGCGCCGCGCTTCTGGGCTGGCGTGGTTGCCATGCCGGTGCTGGCGGCAATTTTCAGCGCCGTTGGCATCCTTGGTGGCTATGTGGTCGGGGTGCAGATGATCGGCGTGGACGCGGGCGCGTTCTGGTCGCAGATGCAAAACGGGGTGGATGTTCGCAATGACGTGCTCAATGGCGTCATAAAGAGCTTCATTTTTGGCGTCGCGGTGACGTTTATAGCGTTGTACCAGGGCTATCAGGCCAAGCCGACGCCGGAAGGCGTATCGCATGCCACCACGCGCACCGTGGTGATTGCCTCGCTGGCGGTGCTGGCGCTGGATTTCCTGCTGACTGCGCTGATGTTCAGCTGACTTGGCCGGTGCGGTCGGCGGAGCCGGAGTACTTGAAGAAGAGACGCAGATGAAAAGAAATACACTCGATTTCTGGGTTGGGCTGTTTGTTGTGGCGGGTTTCGTGGCGCTGCTGTTCCTGGCGCTCAAGGCCGGCAACATGAGTGCCCTGTCGTTCCAGGACACCTACTCGGTGCAGGCGCGCTTCGATAATATCGGCGGCCTGAAGCCGCGCGCCCCGGTCAAGAGCGCCGGCGTGGTGGTGGGCCGCGTGGCGGATATCCGCTTCGACGACAAGACCTACCAGGCGACCGTGACGCTCAACCTGGAAAAGCGCTACCAGTTTCCCAAGGACACCTCGGCCAAGATCCTGACCTCGGGCTTGCTCGGGGAGCAGTACCTGGGCCTTGAGGCGGGCGGCGACACCGCCATGCTGGCTGAAGGCTCGCGCATCACCATGACGCAGTCGGCCGTGGTGCTGGAAAACCTGATCGGGCAGTTCCTGTATAACAAGGCCGCCGATGCCGGGGCGGGTGGCAACAATGCCGGCGGCGCTGCCGCTGGAGCCGCCAGCGGCGCGGCGGGGGTGGTGAAATGACCGGCAGGCGTGCTGCCGCGCGCTGGCGCGTGGGACGAAACTGCTTGCTGGCAGCATCGGTTGCATGGCTGGCGGCAGGTTGCGCCACTGGCCCGACCGCCAACCCGAAGGATCCTATCGAGCCCTTCAACCGGGAAGTCTTCAAGGTCAACGACGCCGTCGACAGGACCGTGCTGCGCCCGGTTGCCCAGGTGTACGCAGATTACGTTCCATCGCCGATCCGCACCGCGATCGACAACGCTTTCTCCAACGTCAGCGATGTCTACTCGGCCGTCAACAACCTGCTCCAGGGCAAGCCCACCCGCGCCGCGGAAGACACCATGCGCGTGGCCATCAACAGCGTGCTGGGCATCGGCGGGCTGATCGACATCGCCACGCCGGCGGGCTTGCCGAAGTACAAGGAAGACTTCGGCCAGACCTTGGGCGTATGGGGCGTGCCGGCCGGCCCGTACCTGGTGCTGCCGCTGTTCGGGCCGAGCACGGTGCGCGATACCGCTGGCATGCTGGTCGACCGCCAGATTGATCCGTCGGCGTATATCGATCCCGTGTGGCTGCGCAACTCGCTGTTCGGGGTGCGTGTCGTCAACACCCGGGCTTCGCTGCTTGGCGCCACGGGCCTGATCGAGATGGCGGCGCTCGACAAGTACGCCTTCATGCGCGATGCGTACCTGCAGCGCCGCGAGTACCAGATCTATGACGGCAACCCGCCGGAGAGCGACGATACCGTGCCGACCACCCCGCCGCCGGATGCCACGCAGGAAAACCAGGCGCTACCCACGCCGCCAGTGCAGATGCCCGGCAATATCGGCAATTTCCGTCTGCGCTGAGTGGGTTTTGCCGCGGCTCGTGTCGCCGCTGTGAGTGGTGCAACAAAGTATGAAAAAGTGGTGTCGGAAGCTCCGGCACCGCGAACTCCCAGGCCTTGCCCGAACTCCAACTCGGCGCATGACCATTGCCGGCCTTGGTGCCGGGACGCGCTAGGATGCCGTACCTCGGTGTCCCTGCGTTATCGAATTGATAAGGACGAAATATGCTGAAGCGACTGTTGCTGCCTTTTCTTACCGTGGTTGCCTTTTCCGGCGCCGCCCACGCCCAATCGCAGGATGCCAGCACGCCCGACGGGCTGGTCAAGGCCGTGGTCAGCGACGTGATGACTTCGGTCAAGGCGGACAAGGACATGCAGGCCGGGAACATCGGCAAGATCTCGGCGCTGGTGGAGCAGAAGATCCTGCCCAACGCGAATTTCCAGAAGACCACGCAGATCGCCATGGGCCGCAACTGGTCCAAGGCCACGCCCGAGCAGCAAAAGCAGATCACCGACGAGTTCAAGACCCTGCTGATCCGCACCTATTCGGGCGCCATCGCGCAGATTCGCGACCAGAGCGTGCAGTTCCGTCCGTACCGCGGCAGCCCGGACGATACCGATGCCACCATTCGCACCCAGGTCATCAACAAGGGCGAGCCGATCCAGCTCGATTACCGCCTCGAGAAGACCCCGCAAGGCTGGAAGGTCTACGACATCAACGTGCTGGGCGCCTGGCTGACCGAGGCCTACAAGGGTAGCTTCAACACCATCGTGGGCCAGCAGGGCGTGGACGGTGTGATCAAGACGCTGCAGGACCGCAACCGCCAGCTCGCCAACGCCAAGAACTGAGCCTGCGAGCCTGCCTGAGCGGCAGGCTCAGCATGGCTGGCCGAAGTGTTCTACAATGAGCACTCCCGCACCCGCGGGAGTGCTTTTTTCCAGACCCGCATCCCCGGACCGCTGCCAGATGCTTTCGCTCGACACCTCGCTGACCAACCGCAACGCCGCCGCCGTGCTGCGTGACGGGCTGGCACGCCTGGCCCAGGGCGAAGCCCAGGTGGACTGCGGCAAGCTGACCCAGGTCGACTCCGCTGCCGTCGCGGTGCTGCTGGCCTGGCAGCGCGATGCCGCCAGCCGCGGCCAGTCGCTCGTGTTCGTCGGCGTACCGGCCCAGCTGGCTGAGCTGGCCATGCTGTACGGCGTCGATTCCCTGCTGCAACTCGGCGCCCAGGCGCGCGCCACGGGCGCGCGGCGCGCGCAAGACACCGTTTCCCACCGACATTGAACCGGCATCCGTGGCAAGCTGCTGATCTGCGCTTGCTACCGCGATGCCCGGGCGATGGCTCGCGCCACGCCTCGCGCTCAAAGCGGGACTGCTCCCGCATCCCCTATAATTCCGGGTTGTTCGACCGTTCCGGCATATAAGGCACGGACAAGACACGGTCGAAGCACCCAGGCGGTCCCCGCCATTTCAAGGAGGCCGGCGTGCGAGCCCACAAGAGCCCGACGCGCCTGCCAAACAGTATCCGGCCATGAAAGCCATCGAACTCAAAGACGTTCGCAAGCGCTACCGCAACCTGCAAGCGCTCAAGGGCGTCAGCTTCACCGTCGAGCGGGGCGAATTCTTCGGCCTGCTCGGCCCCAACGGTGCAGGCAAGACCACGCTGATCTCCATCCTGGCGGGCCTGAACCGTGCCGATTCCGGCAGCGTCAGCGTGCTCGGCCACGACGTGGTGTCCGATTACCGGCTGGCGCGGCGCATGTTGGGTGTGGTGCCGCAGGAACTGGTCTTCGATCCCTTCTTCACGGTGCGCGAGACGCTGCGCCTGCAGTCCGGCTACTTCGGCCTGACCCGCAATGACGACTGGATCGACGAGATCATGGCCAACCTCGATCTCACCAACAAGGCCGACGCCAACATGCGCCAGCTCTCCGGCGGCATGAAGCGCCGCGTGCTGGTGGCCCAGGCGCTGGTGCACCGGCCGCCGGTCATCGTGCTCGACGAGCCCACCGCCGGGGTTGACGTGGAGTTGCGCCAAACGCTGTGGAAGTTCATTTCACGCCTGAATCGCGAGGGCCACACCATCATCCTGACCACGCACTACCTGGAAGAGGCGGAGGCGCTGTGTGATCGCATCGCCATGCTCAAGTTCGGCGAGGTGGTGGCGCTGGACCGCACCAGCAACCTGCTGAGCCAGTTCGCCGGGCTGCAGCTGGCGCTGACATTTTCCCGTGGTACCTTGCCGGCCACGCTTGAGCCGCTGCGCATGCCTTCCTCCAATCCGGGCGAACGCGCGGTGCGGCTGCGGCTGTCGGGCTACCCGGCGGTGGAGCCGATCCTGGCCGCCTGCCGCGAGGCCGGCTGCGAAATCGAAGACATGGAAATCAACAAGGCAGACCTGGAGGACGTGTTCGTGCAGATCATGCGGCGCGAAGGTCACATGCCGGGCGCGTTGCCGGATACGGCGGTGGAGGCTGCAGCATGAAGATGCCAACCGAATTCGACGGCACGCAGGACGCCATCAACACCCACCTTGCGCCGATGGCGGTGGGAGGGCTGGTAGGCTTTCGCACGCTGCTCTACAAGGAAGTGCTGCGTTTCTGGAAGGTCAGCTTCCAGACCGTGGCGGCGCCGGTGCTCACCGCGATCCTGTACCTGTTGATCTTCGGCCACGTGCTTGAGAACCGCGTGAAGGTGTACGACCAGATCAGCTATACCGCTTTCCTGGTGCCGGGGCTGGTGATGATGAGCGTGCTGCAGAACGCCTTTGCCAATAGTTCGTCGTCGCTGATCCAGTCCAAAATCACCGGCAACCTGGTGTTCATCATGCTGCCGCCGCTGTCGCACTGGGAAATGTTCGGCGCCTATGTGGTGGCGTCCATCGTGCGCGGCCTGGCCGTGGGCCTGGGCGTGTTGCTGGTGACGGCCTGGTTCGCCAACCTGCATTTCGCCAACATCGCGTGGATCCTGGTGTTTGCCGTGCTGGGCGCGGCGATCCTTGGCACGCTGGGGCTGATCGCCGGGATCTGGGCCGAGAAATTCGACCAGCTTGCGGCCTTCCAGAACTTCCTGATCATGCCGGCCACCTTCTTGTCCGGCGTGTTTTATTCGATCCACTCGCTGCCTCCCTTCTGGCAAGCGGTGTCGCACGCCAATCCGTTCTTCTACATGATCGACGGCTTCCGCTATGGCTTCTTTGGCGTCTCCGACGTGGCGCCGGCCTTCAGCCTCGCAGTCGTGGGTACGGCTTTCGTGGTGCTTGCCACGGTCGCGCTGCAGCTGCTCAAGAGCGGCTACAAGCTGCGCCACTGAACGCTACCCACAAGAGCAGAACGCCAAGAGCCCATCTATCCAGATCCGGAACCGTAAGCGAATCAACGCGAAAAGACCATCATGCTGCCTACACCCCAACAAGTCAGTGACTACATCGCCCAAGGGCTGTCCTGCGAACACCTGGAAGTGGAGGGCGACGGCCAGCACTTCTTTGCCACCATCGTCAGCGCCCAGTTTGACGGCAAGCGCCTGATCCAGCGGCACCAGCAGGTCTATGCCGCGCTGGGCGACCGCATGCGCGCCGAGATCCACGCACTGTCGATGAAGACGCTGACGCCGGCCGAATGGCAGGCGCAGGCGGGCGAGGGAAAGCAGTAAGCTAAGCGCCGGAACAAGGCGGACTCGCACGAATAAATACGGACCAACAAGCTGGCCGCCCGACAGGCCGGACATGACAATCAGGGTCCGCGCCACTCGCGCGGCGGCCCACGGGTATCAGATGCTGCGGCGGCGCGCCTTGACGCACCGCCACGGACCGTAATGAAACATGCCGGACGCCAGCGGGCGGCCGGCCGGAATTGAAAGAACATGGACAAACTCGAGATCCAGGGCAATGGCCCGCTGCGAGGCGAGATCCGCGTATCCGGCGCCAAGAACGCCGCGCTGCCGATCCTGTGCGCGGGACTGCTTAGCGCCGACACCCTCTCGCTCGACAACGTTCCCAGGCTGCAGGACGTGGGTACCACGCTCAAGCTGCTGCGCCAGATGGGCATGAAGGCCGAGCAGGACGGCACGCGCGTGACGCTCAACGGCGCCGACGTCAACTCGCCCGAGGCTCCCTACGAGCTGGTCAAGACCATGCGCGCATCGATCCTGGTGCTGGGCCCGCTGGTGGCGCGCTTTGGCGAAGCGCGCGTGTCGTTGCCTGGCGGCTGCGCCATTGGCGCGCGCCCGGTCGACCAGCACATCAAGGGCCTGCAGGCCATGGGGGCCGAGATCAGCATCGAGCACGGCTTTATCCATGCCCGCGCCAAGCGCCTGAAGGGCGCGCGCGTGGTGACCGACATGATCACCGTGACCGGTACCGAAAACCTGCTGATGGCCGCCACGCTGGCCGACGGCGAGACCGTGCTCGAAAACGCCGCGCGTGAGCCCGAAGTGACCGACCTGGCCAACCTGCTGGTCAAGATGGGGGCCCGTATCGAGGGCATCGGCACTGACCGCCTGGTGATCCAGGGCGTGGATCGCCTGCATGGCGCCAGCCACGCCGTGATCGCCGACCGTATCGAGGCCGGCACCTTCCTGTGCGCGGCCGCCGCCACGCTGGGCGATGTGGTGCTGCGCGGCGTGTCGCCGCACATCCTGGACACGGTGCTCGACAAGCTGCGCGAAGCCGGCGCCGCCATCGAGGCCGGTGAAGACTGGATCCGCCTGACGATGGCCCAGCGCCCGCAGTCGGTGAGCTTCCGTACCTCCGAATACCCGGCCTTCCCGACCGACATGCAGGCGCAGTTCATGGCGCTGAACAGCGTGGCCGGCGGCGTGGCTCGCATTACCGAAACCATCTTCGAGAACCGCTTCATGCACGTGCAGGAGCTGAGCCGGCTGGGTGCCGACATCGCGGTCGAAGGCAATACCGCGGTGGTCACCGGCGTGCCCCGGCTGTCGGGCGCCAAGGTGATGGCGACCGACCTGCGCGCCTCCGCCAGCCTGGTGATCGCCGGCCTGGTGGCCGAGGGCGAGACCGTGATCGACCGCATCTATCACCTTGACCGTGGCTATGACCGCATGGAAGACAAGCTGTCGGCCGTGGGCGCCAAGATCCGCCGCATCGCCTGAGCGCACGAAAAGATAAAAGGACGCAGATGAGCCCCTCCCCGACCCAGTTGACGCTGGCCCTCTCCAAGGGCCGGATCTTCACCGAAACCATGCCGCTGCTCGAGGCGGCCGGCATCCATGTCACCGAGGATCCGGAAACCTCGCGCAAGCTGATCCTGCCCACCTCCGATCCGGACGTGCGCGTCATCATCGTGCGCGCCTCCGATGTGCCGACCTACGTGCAATACGGCGCGGCCGACTTCGGCGTGGCTGGCAAGGACGTGCTGATGGAACACGGCATGGCCGGGCTCTACGCACCGATCGACCTGAATATCGCCAAGTGCCGCATGTCGGTTGCAACCTCGGCCGGCTTCGACTACGCCAGCGCGGTGCGCCAGGGCGCGCGGCTGGCCGTGGCCACCAAATATGTGCAGACCGCGCGCGAGCACTTCGCCAAGAAGGGCGTGCACGTGGACCTGATCAAGCTGTATGGCTCGATGGAACTCGGGCCGCTGGTGGGACTGGCCGACGCCATTGTCGACCTGGTCAGCACCGGCGGGACCTTGCGCGCCAACAACCTGGTCGAAGTGGAAGAGATCGTGCAGATATCGTCGCGCCTGGTGGTCAACCAGGCTGCCCTCAAACTCAAGCGTGAGCGGCTTGCCCCGATTCTCGACGCGTTTGAACGGGCCTCCGCCGCGCTGGCCTGACGCCGCGCGAGAGAGAGCCTGGGGAATGGAGTCATGAACGAAAATTCTATGGAAAACCTCGCAATCCGCCGGCTGGATTCAACCGAGCAGGGCTTTGCCGCCGAGTTGCGCAAGGTACTGGCGTTCGAAGCCGGAGAAGACGACGCCATCGATCGCGCCGTGGCGCAGATCCTTGCCGATGTGAAGGCGCGCGGCGACGCCGCGGTACTGGAGTACACGCAGCGCTTCGATCGTGTGGAAGCCAGCTCCATGGCCGCGCTGGAGATCTCGCCGGCCAAGCTCGAAGCCGCGCTCGACGAGCTCGAGCCCAAGCGCCGCGCCGCGCTGGAAACCGCGGCGGCGCGCGTGCGCGCCTACCACGAGAAGCAGAAGATCGAGTGCGGCAGCCACAGCTGGGAATACACCGAGTCCGACGGCACCGTGCTGGGACAAAAGGTGACCCCGCTGGACCGCGTCGGCATCTATGTGCCGGGCGGCAAGGCGGCGTATCCGTCGTCCGTGCTGATGAACGCCATCCCAGCACGCGTGGCCGGCGTCAAGGAAGTCATCATGGTCGTGCCCACGCCGGGCGGTGTGCGCAACGAGCTGGTGCTGGCCGCGGCGCAGATCGCCGGCGTGGACCGCGTGTTTACCATCGGCGGCGCGCAGGCGGTTGGCGCGCTGGCTTACGGCACGGGCTCGCTGCCCCAGGTCGACAAGATCGTCGGCCCGGGAAACGCCTACGTGGCGGCGGCCAAGCGCCGCGTGTTCGGCACCGTCGGCATCGACATGATCGCCGGCCCGTCCGAGATCCTGGTGATCTGCGACGGCACCACCGATCCGGACTGGGTGGCGATGGACCTGTTCTCGCAGGCCGAGCACGATGAGCTCGCGCAATCCATCCTGCTGTGCCCCGACTCGAACTACCTGGCCCAGGTGGAAGAAAGCATCCACCGCCAGCTTGACTCCATGCCGCGCCGCGACGTCATCCGTGCCTCGCTGTCCGGGCGCGGCGCGCTGATCCGGGTACGCGACATGGACGAGGCCTGCGAGATCGCCAACGCGATCGCGCCGGAGCACCTGGAGATTTCCGCCGAGAACCCGCGCCACTGGGCCGAGAAGATCCGCCACGCCGGCGCCATCTTCCTGGGCCGCTATACCAGCGAGTCGCTGGGCGACTATTGTGCGGGGCCCAACCACGTGCTGCCGACCTCGCGCACCGCGCGTTTCTCGTCGCCGCTGGGCGTGTACGACTTCCAGAAACGCTCCAGCCTGATCGAAGTGAGCGAGCAGGGCGCCCAGATGCTGGGCCAGATCGCCGCCGAGCTGGCCTATGGCGAGGGATTGCAGGCCCACGCCCGCAGCGCCGAGTATCGCCTCAGGCGTAACTGAGGCACAGCGGCCGGGTTCCGGTTTTTTCGGCGCCCGGCCGGATTGCAGCAATCAGCACCGACAACCACCGACCAAAGAGGTAATCCAATGTCCGTAGTGCAGCCTTCCCTGATCGAACGCATCATCCGTGACGACGTACGCGCCATGGGCGCCTACCATGTGCCGGATTCGCACGGTCTGGTGAAGCTGGACGCGATGGAGAATCCCTATCAGCTGCCCGACGCGCTGCGCGCAGAGCTGGCCGCGCGGCTGGCCGAGGTGGCGCTGAACCGTTATCCGGTGCCAAGCAGCGAAGTGCTGCGCGCGCGCCTGAAAACGGTCATGGACGTGCCCGCGGGCATGGACGTGCTGCTGGGCAACGGCTCGGACGAGATCATCAGCATGTTGTCGCTGGCCGCCGCCAGGCCGGGCGCCAAGGTGCTGGCACCGGTACCGGGCTTCGTCATGTACGCCATGTCCGCCCAGTTTGCCGGGCTGGAATTCGTCGGCGTGCCGCTCAAGGCGGATTTCACGCTCGACCGGGCGGCCATGCTCGCGGCCATGGCCGAGCACCAGCCTGCCATCATTTACCTGGCCTACCCCAACAATCCCACCGGCAACCTGTTCGATGCGGATGACATGGAAGCCATCGTGCGCGCCGCCCAGGGCGAGACCTGCCAGAGCCTGGTGGTGGTCGACGAGGCCTACCAGCCATTCGCCCAGGACACCTGGATGCCGCGCCTGGCCGAGTTCGGCAACCTGCTGGTGATGCGCACCGTGTCCAAGCTGGGCCTGGCCGGCATCCGGCTGGGTTACCTGGCCGGTGCGCCGGCCTGGCTCGCGCAGATCGACAAGGTGCGCCCGCCGTACAACGTCAATGTGCTGACCGAGGCCACCGCGCTGTTCGTGCTGGAGCATGTCGACGTGCTGGACCAGCAGGCTGCGCAACTGCGCGCCGAGCGCGCCACCGTGGCCAGCGCCCTGGCCGCCTTGCCGGGCGTGACGGTCTACCCGAGCGCCGCCAATTTCCTGCTGGTGCGCGTCGACGATTCCGCCCGTGTGTTCGACGGGGTGCTCGCGCGCAAGGTTTTGATCAAGAACGTGGGTAAAATGCACCCATTGCTGGCCAACTGTCTGCGCGTCACGGTCAGCACTCCCGAAGAGAACGCGCAATTTCTCGCTGCCTTCCAGGCGGCGTTGCAGGATTAACACCATGCGTGTTGCAGAGGTCACCCGCAATACTTCGGAAACGCAAATTCGCGTTTCGCTGAATCTCGATGGCACCGGCCGCCAGAAACTGGCGTCGGGCGTGCCGTTCCTCGACCACATGCTGGACCAGATCGCGCGCCATGGCATGTTCGACCTGGAGGTCGAAGCCAGCGGCGACACCCATATCGATGACCACCACACGGTGGAAGACGTCGGCATCGCGCTCGGCCAGGCCGTTGCCAAGGCCATTGGCGACAAGAAGGGCATCACCCGCTACGGCCACAGCTATGTGCCGCTGGACGAATGCCTGTCGCGCGTCGTGATCGACTTCTCCGGCCGCCCGGGCCTGGAGTTCCATGTGCCGTTTACCCGCGCGCGGGTGGGCAGCTTCGATGTGGACCTGACCATTGAGTTCTTCCGCGGGTTCGTCAATCATGCCGCGGTGACGCTGCATATCGACAACCTGCGCGGCATCAATGCCCATCATCAATGCGAAACCGTGTTCAAGGCCTTCGGCCGCGCGCTGCGCATGGCGGTGGAAATGGATCCGCGCGCTGGCAACACGATTCCGTCGACCAAAGGCACCCTCGTCGGCTGAGCCTTAGCGGCGTCCACCAGCCTCGCATGGCGGCGCATTCTGCGCCGCCGGCGGCAAATTTCCGATCAATGTGGTGCCGATGCGGCACCAACGCGGCATTAGCGCGACATTAGCCCAACCCGATGGATACGCTTAAGTCGTTCATCTCGCTGCTGGCGCTGATCAACCCGATCGGGGCCATTCCGTTCTTCATCAGCCTGACCACCCAGCAGACCGAGGAAGAAAAGCGGCATACCATCAAGATTGCGTCGATCTCGGTGGCGACGGTAGTGGGTATTTCCGCCTTGCTGGGCCAGCAGATCATTGAGTTCTTCAATATCTCGGTGGCTTCGCTCCAGGTGGGCGGTGGCCTCATCATGATCATGATGGCGATGAACATGCTGAACGCCCAGACCAGCCGCACCAAGGCGACGCCCGAGGAAGAGGACGAGGCGGAAGCCAAGGCCAGCATCGCGGTGGTGCCGCTGGCGCTGCCCTTGCTGACCGGGCCCGGCTCGATCAGCACGGTGATCGTCTATGCCGGCAAGACCCAGCACTGGTACCAGTTGCTGATTCTGGTCGGAATCGGGATCGCGCTGGGCGCAGTGGTATATATAGTATTCCGCGCCGCGGACCCGATCGCGCGCGTGATCGGCCGCACTGGCATCAATATCGGTACGCGCCTGATGGGACTGATCCTATCGGCGCTGGCCGTGGAATTCATTGTGGACGGGCTTAAGACATTGTTGCCTGTTTTGAAATCATGACTACCATAGCAATTGTGGATTACGGCATGGGCAACCTGCGCTCGGTGGCGCAGGCCCTGCGTGCGGCGGCGCCCGAGGCGGACGTACAGGTGGTGGACCAGCCCGAGGCGATCCGCGCGGCGGACCGCGTGGTGCTGCCCGGCCAGGGGGCGATGCCAGACTGCATGGGCGCGCTGGGCGCGTCCGGCTTGCAGCAGGCGGTGATCGAGGCCGCCGCCAGCAAGCCGATGCTGGGCGTGTGCGTTGGCGAACAGATGCTGTTCGACTTCAGCAAGGAAAGTAGGACGCAGGACGGCAGCACGCCTTGCCTGGGGCTGTTGCCCGGCGAGGTGATCCGCTTCGAGCTGGAAGGCATGACCCAGCCGGACGGCTCACGCTACAAGGTGCCGCAGATGGGCTGGAACCGGGTGCGGCAGGCACGCTCCCATCCGCTGTGGGCTGGCATCCCCGATGAAAGCTGGTTCTATTTCGTGCATAGTTACTACGTGCATGCGCAGGATCCGGCGCATATTGCCGGCGAAACCGACTACGGTGTCTTATTTACGAGCGCGGTAGCGCGCGATAATATTTTTGCCACGCAGTTCCACCCGGAAAAGAGCGCCGCCATGGGCTTGCAGCTGTACCGGAACTTCGTGCATTGGAATCCCTGAACCTCGATAGCGGCTTTTTCGGGACCGAGTTGGCCGGCCACGGTGGCTAGCTCAATTTTCTCTTTCACTCAATCACGCTCGTCACACTTATGTTGCTCATTCCGGCCATCGACCTGAAGGACGGTCAATGTGTACGCCTTAAACAAGGCGACATGGACCAGGCCACCGTCTTTTCCGAAGATCCCGCCGCCATGGCACGTCACTGGGTGGAGCAGGGCGCACGGCGCCTGCACCTGGTCGACCTCAATGGTGCGTTCGTGGGCAAGCCCCGCAATGAAGCTGCCATCAAGGCCATCATCGCCGAGGTGGGCGATGAGATCCCGATCCAGCTCGGCGGCGGCATCCGCGACCTGAACACCATCGAGCGCTGGCTCGACGGCGGCCTGTCGTACGTGATCATCGGCACGGCCGCGGTCAAGAATCCCGGGTTCCTCAAGGATGCCTGCACGGCGTTCGGCGGCCATATCATCGTCGGCCTGGACGCCCGCGAAGGCAAGGTTGCCACCGACGGCTGGAGCAAGCTGACCGGCCACGAAGTCGCCGACCTCGCGCGCAAGTACGAGGACTACGGCGTGGAAGCCATCATCTACACCGACATCGGCCGCGACGGCATGTTGCAGGGCATCAATATCGATGCCACCGTCAAGCTGGCGCAGTCGGCGACGATTCCGGTGATCGCCAGCGGCGGGCTGTCCAACCTGGCCGATATCGAACGCCTGTGCAGCGTGCAAAAGGATGGTGTCGAAGGCGTCATCTGCGGCCGCGCGATCTATTCGGGCGACCTCAATTTCGCCGAAGCCCAGGCGCTTGCCGACAAGCTCGGCGCCGAGCAGTAAGACAACGCGCCTCGCGCGCGACAATTGCAGCCACCGGCGCCACGCATGCGCGCAGCGCCGTGGCGGGCAAGGAATCTCATGCTAGCCAAACGTATCATCCCCTGCCTCGACGTGACCAACGGGCGGGTGGTCAAGGGTGTCAACTTCGTCGAATTGCGCGACGCGGGCGACCCGGTCGAGATCGCCCGCCGTTACGACGAGCAGGGTGCCGATGAAATCACTTTTCTTGATATCACCGCGACCAGCGACGGCCGCGACCTGATCCTGCACATCATCGAGGCGGTGGCCTCCCAGGTCTTCATCCCGCTGACGGTAGGTGGCGGCGTGCGGGCCGTGGAAGACGTGCGGCGCCTGCTCAATGCCGGCGCTGACAAGATCAGCGTCAACTCCTCGGCCATCGCCAACCCGCAGCTGGTGTCGGACGCCACCGCGCGCTACGGGTCGCAGTGCATCGTGGTCGCGATCGACGCCAAGCGCAGCTCCGCGCCCGGCGAGCCGGCGCGCTGGGAAGTCTTCACCCACGGCGGGCGCAAGGCCACCGGCCTGGACGCCGTGGCCTGGGCGCGCGAGATGGCCGCGCGCGGCGCCGGCGAGCTGCTGCTCACCAGCATGGACCGCGACGGCACCAAGAGCGGGTTCGACCTTGAACTCACGCGGGCTGTCAGCGACGCGGTGTCCGTGCCGGTCATCGCCTCGGGTGGCGTGGGCGGCCTGAAGGACCTGGCCGACGGCATCAAGCTGGGGCACGCCGACGCGGTGCTGGCCGCCAGCATCTTCCACTACGGCGAGCACACCGTTGGCGAAGCAAAGGCATTCATGGCCCGCGAGGGCATTCCGGTGCGAATCTGAACACGGCGAACCGACATGGCAAAGAAGTGGCTCAACAAGGTTAAGTGGGACGACAACGGCCTGGTGCCGGTGATTGTCCAGGAAGTCGGCTCGAACGACGTGCTGATGTTCGCGTTCATGAACCGCGAAGCGCTGCAGCGCACCGCGGAGATCGGCGAGGCCGTGTTCTGGTCGCGCTCGCGCAAGCGCCTGTGGCACAAGGGCGAGGAATCCGGCCACGTACAGAAGGTGCACGAGATGCGCCTGGATTGCGATGAAGACGTGGTCCTGCTCAAGGTCACCCAGAACGACGGCATCGCTTGCCACACCGGGCGCCACTCCTGCTTTTTCCAGAAGTTCGAGGGCGACGCCGAGAGCGGTGACTGGCAGACCGTCGAGCCTGTGCTCAAGGATCCGTCCACTATCTACGCGGCCAAGCCATGAGCGAACAACATTTGAGCAGCGCGGACGTGCTGGCCCGCCTGGCCACCGTGCTGGAGTCGCGCAAGCCGGAGAACGGCGGAGACCCTGACAAGTCTTACGTGGCACGCCTGTTCCACAAGGGTGACGACGCCATCCTGAAGAAGATCGGCGAGGAAGCCACCGAGACCGTGATGGCCGCCAAGGATGCGCGCGCTGCCGGCCTGGGTCCGGAGGCGGTCGGCAAGGTGGTGTACGAGGTGGCCGATCTCTGGTTCCACAGCATGGTGCTGCTCGCCCGTTTCGGCCTGAAGCCGGCCGACGTGGTTAACGAGCTGGCTCGCCGCGAAGGCCTGTCCGGCCTTGAGGAAAAAGCCCAGCGCAAGGCCGACGGCAGTTGAATAGCCACGCCGGCCCGCCGGCAACCCGCAACTACGAGCCGCTTTGAGGAGCAACGACGATGGGGGATGTGATCACCGCTGACAACGACCGGCTCGCTAGCCTGCGCAAGCTGACGCACATTCTTTATGCCCTGTACGCCATTTTCTGGCTGACCGGCGGCATCACCGCGCTGATCGCCATCGTGGTCGGGTACGTCAAGCGCGACGACACCCGGGGCACCCTCTACGCCTCCCACTTTGCCTGGCAGATCCGCTCCTTCTGGTGGTCGGTGGCGTGGGCCATTCTGGGCGGCGTGCTGTTTGCCACGGTGTTCCTGATACCGCTGGCCTTTGCGGCATGGGGCGTGCTGTCCCTGTGGATGTTGTATCGTATCGTCAAGGGCTGGCTCTACCTGAATGACAGCAAGCCGATGTACCCGGATCAGCGTTTCTGATGCTTCTGACGGGATCCCGGCGGGTTCCCGGCGAAATCGCAGCCTGATTTGCTGCGCGCAATGAAATTTTCATGAATTCACCGCACAATTGCCTCTTCTGCAGGATCGTGGCCGGCCAGCTACCGTCGCGCAAGGTGTATGAAGATGACGAAATGCTGGCTTTCCATGATATCCACCCGAAAGCCCCGGTACACTTCCTGCTCATTCCCAAGGTGCATGTCGATTCGCTGGCCGATTGCGGACCCGGCGAAGGCGCGGTGCTTGCTAAAATGATGTTGAAAGTGCCGGAGATGGCGCGCGCGGCAGGCTGTGGCAATGGTTTCCGGACGGTGATCAATACCGGCCCGGATGGCGGACAGGAGGTGTACCACCTCCATCTGCACGTGCTTGGCGGCCCGCGCAACCAGTGGAAGGTGCCGCTGCCTTAAAAGCTGGCCTCAAGCCAGCCTGGCAGCCAGCCCATGCAGGACCGCGGGCCGCGTGGCCTTCGGTCAGATGCCGTGCCGGCAACCGTCGCCCGGCATGGCCTTCAGTGACGGAACAACAAGCCGGGGTGGCAAGGCGCCGCCCCAGGCTTCATCAGGAGCAGAAAATGGGTTCGTTTAGCATTTGGCACTGGCTCATCGTGCTGGTGATCGTCATGCTGGTCTTTGGCACCAAGAAGCTGCGCAATATCGGCCAGGATCTCGGTGGCGCCGTGAAGGGCTTCAAGGACGGCATGAAGGATGCCAACGGGAACCCCGCTGACGCGCCGGACGCGCCGGCCAAGGAACTGCGTGACACCACCACCATCGACGTCGAAGCCAAGGAAAAGTCGCGCCAGCAGTAAGCGCGATCCCACCCTTGTCAGCACGCCCGATGTCTCTCCTCCTGGCAGCAATGCCTTGCCGGCCACGTTCGCTTCGCCACGCTTGCCTGCGTGACGATCTGCGCGCTGGCCGGGGCGGCCATTGTTACGGCCTCATCCTCCCGAACCTCGCATGATCGATCTCGGCATTTCCAAGCTTGCACTGATCGGCGCCGTGGCGCTGGTGGTGATCGGTCCCGAGCGGCTGCCGAAGGTGGCGCGCACGGTCGGCGCACTGGTCGGCCGCGCGCAGCGCTATATCAATGATGTGAAGGCAGAAGTCAGCCGCGAGGTCGAGCTCGACGAACTGCGCAAGATGCGCACGGAGTTCGAGGATGCCGCGCGCGATGTCGAGCGCACCATCCACAAGGAAGTGCACGAGCACGGCCAGGCCCTGAACGATGCACTGACCGGCACTGACTCAAGCACGCAGGCAGGGGCAAGCCCGGCCAGTGGCTATGTGCCTTCCTGGGACACGGCGCACAAGCCCCACAACGGCCGCAAGAGCTGGCGCGTCAAGCAAGGCGCGCAGCCCCTGTGGTACAAGCGCCAGCACAATGTACGCGTGTGGGCGCAGTCCGGCGCCGCGCGCGTCAAGCGCCACCGTCCCGCCACCGGTCCCGCTCGCTCTTTCTTCGAGTGAGCATGAAGGGGCTTGTCCACACGCCGGTAACCGGCCGGCCACCGCTGTCGTGCGTTCCGACTTGCGCGCCGTGCCGTTGTATCGCCACCGATTCCTCGATGCCAGCCATCCCGGCTGAGCGGTCCACGCCATGAGCGACTCTCGTTCCCAAGATCCCCAAGACCCGCAAGACGATGGTCCGCAGGAAACCTTCATCTCTCACCTGGTGGAGTTGCGCTCGCGTATCGTCAAGGCCGCGTCAGGCGTGATCCTGGTGTTCGTCAGCCTGGTCTACTGGGCGCCGAACATTTACAACCTGTTTGCCAGGCCGTTGATGGAGTCGCTGCCCAAGGGCGGCAGGATGATCGTCACCGACGTCACCGGCTCCTTTTTTGTGCCGATGAAGGTGACGCTGCTGGTCGCCTTCCTGATAGCGCTGCCCTGGGTGCTCTACCAGATATGGCAGTTCGTCGCGCCCGGCTTGTACCAGCATGAGAAGCGATTGATCGTGCCGCTGGTGAGCAGCAGCTACATCCTGTTTATCTGCGGCGTGGCGTTTGCCTATTTCCTCGTGTTTCCCACGGTGTTCCATTTCATGGCGCACTACAACGCGCCGCTGGGGGCCGAGATGTCGACCGACATCGACAAATACCTCAGCTTCGCCATGACCATGTTCCTGGCCTTTGGCATTACCTTCGAGGTGCCGGTGGTCGTGATCGTGCTAGTGCGTTTCGGTGTGGTCGAACTGGAGAAGCTCAAGCAGATTCGCCCCTATGTGATCGTCGGCGCCTTCGTGATTGCCGCCGTGGTGACGCCGCCCGATGTACTGTCCCAGCTGTTGCTGGCGGTGCCTTTGATTGCGCTCTATGAACTGGGGCTGATCATGGCGCGATTCACCACAAAGCCCGTTGCGACCGACGCTGCAGCCAGCGAAGCCCAGCCAGATTGACGGCCGGGCAGAATGGCGAGAACAAGGCTTGGTGCCGTAACTTTTGCACCAAAATGGTGAAAAACATCGTCCATGCTGTTGCGACATCACAACAAAATGTGTCCGTAACCATGGTTAACGATGAAAAAGCCTTCTAGCGGCCGGGGGCGCTGACCCATAATACGCAACAGACGTGAAGGTAAATGCGTCGCCCAAGCACTTGGGCAAGCCAAGATTTCCCAATCAGTTGACAAGGAAAGTGTCGATATGAAGATGAAACTGTTTGCAGCCGCTGTAGCTGCCCTGGCCGCTGGTGGTGCGTATGCCCAATCGAGCGTGACCCTGTACGGCGTGGTTGACGCTGGTCTGTCGTTCAACAACAAGGCAAATGATGCCGGCGACAAGCTGTACCGCATGACCTCGGGCAACCAATCGGGTTCGCGTTGGGGCCTGCGTGGCGTTGAAGATCTGGGCGGTGGCCTGAAGGGCATTTTCGTCCTGGAAAGCGGCTTCAACACCGACACCGGCGGTCAATCTGACAGCAACCGTCTGTTCAATCGCGGTGCCTATGTTGGCCTGCAGAACCAGTACGGCACCCTGACCCTGGGCCGTCAACAGACCCTGATGTATGACTTCGGTCTGATCTATGATCCGATGGCGATTTCGACCCGCTACTCGATCACCTCGACCGCTGCTGAATTCGCTACGCGCGCCGACAACGCGGCCAAGTACGTTGGCACGTTCGGTGGCCTGACCGTCGCTGGTCTGTACAGCTTCACCAACAACGGCCAAGAAGTTGCTGGTCAGTTCCGCAGCGGCCGCGAATACAGCGTGAGCGCAAGCTACGCAGCAGGCCCGTTCTCGGTCGGCGCTTTCTATGACCAGACGAACAGCACTGGCGTTGGCGCTGCAAACGCGGCTCTGATCCGCCGCGCCAGCGTTGCTGGTACCTACGCCTTCGGCCCGGCCAAGGTGTACGCTGGTTACCGTTATGCTAAGGCTGCCAACGGTGCTGGCCTGACGGGCGCAACCATCAACAACGGTGCGACCCCTCTGCTCAACACGGGCTCGAACGTGTACTGGGCTGGTCTGGGCTATCAGCTGACCCCGGCGTTCTCGCTGACCGGCGCTGTGTACTATCAAGACTTCCGTCAAACCAGCGCAGATCCGTGGCAATTCGTCGCTACGGCTGACTACGCTCTGTCGAAGCGTACCGACCTGTACACCTCGCTGTCGTACGTGAAGAACAAGAACGGCTCGTCGCTGGGCGTGGACGGTTTCAACACCTCCACCACGACCAACGTGCAGCAAGGCGCGAACCAGTTCGGCGCTACCGTTGGTATCCGCCACAAGTTCTAATTTAACGCGGGCGTAAGCTCGCTTTAGATTGGCTTGAATGCAAAATGCCGGCATCCGCAAGGATGCCGGCATTTTGTTTTGTGCCGCAGTATCGAGGCGGCGTGCAATGCGGGATCTCGGATCACACCCGGCGCTGGGTAGTCACCGCGCACTGCCTCGATGTCACCTGAGCGGTGCGCATCGAACCTCCCGTAAATTCCCCCGCATCCCCGCGCACGGCGAGGCCTGGAGTGTTCAGATTCGCCAATGTCACAGCCTTCCCGGCTCGTGGTGTCGCGCCCTCTGGGCGTTCTCCCACATGCCCGGCGACTTCGCAGTCGCAGTGGCAGGACGTCCTTTCCGGGCGTTCGTAGCGCAACGCCAGGTTCGTTCACCCGGCTCGATACGCGTCACCGTCCGGCCCTAAAACAAAAACCCCGCCACAATGGGCGGGGTTGGATGGAGCGGCTTGCGGCGATGGCAGGGTATGATCTGAAAGCTGGACCCGCTGCCGGCTTACTCTTCCTCATCCAGTGGCAGCGCCCGGCGCGGCGGCGGTGGCCGCTTGCCGATCATCACCGTCAGTTCGGTTGGCTTGCCACGACGCACGACCTTCATCTTGGCCTCGGCGCCTGGCTTGAGCTGGGCGATGGCGTTGAGCAGGGCGGTGGTGTCGGTAATGCTCAGTCCATCCACCGAGACCAGCACGTCGCCCGGCTTCACGCCGGCCTTGTCAGCCGGCCCGCCCTGGACCACGGCCGCGATCAGTGCGCCCTCCTTGGCTTCGAGCCCAAAGGACTCCGCGATCTCCGGCGTCATGTCCTGCGGCTCCACGCCGATCCATCCGCGTGTCACTGAGCCGGTGGAGATGATCGACTCCATCACTTGCTTGGCCGTGGACACCGGAATGGCGAAGCCGATACCCAGCGAGCCGCCGGAGCGCGAATAGATAGCCGTGTTGACGCCCAGCAGGTTGCCCTGCGCGTCGACCAGCGCGCCGCCGGAGTTGCCCGGGTTGATCGCTGCGTCGGTCTGGATGAAGTTCTCGAAGGTATTGATGCCCAGGTGGCTGCGGCCCAGCGCCGAGACAATGCCCATGGTGACGGTCTGGCCGACGCCGAAGGGGTTGCCGATGGCCAGCACCACGTCGCCTACCTTGACGTTCTCGATACGCCCCAGCGTGATCGCCGGCAGGTCCTTGAGCGTGATCTTGAGCACGGCCAGGTCGGTTTCTGGGTCCGAGCCCACGACCTTGGCGTTGGCCTTGCGGCCATCGGTCAGGGCGACCTCGATTTCGTCGGCGCCGTCCACCACGTGGTGGTTGGTTAGAATGTAGCCTTCCGCGCTGACGATGACGCCCGAGCCAAGGCTGGAGACCGGCTCCTGGCGCTCCGGCAGGCGATCGCCAAAGAAGAAGCGGAACCAGGGGTCTTCTGCCTGCGGATTGGGCGTTTGCTTATTACCGTTCTTGCTGGTGAAGATGTTGACCACCGCCGGCATCGCCTGTTGGGCCGCCTCGCTGTAGGAGCCCGGCGCGGAGGAGCCGGCCACATTGGGGACGACTTCCTTCAGCGCAACGATGGGCGAACCGGATTGCACGGCCACCCGGCCGCGCTGCAGCCATTCGGGTTTGAGCGTGGCCACGACGAACCACACTGCCAGCACAACGGTGACAGCCTGAGCAAAGAACAGCCAAAAGCGGCGCAACATATTGGATTTTGGGCAGGATATGAAAACAAAAGATCTTGAATTGTACTTGAACGACCTGCTTCAAGTACCTCGATACAAAGACTATTGCCCGAACGGATGGCAAGTGCAAGGCCGCCCCGAGGTAGAGCACATCGCTACCGGCGTGACCGCGAGCCTGGCCCTGGTCGAAGCCGCCATCGAGGCCGGCGCCGATGCCATCCTGGTCCATCACGGCTACTTCTGGAAAAACGAAGATGCCCGCGTGATCGGGCAGAAGCACGCGCGCTTGAAGCGGTTGCTGGGCGCCGACGTGAACCTGCTGGCCTATCACCTGCCGCTCGACGACCATCCCGAGTTCGGCAACAACGCCCAGCTGGGCTTGCAGCTCGGCTTCACCCCAACCGGGCGCTTTGGCGACGGCCAGCTTGGCTGGACCGGCACCTTGCCACAATCCATGCCGCTCGCCGCGCTGGCCGCCCATGTGGGTGGCGTGCTCAACCGCGAGCCGCTTGCCATCGGCGACCCTGGGCAGATGATCCGCACCGTGGGCTGGTGCACCGGCGGCGCCCAGGGCTACTTCGACGCGGCGGTGGCAGCCGGCGTGGATGCCTACCTGAGCGGCGAGGTCTCGGAGCAGACCACCCATCTGGCGCGCGAGAGCGGCGTGGCCTACCTGGCGGCGGGGCATCACGCCACCGAGCGCTATGGCATCCAGTCGCTAGGCGAACACCTGGCGCAGCAATTCGGCCTGCGCCATACCTTTATCGATATTCCCAACCCGGTTTGATTCCGGGCCGATGCCGCGAGGCGGGTGTGGTGGCTGGCCGCGCCCGGCATTGCCTCAGGGCTGGCGTGCCTTCAGGCTGTCGCGGATCTCGCGCAGCAGCACCACGTCCTCGGGCGTGGCGGCCGGTGCTGGCGCCGGTTCGGCGGCACGCATCTTCATGATGGCGCGCACCATCATGAAGATGATGAAAGCCAGAATGATGAAATTGACCAGAATAGTCAGGAAATTCCCATAGGCAAATACGGGAACGCCGGCTTTCTTTAGGGCGTCTAGCGTGTGCGGCACGCCCGCCGGCGGCTCGGATAGCACCACGAAAAGGTTAGAGAAGTCGAGTTTGCCAATAATGCGGCCCACCACCGGCATGATCAGGTCATTCACCACGGAATCGACAATCTTGCCAAACGCGGCGCCGATAATCACACCGACTGCCAGGTCGACCACATTGCCCCGCATTGCGAAGGCCTTGAACTCCGACATCATCCCCATGCTTTTCTCCCAGTGTTGCTTTCGTTGAACGGTCGTCAGGATAAAAGCCTGCCCCATCACCGCCTGTAACGCAAGCGTACAGGCCACATCGCCCTTTTTGTGGCCGATTATCGTACGTCGCGCAATCACCGTGCGCCTTTCAATGCCACATGTGCCTAAGGTACAATTTACGGTTGACGCAAAATCTAATTTGACATCCCCTGGGGTTTGGAATGAGTGACCAGCAAAACGTGAAGAACGTGGATAAGGGTCGCCGCAATTGGTTGATTGCGACGTCAGTCGCTGGCGGCATCGGAGGCGTGGCGGTAGCGGTTCCGTTCGTCAGTACGTTTGCGCCGTCAGAGAAGGCAAAGGCCGCCGGAGCCCCGGTAGAAGCCGACATCAGCGCCCTCAAATCGGGCGAGATGATGACCGTTGAATGGCGCGGCAAACCAGTCTGGATCCTGAAGCGCACCGAGGAAATGCTCGCGTCGCTGAAGAAAACCGATGCCGAAGTCGCCGACCCCAACTCGGACGTTCCCTTCACCATGAAGACGCCTGAGTACTGCAAGAACGAAACCCGTTCCCGCGCAGAACACAAAGATCTGCTGGTCGTGGTGGGCATCTGCTCCCACCTGGGCTGCTCGCCCTCCGGCCCCTTTGGCTCCGGCTCCAATCCCCAGCTCGGCTCCGATCCCGGTTTCCTCTGCCCCTGCCACGGCTCGACGTTCGACCTCGCTGGCCGCGTGTTCAAGAACAAGCCGGCTCCGCAAAACCTCGACGTACCCCCGTACCAGTTCCTGTCCGACACCAAGATCGTGATCGGCAAGGATGAAAAAGGAGACGCTTGACCATGGCGGCCGAAAAACAAGTAAAGACGACCGGCCTGCTTGGCTGGATCGACGCACGCTTCCCCGCAACCCAACTTTGGGAAGATCATCTTTCCAAGTACTACGCACCGAAGAACTTCAACTTCTGGTACTTCTTCGGCTCGCTCGCCCTGCTGGTGCTAGTCATCCAGATCGTCACCGGCATCTTCCTGGTGATGAACTACAAGCCGGACGGCACGCTCAACGCCGCCGGCATTCCCGTGGCTTACGCCAGCGTGGAGTACATCATGCGCGAGGTGCCCTGGGGCTGGCTGGTGCGCTACATGCACTCCACCGGCGCCTCGGCCTTCTTCGTGGTGGTGTACCTGCATATGTTCCGTGGCCTGCTGTACGGTTCGTACCGCAAGCCGCGTGAGCTGGTCTGGGTCTTCGGCTGCCTGATCTTCCTGTGCCTGATGGCAGAGGCCTTCATGGGCTACCTGTTGCCCTGGGGCCAGATGTCGTACTGGGGCGCCCAGGTGATCGTGAACCTGTTCTCGGCCATCCCCGTGATCGGCGGCGACCTGTCGCTGTTCATCCGCGGCGACTACGTCGTGAGCGACGCGACCCTGAACCGCTTCTTCTCCTTCCACGTCATCGCCGTGCCGCTGGTGCTGCTGGGCCTGGTGGTCGCGCACATCATCGCGCTGCACGAAGTGGGCTCGAACAACCCGGACGGCGTCGAGATCAAGGCCAAGAAGGACGAGAACGGCGTGCCGCTGGACGGCATCCCCTTCCATCCGTACTACTCGGTGCACGACCTGATGGGCGTGGGCGGCTTCCTGATGATCTTCTCCGCTGTGATCTTCTTCTTCCCGGAGATGGGCGGTTATTTCCTGGAGTCGAACAACTTCGTCCCGGCCGATCCGCTCAAGACCCCGCCGCACATCGCGCCGGTCTGGTACTTCACGCCGTTCTACTCGATGCTGCGTGCCACCACCTCGAACTTCCTGCCGATCCTGTGGGTGTTCTTCGCGGTGCTGCTTGGCCTGGTGTTCCTGCGTAGCAAGGACGCGCGCATCAAGGTTGGCGCGCTTGCCATCGCCGTGATCCTGGCCGTGGGCTTCTACTTCATCGACGCCAAGTTCTGGGGCGTGCTGGTGATGGGCGGCTCGGTCGTGATCCTGTTCTTCCTGCCGTGGCTGGACCACTCGCCGGTGAAATCGATCCGCTATCGCCCGTCCTTCCACAAGAGCATTCTCGTCGTGTTCGTGGTGGTGTTTATCGTGCTGGGCTACCTTGGCGTACAGCCTCCGTCGCCGGTGGGTGAAAAGGTGTCGCAGCTGGGAACCCTGCTGTACTTCGCCTTCTTCCTGACCATGCCGCTGTGGAGCCGAGTCGGCCAGTTCAAGCAAGTGCCGGAACGTGTCACGTTCCACCCGCACTGAGCCCGGACTTACCCCGACAAGAGCACAAGGACAAAAGATGAAAAAGCTGCTTTCGATTCTCGCGCTGGCCGGCGCCTGCTTTGCCGCCGCGCCCGCCATGGCCAACGAAGGGGGCTACCCCCTCGAGCCGGCGCCCGTGCAAACGAGCGATCTTTCCTCGCTGCAGCGCGGCGCCAAGCTGTTCGTCAACTACTGCCTGAACTGCCACGGCGCATCCATGATGCGGTACAACCGCCTCAAGGATATCGGCCTGACCGACGACCAAATCCGCCAGAACCTGCTGTTCTCCGGCGAGAAGGTGGGCGACATGATGACCATCGCCATGCCGCCGAAGGATGCCAAGGCTTTCTTTGGCGCCACGCCGCCGGACCTGTCGGTGATCGCCCGCGCCCGCGGCGACGACTGGCTGTACACCTACCTGCGTACCTTCTACCGTGACGACAACCGCGCCACGGGCTGGAACAACCTGGTGTTCCCGAGCGTCGGCATGCCGCACGTGCTGTGGGAGCTGCAAGGCCAGCGCGCCGCCAAGTTCGTCGAGGTGGAAGAGCACGGCGAGAAGGTGCACAAGTTCGCCGGCTTCGAGCAGATCACCCCGGGCAAGATGAGCACGCTCGAGTACGACCAGGCCACGAGCGACCTGGTTGGCTTCCTGGACTGGATGGCGGAACCCGCGCAGAACCAGCGCAAGCGCCTGGGCGTCTGGGTGCTGATGTTCCTCGGTGTGTTCACCGTCTTCGCCTGGCGCCTGAACGCTTCGTACTGGAAAGACATCAAGTAAAGCGCGATAAAACCCCGGAAGGCCCGCGGGTCTGATGGGGAGGAGGGCTGGGGCGGGTGTTGTGCAGAGCAACCCCGCGCCAGCCCTTTTGCTTTCTAGGCTGCAGGCGCAATGCCAGATAAATGTGCGTCAATGCCGACTTTAATGCGCATCGAATGCACTTGGATGTGCTTCATGAATCTCTAATTTGCTTTCTCTATATCGGTTCTGCCAGAATACCGATCCAGTCAATCGACCCCGCATCAAAGGAATCCAACCATGATGGTGTTGTATTCGGGCACCACCTGCCCGTTCTCCCAACGTTGCCGCCTCGTCCTGTTCGAAAAGGGCATGGATTTCGAGATCCGTGACGTCGACCTGTTCAACAAGCCGGAAGACATTTCGGTGATGAACCCCTACGGCCAGGTGCCCATCCTGGTCGAGCGCGACCTGATCCTGTACGAGTCGAACATCATCAACGAGTACATCGACGAGCGCTTCCCGCACCCGCAGCTGATGCCGGCTGACCCGGTGCAGCGCGCCCGCGCTCGCCTGTTCCTGTTCAACTTCGAAAAGGAACTCTTCACGCACGTCTACGCCCTCGAAAATGAAAAGGGCAAGGCCGCCGAGAAGAACCACGAGCGCGCCCGCTCCGCCATCCGCGACCGCCTGACCCAGCTCGCGCCGATTTTCGTCAAGAACAAGTACATGCTTGGCGAAGAGTTCTCGATGCTCGACGTTGCCATCGCCCCGCTGCTGTGGCGCCTGGACCACTACGGCATCGAACTGTCGAAGAACGCTGCGCCGCTGCTCAAGTACGCCGAACGCATCTTCAGCCGCCCGGCCTACATCGAAGCGCTCACCCCGTCTGAAAAGGTGATGCGCCGCTAAACCGGCTTTGGTCCGACGCGGCAAGCTCGCGTCGGACCGCCGGACTGCGCCACTGGAAGCACAATGCCTGAAACCTCCACCAAGCCCTACCTGATCCGCGCCATCTACGAGTGGTGCACGGATAACGGCTTCACGCCGTACATCGCCGTCTTCGTCGACGCCAACACCAGCGTGCCGCGCGAGTTCGTCAAGAACAACGAAATCGTGCTCAACGTCAGCTTCGACGCCACCAGCGGCCTGGACATGGGCAACGAGTGGATCGGCTTCAGCGCCCGCTTTGGCGGCATCTCGCGCAAGATCGACGTGCCCATCGAGAATGTGCTCGCCATCTACGCGCGCGAAAACGGCCAGGGCATGGCCTTTCCGGTGGAACGCAGCGTGCCCGAGACCCAGGCAGCAACCGAGCGCGAGAACAACCCGCCACCCAAGCTGTCCTCGGTCGAAAGCGAGCCGCTGGTCACCGCGGAAGCCAACGAAGACCACAACGGCGACGACGAACCCACGCCGCCGCCCGTGTCCCGCATTGGCGCCAAGAAACCTTCGCTGAAGGTCGTGAAGTAAGCACAGGAAGGCATCGTCAATTTGCGCCGCATGCAGTAGAATCGCGGTCTGCACCAAACATGCCGGCTTAGCTCATCAGGTAGAGCAGTTGATTTGTAATCATCAGGTGGCGGGTTCGAGTCCTGCAGCCGGCACCAGAATTTAAGAACGGGCTACGCGAATTGCGTAGCCCGTTTTGTTTTTTGGGCTGGACACCTTTCGCGCTGCCTCGAATGCAACGGTTCCTGCGCCCGTCTTGCGCCCGTCATCCAACCCGAATACCTTACCCCTGTCGTGAAACCCTTCAAGGTCTACCCACGCCAGCCGACAACCTTACAGAGTTCTGGCTTTCCCAGTCTCATCACCCCAAGCTCATCACCCCGACCGCAGCAAACCAAAAGGAACACATCCGTGAATCGGAAACTTGCACGTATGGCATGGGTGGCCTCGTTCGCCTGTCTGTCGGCCTGCGGAGGCGATGGCTCGTCGGCGGAGTCGGATGCTTCCGTCAAGTCCGTGTCGGCGGTGAATGCGTCGGCCGCGACCCTGGCGCCGTCGGCGCAAACGCTGGCGGCCTCGCACTGGATGCCGACGGCAGCCGATACATGGCAATTGCAGCTGACGGGTACGCTCAACACGAGCTACCCGGCGCAGGTTTTCGACATCGACCTGGTGGATACGCCGCAGGCGACCATCAATGCTCTGAAGGCGCAGGGCAAGCGTGTGGTCTGCTATTTCTCGGCGGGTAGCTCGGAGAACTGGCGGCCGGATTTCAAACAGTTTGCCGCGGCGGATATGGGCAAGGCGTTGTCGGGATGGGCGGGCGAGCGTTGGCTCGATACGCGCTCGGCCAACGTGCGCCAGATCATGCAGGCGCGCATGGATCTGGCGAAGTCCAAGGGCTGCGATGGCGTGGACCCGGACAACGTGGATGGCTATACCAATAGGCCGGGCTTTGCGCTGACGGCGGCCACGCAGCTGGACTACAACCGTTTCCTGGCGGCGCAGGCACATGCGCGCGGCCTGGCCGTGGGCTTGAAGAATGATGTGGACCAGGTCTCGCAGCTGGCGACTGACTTCGATTTCGCGGTGAACGAGCAGTGCTTCCAATACAACGAGTGCGCGAGCTACAAGCCGTTCACGGCGCAGGGCAAGGCGGTATTCAACGTGGAGTACGCATCGAAGTACAAGACAGCATCGACGCGCGCCGCGCTGTGCGCTTCGGCCCAGGCAGCGCACCTTCGCACACTGGTGCTCCCGTTGAACCTGGATGACGCGTTCCGCTACGCTTGCGATTGAGCTGAGCGGCCACGACGAATAGACGGCGCTGGCCACAGGCCGGCGCCGGTCCCTCCCGGGCGGGGTTCCGCGCCTTAAGCCTTTCCTCCCCCCTTCCTGGCTTGTCCCTGCTGCGCATCGCCTCTGTCCTACAGCGCGATTCCAGTATGCTGACAGCGGTTGCCGGGCGCGCGTCCTATAGTGGACGCAGTGGGGCGCGGCGACGCCATTATCAAGCGATCAAGCGTGTTACCGCGGAGAGCCGATCATGCCTGTGCAGCGTCTAACTGTCCTGTCACTTTGCCTGCTGATGGCGGCCGGCCTCACGGCATGCGGCGACACCGCAACCTTGCCAGTGTCCGCCGGTACGGGTTTCAACCCGGCCTTGCCGGCGCCAATCAAGACCTTGCTGCCGACGGTGCGCGTTGCGCCTGCCATTGGCTGGGCCGACGGCGCGAAGCCAATGGCAGCGGATGGCCTCGTCGCCGTGGCTTTCGCGGACAAGCTGGACCATCCGCGCTGGCTCTACGTACTGCCCAATGGCGACGTGCTCGTGGCTGAAACCAATGCGCCGGCCAAGGCGGATGACGGCAAGGGCATCCGGGGCTGGGTCATGACGCAGATGATGAAACGCGCGGGCGCCGGCGTGCCAAGCGCCAATCGCGTCACGCTGCTGCGCGACACCAATGGCGATGGCGTCGCGGATGCGCGCTCCGTATTTCTCAAGGACTTGCATTCGCCCTTCGGCATGGTGCTGGTGGGAAATGATCTCTACGTGGCGGATACGGATGCCGTGCTGCGCTTCCCATATCAACCGGGGCAGGCCGAGATCACCGCGCCCGGCGTGAAGGTGGTGGACCTGCCGGCCGGCGCCATCAATCACCACTGGACCAAGAACATCATCGCCAGCAAGGACGGCAGCAAGCTCTATGTCACCGTCGGCTCCAACAGCAACGTTGGCGAGAATGGCCTCGACAAGGAAGAAGGGCGGGCCGCCATCTGGGAGGTCGATCCCAAGACCGGCGCGCACCGTGTGTTTGCCAGCGGCCTGCGCAATCCCAACGGCATGGCCTGGGAGCCCGACAGTGGCGCGCTATGGACTGCGGTGAACGAGCGCGACGAGATCGGCAGCGACCTCGTGCCGGATTACATCACCTCGGTCAAAGACGGCGCCTTCTACGGCTGGCCCTTCAGCTACTACGGCCAGCATGTGGACGCACGCGTGAAGCCGCAACAGCCGGAGATGGTGGCCAAGGCCATTGCGCCCGATTACGCCGTCGGCCCGCATACCGCGTCGCTCGGCCTGGCATCGGCGCAAGGCAACGCGCTGCCTTCCCGCTTCCGCAACGGCATGTTCGTCGGCCAGCACGGCTCGTGGAACCGCAATCCGCGCAGCGGCTACAAGGTGATCTTCGTGCCGTTCGCCAACGGCAAGCCGGCTGGCGAGCCGCTCGACGTGCTGACCGGTTTCCTGACGCAGGACGGCGACGCGCAAGGCCGCCCGGTGGGCGTTGCCATCGACAAGCGCGGGGCGCTGCTGGTTGCCGACGATGTCGGCAATGTGGTTTGGCGGGTGACGGCGGCGAAGTAGTGCCGCCACGCACCGCGCATGTTGCGGCCCAATACCTACTTGCTCACCCCCATCTGCCTGAGCAGGCCCAGGTTGTCCTCCAGATGCCAGTTCTCCACGATCTTGCCGTTTGCCACCCGGTACAGGTCGAAGGCCTGGAAGTCGATCTGCTGGCCCTGGCCCTTGCTGTCGCCGAACTGCCCGGTGAAGTGGCCGCGAAAGCGCAGGTGGACCGCGACCCGGTCGCCGGCGATGACTACGTCTTCCATTTCCGCGCTGAGATCCGGTACCGCGGCGCGGAATCCCCTGGAGGCCTGCAACGGGCCGCGCAGGCCTTGCTCGCGGTCGGGCGGCAGCGTTCGGTCGGTGAAGTCCGGGGCGAGTGCGAGCGTGGCGTAGCGTTCGTCGCCGGTGTGCCAGAAGGTGGCGTAGCGGCGGGCGGCGAGAAGCGCGGCTGCGGCGGATGGCTGGTCCGCGCCCTGGGCCAGGTGCTGCGGGTGGACCAGTTCGTCGCCGGCAGCGGCGGCGCTTTGCGATAGCGGCAACAGGGCGATGCCGAGGGCGGCGACGAATGCGCGTACTGGCGTGAGGCTTGCGTTGTTCATGTCGGCTTGTAACTCGTTCTGTATGTTCGTGGTTTTGCCCTGGCTTATGCCGCCGGCACGCCGCTCGCGCCGAGCGCGAAGCGGGCGATGTCGTCCTTGCGCATGAAGGTCACGCCGGCATGGCCCTGGGCGTAGCGGATAAATGCGTCGAGCGCCCGCACGCGTGCCGGGGAACCTGAGATGCGGTCGTGCGTGCTGATGGACATCATGCGGCGGCGGTGGGCGCCTTCCGCGTAGAGCACATCGAACTCCGCTTTCAGCTCGCCGAGCAGGTCTTCGGCCGTGGTCGATGGCGAGTCGAAGCGCACGATGTCGTTGTTGCGCACGGTGTAGGGCACCACGGCGAACGGCTTGCCGCCTACCTGCAGCACGGATGGCTCGTCGCGGCTGAGGTCGTCGATGTGATAGAGGAAACCGAGCGACTGCAGGATCGGCAGCGTATTGGGCGAGCCGCGCATCCAGAAGGCGTTGAAGCCGAGGGGGCGCGTGCCGGTGGCGCGCTGGATGGTGTCGATGCTCTGCACGTAACTGGCGCGTTCCGCTTCGGCACTCATGCTGTATTGCGGCTCCCAGGTCTGGCCATGGCCCGAGGCTTCGTGCCCGCGCGCGACGATTTCACGCGCCAGTTCCGGATGGCGCTCGACCGCCTGCCCCACCATATGCGAGGTCACCTTGATACCGGTGCGGTCCCACAGGTCCAGCAGACGTGGAATGCCTTCGCGCACGCCGTAGGTGTACCAGGACTGCAGCGGGTAGTCGGGATACTTGGGGTCGAGCGCAGGGAAGGGGCCGCTGGCGCCGCGCTCGGGCTGGGCGCCGGCTTCGAACTGCATCGAGATGGAGATGACGAGTTGCGCGCCATCCGGCCAGAACCGGGTGCGGCCGGTGCGGGCTTGCGGGTGCGCCTGGCTGGGTGGCGTGGTGGCGGCGCCGGCTGTAGCCGCGGCCAGGGGCAGCGCGGCGGTGAGTACAGCTGCGCTGCCCAGGAAGTCGCGGCGCGGATTCCGCGGCGCGCGCGCCGTCGGTCTGATGGGGTGGTTTGTACTCATGTTCGGTTTCCTTGCCTTGCGGCGGTTGCATGAGTACAGACTTTATGATTCAAACAAAGATTGATAAATATCTATTCGGATCTATCAATTTCAAATGCTGTTTGTTAATTGGCGTGCGACGCGAAACGGTGGGCGATGGCATCAGGCGTGTCAGCCAGGTATGAGATACCCGCTGCCGGCGGCGTCCCGGATCACCTTTCCCAGCGTATCCATGAAGGCTGTGGCGGCGGGGCTATCCGGCCGGCCGCGGCGCCGGTGCAGTGCGGCCGTGCGGCGGAAGCCAGGATGCGCGACCGGTGCGTAGGCTAGCCCGGCGAAGCTGCCGCTGCGCCGCGCGCCGGCGATATGCAGTGCCAGCGGGCTGGCGATGGTGTACAGGCGCCCGCCGAGCACGGCGCGCAGCAAGGCTTCCACGCTGGGGCCTTCCAGCCGGGGCCGCAGCACGATGCCGGCGGCCTGCGTGGCCGCGTCGATCTGCCGGCGCATGGCGAAGCGCTCGGGCAGCAGTGCCAGGGGCAGCGTTCCCAGTTGCGCCAGGGTCACGGTTTCCTGCTCGCGCGGCAGCTTGTGTCCGGGTGCGATCAAGGCAAGCGTTTCCGAGAACAGCGGCACCTGTTCGATGCGTTTTGGCGCATCCTTCGCGAACGCCAGGCCAAGGTCGATCTGTCCGTCGAGCAGGGAACGGTCGACCTCGGCGGCGGCAAACTCAAACACCTGGATATCCAGCCCCGGATGCGCATCGACCAGCGCTTGCACGGCCGGCATCACCAGCGCGGAAAGATAGGTATGGGTGGCGCCGATGCGCAGCGTGCCTTCCACCGCGCCGTGCTGGGAGGCCGCAGATACGATGACCCGTTCGAGTTGATCGAGCACGGGTTCGAGCGCGAGCACCAGTTGCCTGCCCGCATCGGTCAGTTCCAGCTTGCGGCCCACGCGCCCGAACAGCGGCACCCCCAGGCTCTGCGCGAAGATGCGCAGGTGCTGTGACAACGCCGGCTGCGTCAGGCCCAGCGAACCGGCCGCGGCGGTCACGCTGCCATGGCGGGCGACGGCCATGAAGCTGCGAACCAGGCGAAGGTCCATGGCTTCGGGCGTGGCCGTTGATCTCATAATTTGCTGTGATGAATTGAAAATCGATTCATCATTTTACAGAGCATGTCGTAACTGCTGGAATGCACGCACAACATGGAAAACACCAGGAGACCCCCATGTCATGCCATTCCAGTGCCAATTGGCGCAACCGCCGGCTGCCCGCCTTTTTATCGCCCGTGCTCGCGGCCGCAGCGCTCTGCCTGGCATTCGCGCCAGCCGCCAGCGCTGCCTATCCGGATCGCCCGATCCGCCTGGTGGTGCCGTATGCGCCCGGCGCCACCACCGACTCGCTCGCCCGCCTGATCGGGAAAGAACTGCAGGTCCGCCTGAAGCAATCCGTGGTGGTGGAGAACCGGCCCGGCGCGGGCGGCACCATCGGCAGCGACTATGTCAGCAAGGCGCCGGCCGATGGCTATACCTTGTTGCTCGGCGCGGTCGGGCCGGTCTCGGTCGGCAAGGCGCTATATCCGGCGCTGCCCTACGACCCGGCGAAGGACCTGGCCGGCGTAGGCCTGATCGGCGCGGTGCCATTCATCCTGGTGGCCGGCACCCGCGGGCAGCGCTTCGATACCGTGCCCGCGCTGGTGCGCGCGTCCGTCGCGGCGCCCGACACCATCGCCTACGGCTCGGCGGGCAACGGCACGCCCCAGCACATCATCGGGGCGATGTTCTCGCAGGCGACCGGTGCGCGCCTGCTGCACTCTCCCTACAAGGGGTCGGGCCCGGCCATCAACGATTTGCTGGGCGGGCAGATTGCACTGATGTTCGACAGCCCCGTGCTGCTGATGCCGCATATCAAGGCCGGCACGGTGGTGCCATTGGCACAGACCGGCGCGCGGCGCTCCGCCTTGCTGCCCGGCGTGCCCACCATGCGCGAGCAGGGCGTACGCGATTTCGATGCGGCGCCGTGGTACGGAATCATGGCGCCGGGCAAGCTGCCGGGCGATATCCTCAACCGGCTCAATCGCGAGCTGAATGCGGTGCTTGCCGACAAGCAGATGCAGGAACGCCTGCTGGCGCTTGGCGTGGAAGCCCGGCCGCTCGATCCTGCCGGCTTCCGCCAGTTCCTGTCGCAGGCGCAAACGAGCTGGACCCGCGCCGTATCCTCCGCCTCGGTGAAACCGGACTGATCATGCCGCACCTGATTACGGAAACCACACGGCAACTCGCCGACAGGATCGATTTCGCGCAGGTGTTCGCCGGCGTGCACCGCGAGCTCGCCGGCCACGGTTACGCGCAACTGGCCGATCTCAAGAGCCGCTTGCTGGTGGCGGAAGTGGCGCTGACAGGTGACGACCCCGAAGCCGGCTTCGTCGTGACGCACCTCGTGATGACCAACGCGCGTCCGGAGCCAGAGCAGGCTGCCATGGCCGCAGTTGTGCTGGCGCATACGGCGGCAGCCGTCAGGCAGGCCGCTTTCGCTGGCAACGTGCAGGTGTGCGTGCTGCATCGCCTGGCGGCACCGGGGACGTATGGGAAGACAGTGGTGGTGAGCCCCGGTGCTGATTGAGGATTGAGAGGAGAGGGGCTTAGCCCTGCGCAGCCTCCAGCTCGCGCCACGCCAAAAACAGGCGCGTATCGAACTCCAGCTGGTGGTACGCCGGCTCCATGTATTCGCACAGGCGGTAGAACGCCTTGTTGTGATCGCTCTCCTTCAGGTGCGCAAGCTCGTGCACCACGATCATGCGCAGGAACTCGGGCGGTGCTTCCTTGAACAGCGACGCCACGCGGATTTCCTTCTTGGCCTTGAGCTTGCCGCCTTGCACGCGCGAGATGGCGGTGTGCAGCCCGAGGGCGCGATGGACCACGTCGATCTTGGCGTCGAACGCGACCTTATGGATTGGCGGCGCGGTGCGCAGGAATTCCTGCTTCAGCTCGGCGGTGAAGTCGTACAGCGCGCGGTCGGTCTGCACGGTGTGCCGCGCGGGATATTTCTTCGCCAGGTGTTCGCCCAGGCGATTGGCGGCCACCATCTGGCGCACCTGGTCGAGCACGCCGTCGGGATACGCGGCGAGGAAGCGCAGCGGATCCTTGACGCCGGGGCGCCAGGTCTCGCTGGTGGGGGCGGGGGTGCTACGGGTGCTCAATGGTGATGGTGGTGATGGTGGGCCCAGCTGCCGTCGACCGAGCTGACGAAGGACTCCACGGCGTCCTTGTCGCCCGTGGCGTGGCGCACCATTTCACCGCACTTGCAAAAGCCCTGGTACGGCGTGATGTGCGAGCAGGCGGACACTTTCTGCAGGAATAGCGTGACGGGCTTGGTGCACTTCTTGCACTTGAAGGTGAGGGTGCGGGCGGGTTTGCTCATGGGATCGGGCTTGGAGGCGGAGTGATTCGAATGCGACATTGCCGGGCGCAGGCTCACGGCAGGATAACTGCGCATTTTAGCCTGCCATGGCCCCACGCGTCCTGGCTGCCGCCATGCGCTTATTCCTTGACCGCGCCCGTCATGCCCGACACGTAGTACTCCACAAAGAACGAGTACACCAGCGCCACCGGCAGCGAGCCCAGCAAGGCGCCCGCCATCAGCGCGCCCCAGTGGTAGACGTCGCCTTCGATCAGTTCGGTGACGATCCCTACCGGCACCGTCTTCACCTCCGACGAGGAGATGAAGGTCAGCGCGTAGATGAACTCGTTCCACGACAGCGTGAAGGCAAAGATGCCAGCCGAGATCAGCCCCGGCACGGCCAGCGGCAGGATGATCTTGACCAGGATTTCCCAGCGCGTGGCGCCGTCGATCAGCGCGCACTCTTCCAGCTCGTAAGGGATGGAGCGGAAGTAGCCCATCAGCAGCCAGGTGCAGAACGGGATCAGGAAGGTGGGGTAGGTGAGGATCAGCGCCCAGCGTGTATCGAACAGGCCGAGCTGGAACACGATCGATGCCAGCGGGATGAACAGGATCGAGGGCGGGATCAGGTAGGCCAGGAAGATGGCCAGGCCTACCTGCTTCGCGCCCTGGAAGCGCAGCCGCTCGATGGCGTACGCGGCCAGCACGCTGGCGGCCAGCGAGGCAAAGGTGGAGATCGTGGAGACGATCACGGTATTGAGCAGCCACTCCGGGTAGGGGGTGTCGAACAGCAGCTTCTTGAAGTGGGCGAACGTGGGTGCCATCACCCAGAACGGGTTGGCGCTGCGCATCAGGAGTTCGCCGTCCGGCTTGAAGGCAGTGATCGCCATCCAGTAGAAGGGGAACAGCAGCACGAAGACGAAGATGCCTAGCGGGATGTAGATGGTCACCCAGCGCCGTGGCATCGATTGCAGGTAATCCATTCCCTGCGCGGTGTCCTGCTGCTGCGCTGCGGCCGTCGCTTTCATTTGTCGCCTCCCTGTTGCCAGCCGCGCCGCTGCAGGCCGAAGTATGAAAACAGGATGGCGGCCAGCAGGAAGGGCACCATCATCGTGGCGATCGCCGCGCCTTCGCCCAGCGAGCCGCCGGGAATCGCGCGCTGGAACGACAGCGTGGCCATCAGGTGCGTGGCGTTGAGCGGGCCGCCGCGCGTGAGCACATAGATCAGCTGGAAGTCGGTGAACGTGAACAGCACCGAGAAGGTCATCACTACTGCGATGATCGGCGTCAGCAGCGGCAGCGTGACATAGCGGAACTGCTGCCATGGCGTGACGCCGTCGATGGACGCGGCCTCGTACAACGTGGGCGAGATCGTCTGCAAGCCAGCCAGCAGCGAGATGGCGACAAAGGGAATGCCGCGCCAGACGTTGGCCGCGATGGTAGAGAAGCGCGCCAGCCATGGGTCGCCCAGGAAGTCGATATAGCGATCGATCAGCCCTAGCTTGACCAGCGTCCAGCTGATGATGGAGAACTGCGCGTCGTAGATCCACCAGAATGCCAGTGCCGACAGCGCGGTCGGCACGATCCATGGCAGCAGCACGATGGCGCGGAAGAAGGACTTGAACGGCAGGTTCTTGTTGAGCAGCAGCGCCAGCCACAGGCCTAGCGCGAATTTCACCACGCTGGCCACCACCGTGTAGAAGATCGTATTGAACAGCGCCAGTTGCGTCAGCGAGTCGCCTGCCAGGTAGCTGTAGTTGGACAGACCGATCCATTCTCCGGTGCCGCCGATCTTGGTGTTGGTGAAGCCGAGCCATACGCCAAGGCCGAGCGGGTACGTCAGGAAAACCAGCAGCAACAGCGCGGTGGGCAGCATGAACAGCAGCCCAAGCGCATGGCGGTTGTTCAACAGGCGGGAAATCATGGTTCACCTCGCATGGCTCACCTCGCAGGGTTCGGCTCGGCGGGCGCGGCGGTGCTGCCGCGCCCTTGTCTTTCTAGCTACGCCTTGTAGTACCGCTGCGCCCGCTCCGCCGCGCGCGCCGCCGCTTCCTTGGGTGTCTTGGAGCCGCTGGCCGCTTCGGCCACCATGTCGACCACGATGTAGTCGGCCATGGCCGCGGCCGAGGCCGTGCCCAGCGGCCCGGCGTGGCCGTTGTCGAGCATCAGCGCAGCGGAGTCGCGATACACGGTGTGCTTGGGGTCGGCCGTCCAGATCGGGTTGGCCTCATACGCCTTGAGCGGCTGGCTGACGTAACCGATGGCGGCTTCCATCCACGGGTTGTACTGCTCGGGCTCCATCATGAACTGCAGGTAGGCCTTGGCTGCGTTCGGGAACTTGGAATACCTGAACAGCATCATCTGCGTGATCTGCATCAGCTCGGTGGGCCTGCCGGGTGTGCCGATGGGGAAGTGCGCGTGCTGGATGTCGCGCGCCATTTCCTGCAGCTTGGGTTCCTTCGAATTCTTGGCCGCATAGTAGACCGAGATGCCATTGGCGGTCAGGCTGATCTGGCCGTCGAGGAAGGCCTTGTTGTTGGAAGGGTCCTGCCACGACAGCGTGCCGGGCACGAAGGTGGCGTAGAGCTGTTTGGCATATTCCAGTGCGGCCCACGTCTCGGGCGAGTTGACCACCACCTTGCCCTTGGTGTCGACCAGCATGCCGCCGTGCGACCACAGCAGCCAGTGTGCCCAGTTGTTGCCGTCGCCCACGGCCTTGCCGAGCGCGAATCCGCACGGCGTGTTCTTGGCCTTGAGGCCCTGGCACAGCTTGAGGAAGCCGGGAAGGTCCTTGGGGATGGTGTCGAAGCCAGCGGCTTTGACGTGGCTTTCGCGATAGACCAGCGCATTGCCGACCACGCCAAGCGGCAGGCCGATCCACTTGCCGTTGTGCGTGCCGTACTTGCGGCACACGTCGTACCAGCCGCCGTACTTGCCGCCCAGGTAGGTGGCCAGGTCGGTCAGGTCGACCAGCTTGTCCGGGTACTGCTGCGGGTCATCGAACCAGCCCACGATGACGTCCGGCCCGCTGCCGACGCTGGCCGCGACGGCGGCCTTGGGGCGCACGTCTTCCCAGCCTTCGTTGTCGACGCGTACCTCGACGCCGGTCAGCTCGGTGAACTTCTTCGTGTTGGCGTTCCACAGGTCTTCGTCGCCCTGCACGAAACGCTTCCAGCGCAGCACACGCAGCTTGGCGCCGGCCTCCGGCTTGTATTGCAGTGCAGCCGGCGCGGCGAAGGCATGGCCGCCGATCGCCGTGGTGGCGGCAACGGCCGCCGTGGACACCAGGAAATCGCGCCTCGTGAAGTTGCTCGGTGTGCTCATCGCTTTGTCTCCTCCGTGGTCAGGGGCTCCGCCCCGTGCTGGTCATGCCTGCTTCCCGGATTGTCCGCCGGTGTCGCCGGGCCGCGCTGCAATAGCGTCTGGCCCGAGTCGGCATCGAACAGATGCGTGTGCTGGTGGTCGGGTACCAGGTTCAGGATGTCGCCCGCGGCGAAGTCATGGCGCTCGCGGAAGATCGAGATGAACTCCGCCTCGCAGAAGCGGGAGTAGATCTCGGTGTTGGCGCCGGTGGGCTCGACCACCGACACGCGCGTTTGCAGGCCCTGGCCCGGCATGCCCAGGATCAGGTGCTCGGGCCGCACGCCGTAGATCACGCGCTGGCCGTCGGTGCCGGCGGCGGCATCGAAGCGCGCAGGTGCCGGCAGGCGCGTGCCATCGGGAAACTCGACTGCGGCATCGCCGCCACTGCGGCGCAGCACGCCAGGCACGAAGTTCATCGCCGGGGAGCCGATAAAGCCGGCCACGAAGAGGTTGTCGGGATGATCGTAAAGCTCCAGCGGCTTGCCGCGCTGCTCCACGCGGCCGTCGCGCATCACCACGATCAGGTCGCCCATGGTCATGGCCTCGATCTGGTCGTGCGTGACATAGACCGAGGTGGTGCGCAGGCGCTGGTGCAGCTCCTTGATCTCCGCGCGCATCTGCACGCGCAGCTTGGCGTCCAGGTTGGAGAGCGGCTCGTCGAACAGGAACACCTGCGGATCGCGCACGATGGCGCGGCCCATGGCCACGCGCTGGCGCTGGCCGCCTGAGAGCTGGCGCGGGTAGCGTTCCAGCAAACTGTCCAGGCCGAGGATGGCGGATGCCTTGGCCACTTTCTGCCGGATCTCTTCCTTGTCGCCCTTGGCGAGCTTGAGCGAGAAGGCCATGTTGTCGTAGACCGTCATATGCGGGTAGAGCGCATAGTTCTGGAACACCATGGCGATATCGCGCTCCTTTGGCGGCAGGCGGTTGACCACGCGGTTACCGATGGCGATCTCGCCGGTGGTGATCTCCTCCAGCCCGGCGATCATGCGCAGCAGCGTGGATTTGCCGCAGCCCGATGGCCCCACCAGCACGGTGAACTGGCCATCGGCAATATCGATGTCCACGCCGCGGATCACCTGCGTGCTGCCGAAGTATTTCTGGATGCCGCGAATCTGGACCGATGCCATGCGTGGTGTCTCCGTGAGCCGCTGATGCTCGTTCGTGCCGGGGGCGGCAGTTCGCCGCGATTGGATTGCCGTGGTGATTCGTGGCGCGACAGCGTGCCTCAGTGGTTGTCCTTGGGCACCGCGGCGCCGCTCTTGCCCACCAGGAAATCCATGTCGGCGCCCAGGTTGGCCTGCTGCACATGCTCGATATACAGGCGCGTCCAGCCGCGCTCCATCGGCAGCGCGGGCGCCTGCCACGCGGCGCGGCGGCGCTGCAGCTCCGCCTCATCGACATGCAGGTGCAGCTTGCGCATGGGCACATCGAGCTCCACCATGTCGCCGTCCTTCACCAGCGCCAGCGGGCCGCCGGCCGCGGCCTCGGGCGCCACGTGCAGCACCACCGTCCCGTAAGCCGTGCCGCTCATGCGCGCATCCGATACGCGGACCATGTCGGTGATGCCCTTGCGCAGCACCTTGGGCGGCAGTGGCATGTTGCCGGCTTCGGCCATGCCTGGGTAGCCGCGCGGGCCGCAGTTCTTCAGCACCAGCACGCAGGTCTCGTCGACGTCGAGCGATTCATCGTCGAGCCGCTGGTGCATGTGCTCGCTGTTCTCGAATACCACCGCGCGGCCGGTGTGCTTGAGCAGCGCCGGCGTGGCGGCCGACGGCTTGATCACCGCGCCATCGGGGCACAGGTTGCCGCGCAGCACAGCAATGCCGGCGTTGGCCTTGAAGGGCGCGCCGAAGGCGTGGATGACTTCGCGGTTCCAGTTGGGCGCGTCCTTGCAGTTGTCCCACAACGTCTTGCCGTTGACGGTGAGCGCGTCGCGCGCAAGCAGCGATTCCAGTTCGCGGATCACCGCGGGCAGGCCGCCCGCGTAGTAGAAATCCTCCATCAGGTGGCGCCCGGATGGTTGCAGGTCGAGCAGGCACGGCAGCTCGTGGCCCAGCGCATCCCAGTCTTCCAGTTTCAGCTCGACACCGATGCGCCCGGCGATGGCTAGCAGGTGGATCACGGCGTTGGTCGAGCCGCCAATGGCCGCGTTGACGCGGATCGCATTCTCGAACGCGTCCCGGGTCAGGATCTTCGACATCACCAGGTTGTCCTTCACCATCTCCACGATGCGGCGCCCCGACGCGCGCGCCAGCACATTGCGGCGGCCATCCACGGCGGGAATCGCCGCGTTGCCGGGCAGGCTCATGCCCAGCGCTTCCACCATGCTGGCCATGGTCGACGCGGTGCCCATCGTCATGCAGTGGCCGTGCGAGCGGTGCATGCAGCTCTCGGCCTCGAAGAAGTCCTCCTGCGACATCTGGCCGGCCCGCACTTCCTCCGACATCTTCCACACATCGGTGCCGGAGCCCAGCTCGCCGCCGCGGAACTTGCCGCTCAGCATGGGGCCGCCGGAGACGCCGATGGTGGGCAGGTCGCACGAGGCCGCGCCCATCATCAGCGCGGGCGTGGTCTTGTCGCAGCCCATCAGCAGCACCACGCCATCGATCGGGTTGCCGCGAATCGATTCTTCCACGTCCATGCTGGCCAGGTTGCGGAACAGCATGGCGGTGGGGCGCAGCATGGTCTCGCCCAGCGACATCACCGGGAATTCAAGCGGAAAGCCGCCGGCTTCCCACACGCCGATCTTGACCTGTTCGGCCAGTGTGCGGAAATGCGAGTTGCAGGGCGTGAGCTCGGAGTAGGTGTTGCAGATGCCGATGACCGGACGGCCATCGAACTGGTCGTGAGGAATGCCGCGGTTCTTGAGCCACGAGCGATAGATGAAGCCATCGCGGTCGAGGCGGCCAAACCAGGCCTGGCTGCGGCGCTTGGGGGGCGTCGGCTTGTCGTCGTTCACTCGGGTCTCCTGCGTTCTTGCGGGGCCGCGTAGCGACGGCTGGCGCGTAGGCGCCACGTGTGCTGATGCCCGCTTTCTTGTGCGCTGCAGATACGGATGCCCACGACCGATTGCACTGCCTTGCCGCATGCATGCCGAGTGAGCGGAGTCTAGTTCACGAGTCTGGACAGGTAAACTGGTATTACCAATTAGTGGTCTTTACCGATGCCGCTGCGCATGCTGCGGCGCGCGATGAATCCGCCTGGACATTCGCTGGCGCGCTGCCTAGACTCCAGCCGGCTGGACAAATGGTCAAACCAATTTCGCCAGACGCTCGGGCTGCACATGCCTATCCATTCGATCGAACCGCAACGCCTGTACCGCCAGATCAGCGCGCAGTTGCGCACGCTGATCCGGGCCGGCGAGTTTCCGGTGGGCTCGCGCCTGCCGGCGGAGCGGGATTTGTCGGTGCAGCTCGGCGTGAGCCGCCCATCGCTGCGCGAGGCGTTGATCGCGCTCGAGGTTGAGGGCTATATCGAAGTGCGGATGGGCTCCGGCATCTATGTGTGCGAGCCGCCGTCATCCGTCGACGCCGGCTTCGACCTGTCCGGCGAGGAAGGCCCGCTCGAGCTGATCCGCGCACGTGCCCTGGTGGAAGGCGAGGTCGCCGCGCTGGCGGCCCGGAGCGGGCGCAAGGCCCAGTTCGATGCGATCGAGGAGGCCATCGCGCAGATGGCCGCCGAAGCCGCCGCCGGCATCAAGCCGCTCGATGCGGATCGCTTGTTCCATGTGCGGGTGGCGCAAGCCACCGGCAACAGCGTGCTGGTGGGCGTGGTGCGCCGGCTCTTCGACTTGCGCCTCGGGCCGCTGTTCGATCAACTGAACAGCCACTTCGAGACGCCCGAGGTCTGGGCCCAGGCCATCGCCGAGCATCGCGAAGTGCTGGCGGCGCTACGCCGCAAGGATCCGGAGCTGGCGCGCGCGGTCATGCAGCGGCATATGGACATCGCTTACCGCCGCCTGACCTCCAGCCTGACCCGTGCGCGCAAGCGCGCAGCCGGCACGCCGGGTGCCGCGCCACGTGCCAGGAAGGCGTCCTCAGGGGCGTCATGAAGGGCCTTGTGCGGACCGGCTTTGCTACACTTGGCCGATTCCCCCCAATTTCACCCGGATCCGCATGGCACAGTACGTTTTCACCATGAACCGCGTGGGCAAGATCGTCCCGCCCAAGCGTCACATTCTCAAGGACATTTCCCTGTCCTTCTTCCCGGGCGCCAAGATCGGCGTGCTGGGCCTGAACGGCTCGGGCAAGTCGACCGTCCTGAAGATCATGGCGGGCCTCGACAAGGAAATCGAGGGTGAAGCCACGCCCATGCCCAACCTGAACATTGGCTACCTGCCGCAGGAGCCGCAGCTCGATCCCGAGCAAACCGTGCGCGAGTCGGTGGAGGCCGCGCTGGGCGGTGTGTTCGAAGCCCGCAAGAAGCTCGACGAGATCTATGCGGCCTATGCCGAGCCGGACGCGGATTTCGACGCGCTGGCAGCGGACCAGGCCAAGTACGAAGCCATCCTGGCGGCAAGCGACGGCAACAACGCCGAGCTGCAGCTGGAGATCGCGGCGGATGCGCTGCGCCTGCCGCCGTGGGAAGCCAAGGTCGGCAACTTGTCCGGCGGCGAGAAGCGCCGCGTGGCGCTGTGCCGCCTGCTGCTGTCGCGCCCCGACATGCTGCTGCTCGACGAACCTACCAACCACCTGGATGCGGAATCGGTGGAATGGCTGGAGCAGTTCCTGACGCGCTTCCCCGGCACCGTGGTGGCGGTGACCCACGATCGCTACTTCCTCGACAACGCCGCCGAGTGGATTCTGGAACTGGACCGTGGCCACGGCATTCCCTGGAAGGGCAACTACAGCTCCTGGCTGGACCAGAAGGAAGCCCGCCTGAAGCAGGAAGAATCGAGCGAGTCGGCCCGCCAGAAGGCGCTGCACAAGGAACTGGAATGGGTGCGGCAGAACCCCAAGGGCCGCCAGGCCAAGTCCAAGGCACGTCTCGCGCGCTTTGACGAACTGAACAGCCAGGAATACCAGAAGCGCAACGAAACCCAGGAAATCTTCATCCCCGCGGGTGAGCGCCTGGGCAACGAGGTGATCGAGTTCAACGGCGTGAGCAAGGCCTACGGCGACCGCCTGCTGATCGACGACCTCAGCTTCAAGGTGCCGCCCGGCGCCATCGTCGGCATCATCGGCCCCAACGGCGCCGGCAAGTCGACCTTCTTTCGCATGCTCACCGGCAAGGAAACCCCGGACAGCGGCGAGATCAAGGTCGGCCCGACCGTGAAGATGGCCTACGTGGACCAGAGCCGCGATGCGCTCGACGGCAGCAAGACCGTGTTCGAAGAGATCTCCGGCGGTGCCGACGTGCTGACGGTTGGCCGCTACGAAACGCCGTCGCGCGCGTACATCGGCCGCTTCAACTTCAAGGGCTCGGACCAGCAGAAGCACGTGGGCACGCTCTCGGGCGGCGAGCGCGGACGCCTGCACCTGGCCAAGACGCTGATCTCCGGCGGCAATGTGCTGCTGCTCGATGAACCGTCCAACGACCTCGACGTGGAAACGCTGCGCGCGCTGGAAGACGCGCTGCTGGAGTTCGCCGGTTGCGTGATGGTGATCTCCCACGATCGCTGGTTCCTGGACCGGATCGCCACCCACATCCTGGCCTTCGAGGGCGAGTCGCATGTGGAATTCTTCCCGGGCAACTATCAGGAGTACGAGGCGGACAAGAAGCGACGTCTGGGTGAGGAGGGGGCTAAGCCTAAGCGGATTCGGTATAAGCCTATTGTTCGGTAAGGGGATTTTGGGGGGCTCTGAACTGCAACTGCTTAACGTCAAGGGCAACTGCAGTTTCACCTCCCCTGCGGGGAGGCGACCTACTTTCTTGTCTCGCCAAGAAAGTAGGCAAAGAA